>JAJDDM010000012.1 GCA_029260315.1 Phycisphaerales bacterium | reverse complement strand
GGGGGGGCGGCCCCCACGACGCTAGTCACTCGCTCATGCACCCTGCCGCGAAGCAGTTGTGACCAACGACGCAAAAGCTCCTGCGCTCGCGGTTCCGTCCGTGGGGGCGGTCGGAAACTCGCTACGAAGATGAACCTCGCGATCCAACGCGCCCCGCCCTCGGACTCTCCCCCAACCGCTCCAACTCCCGCCAAAACCCCGGATACGTCTTGGCCACACACCCCGGATCCCGAATGAACACGTTCCCTCGTCGCAGCCCCACCAGCGCCAGCGCCATCGCCATCCGATGATCGCCGTACGTCTCGAACTCCACCCGCTCAACACCCTCAGAACAATCCACCCCACCCCCCGGCGGCGCAATCGTTATCGCATCGCCATCCGCGGACACATCCACCGCAACCCCGATCTTCCCAAGCTCTGTCCGCAGCGCCTCGATCCGATCGCACTCCTTCACCCGCAGCGTCCGCACGCCGCGCAGCACGCTCGAACCCTTCGCGAACGCGCACAGCACCGCCAGCGTCACCGCGGCGTCCGGCATCTGGCTCATATCCGCCAGCACCGCCAGGATCTCGCCCGAGCCCTCGCAGACAATCCCGTCGTCCTCCTCGGTCGCCGCGCGCGTCCGCACGCCCATCCGCGCGAGCACATCGCAGAACTGCGCATCGCCCTGCATCGGCGACGCCCCCAGCCCGCGCACCTCGCAGCGGGCTCCCTTGAGAAGCGCCGCCGCGGCCCAGAAGTACGTCGCCCCGCTCGCGTCCGGCTCGATCTCCATCGTGAACCCGTCGAACGCCCGCGCAGAGCTCGCCCGCTCCATCCGCGCCGGCCCCACCCGAATCAGCCGCATGTCCGCGCTGGTCCTGACGCTCGCCCCCACCCGGCTCAGCATCTCCAGGGTCATCCGCACATACGACTCGCTCGTCGGCGGCGCGTGCAACGAGAGCGTCAACCCTCGCGGCAACGCCGCCCCCAGCATGAGCAACGCCGAGATGAACTGACCCGACTGCGTCCGACCCATCGCCAGGTCCGACTCGAGCGACTCCAAATCCGCCGGCGGAACAACCGTCAGCGGCGGACACCCCGCTCGCCCGCCATATCGAACCTCACACCCCAAGGCATTGATCGCGTCGCCCAACTCTCCGATCGGCCGCTCGCGCATCCGCGCGTTGCCATCCAGCGTGATCGGCCCATCGCCGAGCACCGCCGACGCCGCGAGAAACCGCGTCGCCGTCCCCGCGTTCTCCAGGTCCAGCGTCACGCCCTCGCCGACGCGCCAGCGTCCATCGACGCCCGAAACCACCACCTCCTCGTCCCGCACTTCAACCCCGCCACCCAGCGCCCGCACCGCCTCGATCATCCTCTGCGAATCGTCGGCATCCACCAGCGCCCCGCGCAGCAGGCTCTTGCCCCTCGCCAGCGCCGCTAGCAGCAACGCCCGGTTCGTCACGCTCTTGGACCCCGGCGGACGCACCCTCACATCGAACGCCCGCGTCAGCGGCGTGATCGCCAGCGGGTCGTCCAGCCCGCTGAGCCCCTTCGCCGCGCTGACCCCGGGATCCGCTGTCATCGCCTACTCGTCGGCATCCCGCCGGAAGACCGCGACCACGTCCTCGACGGGGATCACGAACAGGCGGTTATCGCCCTCGAAGTCTACAGGAATCCCGTTCTTGGGATTGAAAAGAACCCGGTCATATTGGCGCACCGGATAATCCGCGTCCCGCTCGATCTGGGCGCTGATCGCGACCACCCGCCCCGTGATCGTCGGGATTTCAATTTTGTCCGGCAGATGGATGCCGGTCTTGGTCTGCTTGCGATCCTCATCCTTGCGGATCAGGATCCGCTTGCCGATCGGTTCGATGACCTCCAGCTTCTCCGAGGCCTTGCTCTTCTGCGGACGATCAACCATCCACCACTGTATTCAGCCGCGGACATCCGCGACGATCGCACGACACGGTGCCACTGGTGGCTCGCCCACCAGTGCCGAACGTGCAACGACGCCCATTCCCCCGTGCCACCGAGATGGGCGGCTCTGCGGCCTTCTCGGTGCCTCTGCACGCTCCGCGCGGCGATCCCCAGCAGCTTCGTTCGCGAAAGAGCCGCAAGGGTTCACGGCATTGCGTGCCACTGGTGGCTCGTCCACCAGCGCCGAACCTGCAACGACGCCCAAACCCAAGACCCCGACGACGTTCCCCCAATCCCTGATACCCTTGCTCCACAATGACCGACCTCAAGGCCCTCATCCGCGACGTCCCCGACTTCCCCAAGCCCGGCATCGTCTTCAAAGACTTCACCCCCCTGCTCGCCGACCCCGCCGGCCTCGCCCTCGCCGTCGAGCTCATGGCAAACCCCTTCCGCGGCAAGAACATCGACTTCGTCATCGGCGCGGAAAGCCGCGGCTTCATCTTCGGCACCGCCATCGCCCAGTCCCTCTCCGCCGGCTTCATCCCCATCCGCAAGCCCGGCAAGCTCCCCCGCAGCGTCCACGGCGTCGACTACGCCCTCGAGTACGGCACCGACCGCCTCGAGATCCACATGGACGCCCTCGTCGAGCATCAGCGCGTCCTCGTCGTCGACGACCTGCTCGCCACCGGCGGCACCATGCGCGCCGCCTGCGAACTCGTCACCAAGTGCGGCGCCGACATCGCCGGCATCGCTGTGCTCATCGAGCTCGCGTTCCTCAAGGCCCGCGAGTCGGTCGCGAGCTACGGCCAGGTGCACTCGGTCATCCAGTACGAGTAGCTCAACAACCCGCCGCGAACAGGTCCAGATACCCAAAGAAATCCTCGGCGTCGCAGTCGCCATCCTCGTCCACGTCGCACACGCCCAGCTCGCCCGCCGCGAACGCATCGAGATACGCGAAGAAGTCGTCCGCATCCGCGTCCCCGTCGCCATCGAGATCCGCGTCGCACGCCTCCATCACGAGCAACCCCTTGCCCGGATCGAACGGCACTGACCGAGATCCGTCCGGTTCTCGCCATCCATCCCGTACGTCACAAACGTCTGACCGCTCGCCGCGCCGCTCGCAACGAGAACCGCATACGCCGAAACTGTCCAAGGTCGATGATGCTTCATCTGCCACCAACCCGCCGCCGCAGCAGCATGCCGGTCAATGCCAGGACGCCCACGCCATGCGGCGCGGGAATGCCCACCCAAAAAATATCTCCGTCCGTTGCAGGAACCTCGACGCCGAGGACGTCAACCCGGCTTCGCCACAGGCGCGCCGTGCCCACGTTGCGCGTGGACCACTTGTCCAACCCGCCCCCGAACACATAATCGAAGTTGAAGATCGAGTCACCACTGGTGATCGGGAACGGACCCGTCAGGCCGCCAAGGCCCGGCGGCGTGCTCGCGAAATCGAAGAAATCGTCGTTGATGTCCGTCACCTTGCCCCCGCTGGCGACGACATCAACGTTGTGCGGCTGCGTCGCGTCCGCGGGGCCGTCGCTTGTCACGATCCGGGTGTACGGGTGGCGGCCGAGGTCTGCCCAGTCCAGGATGTCCGGCGGATTCACGAACTCATTCGGCTCGCTGATCGTGATGCTCCCGTCAAATGCGCCGCCATAGAGAACCTCGACCCTGCCCCCGCCGTAGCTGTGCCCGTCGTGCGCCACACGCAAGCTCAGGCGAACAACGTCTCCCGGCTGAATGTTGCTCATCCCGCGCCCGCCGTCGGTCAGGTTCACGCCGTCAAGAAAATACTCCGCGAACGTCTGGCCGCTCGCGCCACAGCTCGCCAGCCCCACCATTGCCGCACCGATTCGTCGCCAAGTGCTCATCGCGAGCCTCCCGCGCCAAGATCGCCGACGAAGAACACGCGCGTGCCCACTCGTCGCCGTTCGGCCACGCGACCGCGAGATACGCCCCCACGACCGCAGAACGCGGCCGGTTGATACATGGAGCATAACACGGATGAGGACCATCGAAAGCGGATCCCTCGATGAAACCGGTCTCGCCCATGGAACTCCTAGAACAATGGCCGGCTGTCATCAGTTGTGGCCAGCTCTGGACAAACAAAGAACAGCCCCCGGCCACAAGGCCGGGGGCTGCGATCAGCAAAGAACTGTGTGAACGTCGCCCGGATTAGCGGCGGCGACGACCGGCGACCAGACCGCCCAGACCCAGCAGGGCCAGGCTGGCCGGCGCGGGGCTGACGATGAGGGTCGCGCCGGCATCAGCGTCCACGACCAGACCGTTGTTGTCGGCACCGTCCCGCCACAGGCGGGCGGTTCCGTTGGAGTTCGCGTCCCAGTTGTCGGCGCCGCCCTGGTACACATAATCAAAGTTGAAGATCGAGTCACCGCTGGTGATCGGGAAGGGGCCGGACAGGCCGCCGAGGCCCGGAGGCGTGCTGGCGAAGTCGAAAAAGTCGTCGTTCACGTCGGTGACCTTGCCGCCCGACGCGACCACGTCGATGTTGTGGGACTGAATCGAATCGGCCGGACCGTCGCTCACGACGATACGCGTGTGCGGATGGCGGCCCAGATCTTCCCAGTTCAGAACGTCCGGGGGAAGCACGACATTGTTCGGCTCGCTAATGGTAATATCGCCATCGGCAACGCCCGTATAAAGAATCTCGGTCTTGCCACCGCCGTAGCCGTGCCCGTCGTGGTCCACGCGGAGGCTCAGACGGATCACGTCGCCCGGAGCGGCCTGGTTCAGCGGCAGACCCGTGGTCAGGTTCACGCCGGTCATGCTATAGGTCGCGAACGACTGGGCGCTGGCGGCGGTCGCCATGCCAGCAACGGCGAGCAGGATCGCACTCTTCTTCATTTTCAATCTCCTCACAAGCACATGTATCAGAGGGGTTTCGACCCCAACCATTTCTCAAACTCACGGAAACCGGTGTTTCCTGACCCACGCACAACATGCCCCAACTCTCACACCCCGGCAACGAATCTGAAAAAGAAGTCCAAGATTTTCATCCTGACGCCACAGATCCCCACTCTCACACAACGTCCTATAACTCACAGGCCCCGGACCCAGCAAAAAGAACAGCCCCCGCCTGCGAGAAGCGGGGGCCGCGATTCAGCAACTTGCTGTCGAAATCGCGATCAGCGACGCCGACGGCCGGCAACCAGACCGCCCAGACCCAGCAGGGCCAGGCTGGCCGGCGCGGGGCTGACGAAGAAGGTCTCGCCGTTGCGAGCGTCGACAACAGCACCGTTGTTGTCGGCCCCATCACGCCACAGGCGGGCCTCGCCGTTGGTCAGCGCGTCCCACGAGTCGACGCCGCCCTGGTAGACGTAATCGAAGTTGAAGATCGAATCACCGCTGGTGATCGGGAAGGGGCCGGACAGGCCGCCGAGGCCCGGAGGCGTGCTGGCGAAGTCGAAAAAGTCGTCGTTCACGTCGCTGATGGTGCCGCCGTTCGCGACAACGTCCTCGTTGCGGGACTGGATCGAGTCGCCCGGGCCGTCGCTGACGACAATGCGTGTGTGCGGGTGACGGCTCAGGTCCGACCAGTTCAGCACGTCCGGCGGAAGCACGACGTTGTTGGGCTCGGTGATGGTGATGTCGCCGTCGGCAACGCCGCCGTAGCCGATGTCGACCTTGCCACCGCCGAAGCCGTGGCCGTCATGCTCGACCCGCAGGCTCATGCGGATCACGTCGCCCGCCTGGGCGTTGTTGGTGCCGCGGCCGCCATCGGTCAGATTGACGCCATCGACGCTGTAAATCGCGAACGACTGGGCGCTGGCGGCGGTCGCCAGACCAGCCACGGCAAGCAGTACTGCACTCTTCTTCATCTTCAATCTCCTCACTATTCCATGTCGAGGGGCAAAGAACCCCAAACATCCACACAACTCTTGGAAACAACAGTTTCCTGACCTGCACCGAGGATAGGGGACAGCCCAAACCCATGCAAGCCCAAAATCAAGCCATCCCCTGACTTTTTCATACTTCTTTTCAGAACAATTCCTGCCCCCTTGGGGCAATCGCCTCAGACCTCCGCCTCCCAACGCCCGCTAACGCTGATCCCGCGTAGCGCTCATTCTGGCCACTTGCAGTTCCAGCCGCTTGATTTCACGCAACACGGACACTTTGTCCATCTGCATCCAGTTCCACACCTTCAGCATCCCCACCCCCATCGCAAAGAACAGAAACGCCGTTGCCCAAAGCAGCTTGGACTCTACGTTATCGGACTGAAAGAACAGCACCGCACTCCACACCTGCAGCACGAAGAACACCAGCGTGATCGCCCAGGTCATCCATGTGAAGAACCGCAGCTTCCCCCGAAACGTCTCGGCGACCAGCTCCCGCAGCCCCGGCTCGCCCGTCTCGAAAATGTCCCGATCCTCGGCCTGCAACGCCTCGCGAATCTTCTCATCCAAGTTGTCCATCACCATTCTCCTTGTGTTTCCAGCAGGCCGCGCAGCTCCGCTCGCGCCTGGTGCAGCCTTGATTTCACGGTGCCCGCCGGCACCTCCAGCAGCGAGGCGATCTGCCCCACGCTCAACCCCTCGCCATAGAGAAGGAACAGAATCGCCCGACGCTCCGCCGGCAGCCGCCGGATCGCCCGTCGCAGACCGACCAGCTCCTCGCCGTCCGCCCGGATCCCCGCCGATCCGCCCCGCGGCTCTGCGCCACGGGTCCGTGCCGTCTCCCGCCGCTCGCGCCCCCTCGCGGCGACCCAATCCGCGGCCTTTCGCCGAACGATCCCATGGGCCCACGCCCCGAACAGCGCCGGATCCCGCAACCGCGACAGCCCCTTGGCGATCGCCCCCCACGCCTCCTGCGAGACCTCCTCGGCCGCGGCTCCGTCGCCCGTGTGCCGCCGGGCCGCGCCCAGCAGCCGACCGGACCAGCGATCGACCAGCAGATCCAGGCAGGCCCGATCGCCCAACTGGGCCTCGATCACCAGCAACTCATCCACGATCTGGTCTTGGTCGGACCGCATACCCCAAGGTCGGCTCGCCGCGCCCGCGGTTCATGAATCCGTGAGTGAGACCTACGATACTGTTCGCCATCACCGGGCGTTTCACGCCCGCTCTCAGGGACACCGCAAGGGGCCTCGACACGCCCCGCGCGACCACGGAAAGGAACGGACGCAATGCCCATCCGCATCGGCATCAACGGCTTCGGACGCATCGGCCGCCTGGTCTATCGCATCGCCAGCGAGGACCCGAACTTCGAGATCGCCGGCGTGAACGACCTCGTCCCCGCCGATAACCTCGCGTACCTCCTTGCCCACGACACCATGCACGGCCGCTTCCGTCTCAACGGCGAGCTCGCCGACGTCAAGGCCACCGAAAACGCCATCACTGTCAACGGCAAGTCCACGCGCACCCTCGCTGAACGCGACCCCTCGCACCTTCCCTGGGGCGATCTCGGCGCAGACTACGTCCTGGAGTCCACCGGCCTGTTCACCACCCACGCCGACGCCCACAAGCACATCGAGAACACGTCTGCGGGCAAGGGCTGCAAGCGCGTCATCATCAGCGCCCCGACCAAGAGCCCCGACGAAGTCCCGACGCTCTGCTACAAGGTCAACCACGAGCAGTACGACCCCGACAAGCACAACGTCGTCTCCAACGCGAGCTGCACGACCAACTGCCTGGCGCCCATCGCCAAGGTCATCAACGACGAGTTCGGCCTCGACGAGGGCCTGATGAGCACCATCCACGGCGTCACCGCGAGCCAGCCGACCCAGGACGGCCCAAGCAAGAAGGACATGCGCGCCGGGCGCAACGCCTACATGAACATCATCCCCGCCAGCACCGGCGCGGCCAAGGCCGTCACGCTGTGCATCCCCGCGCTCAAGGGCAAGCTCACCGGCATGGCCTTCCGCGTCCCCACCGCCGACGTCTCCTGCGTCGACCTCACCTTCCGCACCGCCAAGCCCACCAGCCTCAAGGACATCCACGCGGCGATGCACGCGGCCAGCGAGGGCCCGATGCGCGGCGTGCTCGGCTACACCGAGGACCCGGTTGTTTCCAGCGACTTCATCGGCGACCACCACAGCTCGATCTACGACGCCGAGGCGGGGATCGAGCTCAACGATCGGTTCTTCAAGATCGTGAGCTGGTACGACAACGAGGCGGGGTATGCGGCGCGGTGCGTGGACATGTTCCGGATGCTGGCGGAGAAGGACGGGTAGCACGGGCTTCCCGCCGGTCGCGGTCCCACACGCGGTCTCGAGGTCTGGTGGCACGGGCGTCCCGCCCGTGCGCGATGTGCTGTCTTGTGCTGATCGTTCCCAAGGGTTCGCCTCGGCCGGATATCCACATGGGCCTCACACTTGGGCCCCGCACGCGAGCGCGTCCCAGTCTCGGAACACATGCAGCGGCTCACACAGCGCAGTCATCGCATCGCTCCGCTCCGTACCGATGAGCAAACCGTGGACTCGAAGTCCGCGTGACTCCCGGGCGGACGATACGGATTCAGCCGTCTCTGCGGGAACCGGAAACTCGCCGTCGCTCACGAGGATCACATCCGCGCGGGACCACTTCGACGACTCGATTCGCTCGAGAGCGCGGTCGATGGGCTCGGTCACGTCCGTCCCGCCGTGAAACGAGCATCCGAGAAACTCCAGCAGACCTTGCACGCCTCCCCGTCTCACCGAAAGATCGAACTCCGCGACCTGCGTCGGCCCACTGAACGCGTACAAGAAGCAGTCCCGCTTCTCGGCGTGGGCAATCCGCACGGCCTCGAGCGTAACAGCTTTCGCGACCGTCTCCGGAGCTCCCTGCATGGAGCCGGAGGTGTCCAGACAGACAATCACCGGTCCGCGCTCCCGCTTCTTCTTCGGACGATCAGCCTCGCGAGCATCGGCGCCGGCGTCGTCGGCGATAAACCGCTCCTGCTGCACACCTCGCACGCGATAGGTGGCTAACGCACGCTCGGCTCGCTTTGCGTGCCAGAGCAATCGCAGCGCAGGCCGAACGAAGAGCACCGCCTCCGACGGCAGCATCCGGGCGATCTCGCCGGAGCGCTCGACGCCCCGGGTGTCGTGAGGGACCTGCGGCGTGTCGATCTCGCGAATCTCGTCGGGCGCTCGCCGAACCGGGCCGAAGAGACGCTCGAGAATCGGCGTGTCTTCTTCCTGCTCGGCCGACTGCATCCGCCCCAACTGACGCACCACCTCTCGAATCTGCGGGAGCCTCTCGAGAAGTCTCGCCAGGCTCTCGGCCTCCCGCCAGCCCGTGTGACGCAGGACCGAGCGCGACAGATCCCAACCGAGCCCGCACATGTCCCCGAGTTCGCCGAAGACCTCCTCGACCGCCGCCCAGACCCGGAGCCGCTCGCCCCACTCGCTCGCCAGCCCGGAATCCAAGCCATCGCACGCTCTCGCGAGCGCCTCTCGCGCGGCCCGCTCGCGGAGTTGTTGCTTCTCAGTCTCGGTCAGCGGCTTCGGTGCCCTCTTGGCCTTCTCCAACCCGCCCACCTGCTGGGGCTTGCGCCGGGCCTCCTCGATCGCCACAAGCTCGCGATACAGTTCCTCCGAGTTCCGCTCCCGGCGATGCGAGGCTTCGGTCACCTCCTCGATGATGCTGAGCACCACGGCGTCGGTCAGATCCGCCTGGTCCCGGCAGTACCGCGCGATGCCCGAGTCGCTGAGCCACGAGACGACGCGCTCCTTGATCGGCGAGCCGGGCCACGCCAGCGTGTCCGCTTCCGGAATGGCGCCCGCGAGCAGCGAGGAGTGCAATTCCACAACCCCCGCAATGCGGGCCTCAAGATCCTGCCCCGGACCGGTCACGACCGCGGCGTAGAGCGCATCGGGCAGTCGCTCCAGCGCGGCGTCGCACAGTCGAGTGGATCCGCCGGATTCGGATGTGTCAATCTTCACCACGACTCACTCTGATGATTCTTCGGCCAGACCGATGTCCCCTTCGGTCGAGCCGCCAATGTCGAAGTCTTCCTCAACAGGGAGCTTTGCGAATCCCTTCCTTGCTTTATCGAGCTTCGACAAAGCCCGTTCCGCACGTCGAATATGCTCCTGGAGGTTTCGAACCGCCAAAACAGCAAATGTCGGATCAAGCCAGAGGTCCCCACGGATTATTGTATCAATCGACTCCATTTCGCCCGTCGCGCCCTCGATAAACAATGACACCTGATTTGCGTGCATTTCAACGCTTTTCACGCGACCCGAAATGTGTGCCTCTGCATACTGGATCGGACTGGTAATCGGCTCGTGATGTACAGTCTCCATTTCGCTGTGATACCCATGAGGATCCTTCCTGCGCTCACTGGTCGCCTCAATTGTGGCCTTGCCCTTGAGATCCTTGAACAAAGGACGACCTTCGTCGTCTGTCTTGTGTGACACTCGGGCTTGATCTTCCTTCAGCTTTTCATTCCAGGCATTGGCCACTTTACTAAACCGCTCCGGTTCGCGAGGCGACGCCGCGCCGGCACGTTCCTCGTACCACTCCGCCAGCGTCTCCCGCTCCTCCGGCTTGTGCCAGAGGCAGTGCTGCAATAGCCAGCAGTCCCAGACCGAGACCGCCGAGCGTCCGTTCGTGTACGCGGCGATCTGGAGCAGGAACAGCGCCTTGCGCCACCGCCGATCGGAGACCGGGATCTGCTGATCGCGGCAGAACTGACGCATCGCCCTCAGCAGCGCACCCACCTCATCCGGGACTGTCACGGCAAGCGCGCCGCTCTGGATCCGCTGGAGATCCGCCGGCGCGAGACGATCGGGATTCCCGACGCTTGCCCCAGAGCGCCCGCGAAGGGCGAGCAGCCGAGAGAACCCATCGTCAGAAACCGGGGCGACGTGGTATCGGACGAGGAATCGGTCATACAGGGCAAGAAGCTCCTCCTCCTGAGGGAGTTCGTTGCTCGCGCCGACGACCGAAACCAGTGGCGTCTTGATGCGCTGCGTGCCGTTGTCGAACTCCCGCTCATTCAGCAGTGTCAGCAAGGCGTTGAGAATCGCGCTGTTGGCCTTGAAGATCTCGTCGAGAAAGGCGACCGACGCTGTCGGCAGGTATCCATCGATCTGCCGCTGATATCTGTCCTCCTCCAGCGCCCTGATTGAGAGTGGACCGAACAGCTCCTCGGGCACCGAGAATCGGGTCAGAAGGCGCTCGAAGTAAGTCTGCTCCGAAAACGCAAGGCGAAGTCGGCGGGCCAGCTCGCTCTTGGCGGTGCCAGGCGGTCCAATCAGCAGCAAGTGCTCCCCCGCCAGAGCGGCGAGAAACGCGAGCCGAACCGGAATCTCACGCTCGATCAACCCATCGGTTAGCCCATCTCGAATCCGCATGAGCCGCTGCTTCAGATCGGATGGCGCGTCGCTATCTGTCGCTAAGCTTTGGTCTTCGAGTTCGGCTTTCATTGTCAATCACTCCCACAAGGACTCGCACCGATCGATCATAGTACCGTCTCGCTATATCAGATGGGGCTGATCCGGCCTTGCCGATCGCTGAGCTTTGCCTCGCCTCGCTATCCTGCCCGCTCGCCATGGCGTACACCCCCTTCGACTTCTATGTCGAAACTAGGCGCGACTTCGACCAAACAGGATCGCCTACTCAGGACCTTCGCAAAGCCTCAGGTCCGGCGTCCGGGAAGTGGTGTTGGGTTAGCGTCGGCGGCGAACGGCGAGCAAGCCGGCGAGACCGAGAACAGCAATGCCGGCGGGTGCGGGGAGGAGTGTGAGGCCGGTGACGACGGTGTTGAGGCCGGTTTCGCCGAGGAGGGTGGGCTCTGCGGTGTCGGGGTTGATGGTGTAGATGTTTCCTCGCTCGAAGCGTCCGCCGCCGCCGAAGAGCTGGCCGTTTTGACCGAACTCGATGGAGCCGACGACGATGCCCATGTCGCCGATGATCGTGGCCTCGCCGGTGTCGAGGTCGAGTGTGACGAGCCAACTGTTGCCGTTGCCGAGGGCGTTCTGGGATGTGCTGGCGTACATGGTGCCGGTGGCGGGGTCGTATGCGAGGCCGTTGATGACGCCGATGCCGGAGAGGCCGACGTCGACGGAGTTTCCGGTGAGGGGATCGAGGATGGCGAGTGTGGAGGGATCGTCGCCTCCGGAGCCTGCGCCGTAGGTGCCGTAGAGGGTGTCGCCGACGTACTCGAGGCCGCTAAAGGCGCCGACGAGGTCGACGTTTGCGCCGAGCGATGCGCCGCTGAGGGCGTCGTAGCGGTTGCCGGTGAACATGGTGCTGGGGTGGGCGGCGAAGCCGACGCCTGTGGCGGGGTGGACCTCGATCTCGGTTGCGCCGAGGCCGTTGTTGTTGTAGGTGGAGCCGTCGCCGACGAGCGTTGCGGTGCCGTCGATCTCGCTGACGAGGAAGTAGTTGCCCGCGTTGTCGGAGCCGTAGAGCTGTGCGGCGGCGAGGGTGGTTGCGCCGGCGAGGCACGCGAGGGCGCTGAGGGTGTGGGTCATTGGGGTCTCCTCCGGGTGCGCTGTTGGCGCGGCGATCTCTAACCTTGGCGCGGTTTCCCGCGACACGAGCGATGGTATCGCGCTGGGGGGGGCGGCTCCAAGGGAGGAGCGGAAAGGTCGGGGCGTTATGGGGCGTCTGGGCACGCGGCAGGGACGGCCTTGTCCGGAACGTCCGCGGCGCAAGCGGACACGGGTGGGGCTTGACCCGGACTCTCGCAAAGCCGCAGGTCCGGCGTCTGGGGGCTTCTGTGATGGCGGGCGAGAAAATTGAGCGCCCGGCGGCGGTCCTGCGCGCGTGGCGTTGGGTGGTGGCGATGGGGTTGTCATTTGAACTGAAACGGCGATGCTCGCGCCGAGAACGGGAGGAGCACGGGACTACGCTGGGGGATGCCGACGCTGCCCGATGAGAGTCGATTCGTGTCCCTGCCACGGTCGTTGCGGGAGAAGGCTCGCGTGGTGACGATCGGCGGCGAGATCCCCGTGCTGCTGGCTCATCCCGATGGGTTCGGGGGCGAGGCGCGGGCGGCGCCGACCTGTCTGTGGCTGCACGGCAGGACCGTCTACAAGGAACTGGACCCGGGGCGGTATCTCCGCTGGCTGCGCGCGGGCATCGCGACCTGCGCGATCGATCTGGCGGGGCACGGCGACCGCGAGGACAAGTCGCTCCAGCAGCCGACGCGCACGCTCGATGTGCTCGAACAGACCATAATGGATGTCGATACGGTGGTGAACGCCCTGTCCGAGGGAGAGTTGCGCGGATGGTTCGATCTGGATCGCCTCGCGATCGCGGGGATGTCGGCGGGCGGGATGGCGGCGCTGCGCCGGCTGTGTGATGACCATCCGTTCAAGGCCGCGGCGGTCGAGGCGACGACGGGGTGGCTGACGGAGTTGTACTACCCGACGCTGGAGGGGCACGGCGGTGCGCCGTGGGGCGTCGAGCATCCGCGCGATCGGCTGGCGCGGCTCGATCCGATCGAGCACCTGGATGGCTGGCGGACGATTCCGATGCTGGCGCTGCATTCGGAGGCTGACGAGATGGTGCCGTGGGCGAGCCAGCGGGTGTTTCTGGAGAGGCTCCGGGAGCATTACGCGGCGGTTGGCGCGGATCCCGGTCTCGTCGAGGTTCATACCTGGGCGCAGACGGGCGCACCGAGTGAGCACATCGGCTTTGGGAAGTTCGCGGCGGAGGCGAAGGATTTGCAGACTGAGTTTCTGACAAGGGCCCTGCAACCGAACGTTGGATAGAGGCTCTGGCGCGAGAGCCTTTTGCGTCGTTTGTCAGAGGTGCTTCGCGGCAGGATGCGTGCGCGCGTGTCTAGCATCGTGCCACCAACCGCTACTTTGAGCGGTTGGTGTTTCAAGGGCGTTCTCCCAGAAGCACCAGCCGTGCAAAGCCACGGCTGGTGGCACGTCGCTCGGTCATCCGCATTCGTTTGAGTTCTCCGCCATTTGACGCAAACCGCTCGCGATTCTGGGCTTTGAGCGAAGCTGGCGCGTTCAGTCTGCGGTGAGCTTGCGGAGTCCCGACCCGGGCCTTCGCAGAGCCTCAGGCCCGGCGTCCCTGGGCTTCGGACGTGCCTTGCGATCGCATGCGATGGATTGAAGGCTAGGTCAGTTCCGCCACGAGGGCAGCCAACTCGCCGAGGTCCCGCTCTTCGAGGATCTGCTGCGCTCGTGCGTCGCTGCGATTCAGGTTTTTGAGCGCTGTCGCGGCGCTCTTCCAGAGGCGGTTCGCGGCGCTGTCGCTCTCGGCCACATAGAGCTCCGAGACGACCTCCTGCAACCGCTGCACGGCGCGTGGCTCGGCGGTCTCGTAGTGGCGCTTGATGATCTTGCGCTGCCCCTTGGTGTATTCGCGTCCGCCGCTCATTCTCGTCTCCGTTCCTGTTCGGCCGCGAGATCTATCTCGCAAGGAGCGTTTGTCAATCCAAGTGCCGTTCGAAGTCCATCACTCGATGCAGCACGCGGCGAATCCGAAGTTCGCTCTCGGTAAAGGTATAAAAGACGACGTGTCGCTCCACCGAGACGGACCAGTATCCGGTGCGGAGCGCCTCACGCATTCTGCCCGAGCTCGGATCCTCGGCCAGACGGAGCAATGTCCTCTCAATGAGTGAAAGGTATCGATCTGCCTGCTCCTCGCCCCACCGCTCGTAGGAATAGATCCATATCTCGATCAGGTCGTTCTCAGCCGCCCGATCTTTGACCAGCGCTCTTGCCATCGCCGGACGATACGCGGGATCGGGCGGCGCGCCGGATGGCGTCGAAGTCGAGCTCTCCGGCGTCGCCGGTGCGTTCTCCGTCTGCGAGGGCATCCCGCAGCGCGCGGACCTTGGTCTCGTGCTCTTCCAGCAGCCTCAGCCCGCTGCGCATCACTTCGCTGGCGTTGGCGTATCGGCCGGACTTCAGCAGTTCGCGGACGAACGCGTCGAAGTGCTCACCCAGGACGACGCTCGTGTTTCGTTGGACCATGGCGCGGTTCTCCAATCGCCACCAAATATACCAATGATTGGTACTTATGTCAAGCGACCACGCCGCCCTCGCTGTGAAGCTCCGTATCCTGCTGCCCACATGCTCAACCCCTTCCGCAACCTCGACCGCCCCAAGGAAGTCTGGGCGTGGAGCATGTACGACCTGGCGAACCAGTCGTTCACGCTGCTGATCATCACCCTGCTCTTCTCGCTGTATGTCCAGGGCGTAGTCACGATCCAGCCGGCGGAGACCGCGACCGCCGAGGTCATTGAGGCCGCCAAGCGCCAGGGGACGTTCAACTGGTCGCTGATCCACGGGGGAAGTCTGCTGCTGGTTGTCGCGCTCTCGCCGGTGCTTGGGGCTATCGCGGACGGGCGCGGCTGGCGGAAGCAGTTTCTGATCACGACGGGCATTCTGTGCTCGCTGCTGACGTGTGCGCTGGGGTTTGTCGGGCCGGGGATGATCGTGCTCGCCGCGGCGCTGTATATCCCGGCGAATCTGTGTTATCAGCTCGGCGAGAACTTCGTGGCGTCGTTCCTTCCGCTGATCTCGACGCCGCGGAACATCGGGCGGATCAGCGCGATCGGTTGGACGGCGGGGTACGTCGGAGCGTTGATTCTGCTGATCCTGACGATGATCGCGATGCTGGCGTTCGGGCTGGAGGAGCCGCGGACGTGGCGGCCGCTGTTTGTGTTCGCGGGGGTCTGGTTCGCGCTGGGGATCATCCCGGCGATGCGGTATCTGCAGGACGATCCGGCGGAGGGGAGCGAGCTGTCGGGGTTCCAGCGGCTGCGCCAGACGCTCGACCACGCGTCGCAGTATCGCCAGCTCGTGCGATTTCTGCTCGCGTTTCTGGTGTACAGCTTCGGCGTGCAGGTGATCGTCGGGTTCGCGGCGATCATCGCGGCGGACTTCGGATTCGAGCAGGTCGATCTCATCATTTTCGTGGCGCAGATCACGGTCGTTGCGGGGCTCGCCGCGGCGTTTACTTCGAGCTTCCAGGATCGGATCGGGGCCCGCCCGACGATCTTTCTGTATCTCGCGATCTGGATCGTCAGCGCTTCGGGCCTGATCAGCGTGAAACTGATCTGGGCGGAGTCCGGGCCGCAGTGGCCTCTGTGGCTGATCGGCAACGGGCTGGGGTTTGCGCTGGGCGGGATCGGGACGGCGAGCCGGTCGCTTGTGGGGCGGTTCACGCCTCGGCATCGCTCGGCGGAGTTCTTCGGGCTCTGGGGGATGACGTACAAGCTCTCGGGGGCGGTCGGCGTGCTCACGTTCGGGGCGGTCGCGCAGGCGTTCGGGCAACTCGCCTCGCTCATCCTGCTGTTGTGCTTTTTCGTCGGGGGTCTGCTGCTGCTGCTGCGGGTGAACGAGACCGCCGGGCTGCGTGCGGCACGCAGGGCCGAGCGTCTGGCGCTGGCCCGGCGCTGAGCCCGCACCCGTTCGGCGGCGAAGGCGTACAGTCCTCTATGACCGACAACGGCGTCCCGGCCGCCGCTGAGCCCCAGGTGGAGAGCTCGCAGCAGGCCGATCCAACCCGATTTGGTGCGTTTGGGGGCGTGTTCGTGCCCGAGACGCTGATCGGCGCGCTGGAGCAGCTCGATCGCGCGTTCGCGCAGGCCTACCGCGACGACCGGTTCTGGGAAGAGCTGCGGGAGATGCTGCGGACGTATGTGGGGAGGCCGACGCCGCTGTGTCCGGCCGAGCGGCTGACCAGCTTCGTGCGCTCGCGGGCTCGGCAGGGTAAGGGGGCGGCGATCTGGCTGAAGCGCGAGGATCTGGCCCATACCGGCGCGCACAAGATCAATAACACGATCGGGCAGGTGCTGCTGGCCAAGCGGATGGAGAAGAGCCGGGTGATCGCCGAGACCGGCGCGGGGCAGCACGGGGTGGCGACGGCGACCGCCGCGGCGAGGTTCGGGTTGGCGTGCGAGGTCTACATGGGCGCCGAGGACGCCCGGCGGCAGCGCCTGAATGTCGTGCGGATGCGTATGCTCGGGGCCGAGGTCCATGAGGTGACGACGGGCTCGAAGACGCTGAAGGACGCGACGAACGAGGCGATGCGGGATTGGATGAGTTCGGTCGAGAACACGCACTATGTGCTCGGGTCGGTCGTCGGGCCGCACCCGTTCCCGACGATCGTGCGCGAGCTGCAGTCGATCATCGGACGGGAGACCAAGGGCCAGAGCCTGCGGAGTTTTTCCAAGCTGCCCGACGCCATCGTCGCGTGCGTGGGCGGGGGGTCGAACGCGGCGGGGATCTTCACAACCTTCATCGACGATGAGTCGGTCAAGCTCTATGGCGTCGAGGCGGGCGGGACGTCGTCGGAGATCGGGCAGCACGCGGCGACGCTCGCCGTGGGAAGCCCGGGGATTCTCCATGGTGCGTACAGCTATGTGCTCCAGGACGAGTTCGGCCAGACCTCCGATGTTCACTCGTGCTCTGCGGGGCTGGACTATCCGGGGGTTGGACCGGAGCACGCGCATTGGAAGGAGACCGGGCGGGTCACCTACACGGTCCGCACCGACGCCCAGGCGTTGGATGCGTTCAGCCTGATGAGCCAGTCCGAGGGGATCATCCCGGCGTTGGAGACGGCGCACGCGATCGCCGAGGCGATCGATCTGGCGGGGACGATGGATCGGGAGCAGAATCTGGTGATCTGTCTCTCGGGGCGGGGGGATAAGGACGTCGAGGAGGTTGCTCGGCTGAAGGGGATGCTGGGAGAGGCCGCTCGGTAGGGCCGGTTTGCAGCCGGTGTGGTAGGACCGGCTTCCAGCCGGTGTGAAGCTTCGTCGGGATGGCGACGCCTTCGCATGATGACGATGTACTCGCTTCGATCGCATAGCCGCCCAAGGCGGCGACCATGGCACCCATTTTGTTTGCGCTGCTAGCGGTTGCGGCGGAAGGGGCGGGCGAGGAAGCGCAGGACCTCGCCGACGAGGACCAGGCGCATGCGGGTGCGCAGGTGGCGGAGGCCGGGATCCTCGGGCGCGATGGCGAGGCCTCGCCGGAGCCAGTAGCGAGCTCGCACCCAGCGCCCCCGGCGCAGGTGTACAAGCGCGAGATTGTGGATCGCCAGGTGGTGCCTGGGGTCGAGTTCGACGGCTCGGCGTGCGGCGTCGATGCCGCCGTCGAGGTCGTCGGATTCCAGCAGGGCGACCGAGAGCAGATGCCAGCAGGAGGCGTCCTCGCGGTGGCGTTCGACAAGGGCGGCGCACACCCCCCGTGCCTCGCGCGGCATCCCGGCGTCGATCAGCAGCTCGCCGAGCTGGCGGACGTCCTCATCGCGATAGGTGTCGGGACGCTCGGAGAAATCCCGCAGGTCCATGCGCAGCAGGCGCTGGGCGGGCTGGGCGTCGTGCTGCATGCCGTCGAGGATCAGGCTGGCGACGCGCCGGCGGGCCTCGGCGTAGCCCGGGTCCAGGCGCAGCACGATCTCGTAATGCTCCAAAGCGCGTGCGGGATCCTGGACTCGCTCGCCCAGCTCGCCGAGCGCGAAGTGGGCCTCGACGTTGTCGGGCTCGAGCTCGAGGACGCGGCGGTACTTCTCCTCGGCCTCCTGGACGCGTTCGCTGTTGGCCAGCAGGTCGCCCAGGTCGAGCAGCGTGTCGATATCGCCGGGATCCTCGCGCAGGGCCAACAGATAGAGCTGGCGTGCCCGCTCGGTGCGGCCGGTCGCGGACATCGCCTCGGCGAGGCGGGCGTGGAGCTTGGGGTGGTGCGGATCGAGGCGTGCGACCTCGCGCAGGCACCACGCGGCGCGGTCGTAGACCTTGCGATCGAGCAGGGCGTCGGCCATGGCGCTGTAGAGGTCGGCCCGGTCGGGTTCGAGCGACTGAGCGAGGTAGAACATGGTCTCGGCCTGCTCGTGATCGGCGAGGCCGGCGTAGGCGGCGATGCGGTGGATATAGCTGGTGGCGTCGTCGGGGGTCAGTCGCTCGGCCCGCTCGAGCCAGGCGATGGCGCGGGCCGGGTCGTCGGCGTCGAGGGCGTTGATGCCGGCGAGGATCGCGGCCTGGGCGTCCTCGGGCGCGAGCTCGAAGACCTGTCCGAAGGTCTCGGAGGCCTCGCCGTGCTTGGCGGCGGCTTCGAGGGTGAGTCCGAGATTGAAGAGCCACTCGACCTGGTAGGGATCGGATGCGAGAGCCTCGCGCAGCTCGCGCGCTGCATCGTCCCATCGCCCCTGCTCATAGAACAGATGGGCCTTCTCGACGTGGTTTTCCGCCTCGAACCACTCGCCCATGGTCTTGTCCGCCAGCCGATTCCGGAGCCCCATACACGCCGCGGTCGATCGTACGCGAACTCGCCTCGCACTTCAATCGCGCCGATACCGTACCATCCGCCGAAGGAGGCTCATTATCCAGATTCCGCGCCGCACCGTCCGATCATCGTCCACGGGGCCCCTCCTCGCGAGTTTTCGGTCGTTGCGGCCTGCCCATCTGCTCTCTGCGGCGATTCTCGCCTCCTGCGCCGTCGCGTCCCAGCCTGCCCAGCCCGCCCTGGATCCGCCGTCGGCCCTGAGTGATTCGGGCTCGCCGCGGGCGGCGCGGGTCGCCGCCGCCGGTGATCTCATCGCACGCATCGACGAGTCCGAGGCCCTCGGAACGCTCTGGCAAGCGCTGCGGGATCCGCAGCGGGCGTCGATCGTGCTGGAGGCGATTGCGCGGCACGGCTCACCACCGCGGGTCTTGTGGACGCACGTTCGGGCGGCGGCGGAGCAGCGCGAGCCGGCGGATCCGGGCGTGCTGGCCGACGCGATCGGCGCATTCCGGAGCCCCGAATCCGTTCGATTGCTGATCCAGCTCGGGCGCACGACGAGCCAGCCGGCGCTGCGCGACGCGGCGAAGGGCAAACTGGCCGAGCTTTTCAACAACCCGGAGCTTGCGTTCAACGACGCGGCGCTGGCCGTCTGGCTGGACGCTCGACGGGCGTGGAGCGACGACCGCTGGAGCGATGCGCTGGCGTCGGCGCAGCTCGAGCGCCTGCGGAGCGAGCGGTCGCGGGCGGACCGTGCGGAGCGGCAGTTGGTCGAGTTCGCGCGAAAGGCCTGGGTCGCCACGCCCGAGGAGGCGCGCGAGGCGGCGCTGCGCGACCTGCTCCGTTCCGATGTCGACGCGCTGCGATCGCTCGCGTCTGAGCTGATTCGCGAGATGATCGCGTCGGGGCGGGCGATTCCCGAGTCCGTGCAGCAGGAGGCGATCGCGCTGCTCAGCCACGAGCAGGCCGCGGTGCGTGCCGAGGCGGCGACGCTGGTCGTACAAATCGCGCCGCAGTCGGCGGGCCCGGCGGTACTGGATGCGCTGATCCGCGAGCGCGACCCGCGTGTTGCCAAGCCGTTGCTGCTGGCGATCACGCGCTGGCCGACGCCGGAGGCTGTCGAGCCTGTGCTGAGCTGGCTGCATCGGACCGGGAGGACCGCCGTGCCCGCGGCGGACGCGGCCCTCGCGCTGCAGCGCGCCGATCTGCTCGCCCAGCCGGAATCGATCGAGCGTGTGCGCTCGGCGTTGCGGCAGTTGCCGAGCGAGCACCTGAACGGGAGCGCCTGCTCTCTGCTGGTTGGGTTGGGGACAGACGAGGATCGTGCGTTCGTGGCGTCGCTGCTCGGAGCGGATCGTCCTGCGCTGCGACTGGCGGCCGCCGCGGCTCTGGCGACTCGTGGCGATCAGGCCGAGGCGTTGCTTGGTGCCGCCGAGTCCGATCCGTTGCTGATCGAGCCTGCCGCGCGGGCGGTGCAGACGCACTTGGCGACGCCCGAGGGCGTGCGTCGCCTGGACCGGTTCCACGAGACGAGCCCGCAGGTGATCCTGCGCGCCCAACTGGCGATCTCGCGTCAGCTTTCGGTGGGCGAGTTGCTCTCGCTTGCGGAGAGATTCAACGGCGATCCGTGTCGGCGGGCTGACGCGTTGTCGGTGCTGACCGAGCGGACGCTCGCCGAGGATGCCGCGCCGGAGACTCGGGCGGAGTTGCAGCGGGCTCTTGCCACGCTGGCGCACGCTCGGTTTGCGTGCGATCAGCCGGCGCAGGCGATCGCGGCGTTCTCGATGATCGACCCCGCGGCTCTGAGTCCTGTGGATCGGCACACGCTATGCCGGGCGTATATTCGCACGGGGGAGTTTGCCTCTGCGCTGGCGATCGGCGCTCCGCCCAGCGTTTGGCTGGAGGAGCTTGCGCGCCTGGGCGCGGAGGAAGACGGCGAGCGGCGGGTGGCGCTGGCGTCGTTCATCGTGGAGAATCTCGGGGACGCGATCCCTGCGGAGACGCTGAGCACGCTGCGCAAGGAGCTCGCGTCGGCGGACGGCCCTGATCTGGTGCAGGCCGACCCGCCGGCGAGCGATGATCCTCAGGATCTTGATCATCCCGGTCTTTGAACGGCGAGCCGATCGGTTCGCAACGTCTTGATGTGGTGAAAGACTCGCTCAGGCCTGTGTCGGCGAGCCGTCGTCCTTCTCCGCCGCGCCCGCAAGGCGCAGGCGGCGCAGGGCGACGCGCACGGCACCGAGCGATTCACCCTCTTCGCCGGCAACGCGGGCCTGGGAGGGCAATCGCTCGATGACCTCCGCGGGTGTCTGCACGCCCTCAACGCCGAGGCACGATCCGAAGAAGGGGTCCCACCCGCGATCGCTCAGGCGCACGAGGCGGCTGGGCTTCATGGCGGGGGTGCCCGGACGCACACCGGTCAGGCACTCGTAGCCGAGGCGGACGATTGAGTCGATCTCGTCGGCGTCTATTTCCGTTGCGCGCTGCTCGCCGGCGAGGGTGCGGCGGAGGCCGTAGTGCTCGATGAAGACGCAGCCGCTGCGATCGATCAGAATGTCGTCGCTCTCGATCGCGCCGTGGCTGAGGCCGCGCTCGAACGCGCACGCGGTGGCGTCGAGCAAGTGTTCAATCAGGCGCTCTGCTTCGAACTCGCTCAGACGCCCGCGTTTCTGGTCGAGCAGTTGGCCGAGGGTCAGCAGGCCGTCGTGGCTGCCGGTGTAGGGCGTGACCACCAGGGGGCGGCCCTTGGAGCCGAAGGAGAAGTGTTCGACCCGGAGCAGGTGCGGGTGGTCGATCGCCGCGATCTGCTCGAACGCGGTGGTGAATCGGCGGCGTTCGACGCGGTCGCCGCAGACGCCGAAGCGGTGGACGACGTGGCTGGTCTGGCGACGCACATGCAGCGCCAACCAGCGATGGGCGAGCGCACTGGGTGCGAGGGCACGGATCACGCGATAGGGGCCAAAGAAGGCAGGAAACTCAGCGGTGCTCATGCACGCTTCCCCGTCAGTTCGCCCCCGGCCTCCGCCGGGAGGGATCCGCCGCCCGCTGGGAACTTCGCACTCCGTGCGTCGCACAACCCCCCTCGCGGGCAAGGGCCAATGGTAGACAGGCCGGACCATCCCTTCGATCGGCCCGACGGGCAGGCGGGCATTGACGAATTGGCGGGCCCGAGCAAAGACCGAATAGCTCTTCGGGGCCAGTGTTGATGTGCGAGAAGCCGCAATCGGGTTTTCCCGAGGCGACATGAGAGGGCGACGAGCGAAGGCCGCCCGATCGCGAGGGTGCCGCGGAGACGAACGCCAATCGTCACTCGCGCTCGCCAACGACACAGCCCAGTACCCGCGCCCTCCGGGTCCGCACGCGCGGCGCCTGCGCCCGGGGTGCGCCCACACTCTCAAGAGTCTGTCATGTCCAGCACACGCACGATCGCTTCGCTCGCCCTCGTCGGAGTCACCGCCTCGATGGCCTCGGCGCAGTTTCGAACGTTGTTCACAGGAACCCAGGCCGGCGTCGATCTCGATATTCCGTTTGTCGGATCGTCGGGGATGGCGCCGTTCAACGCGCCGCCGTTCGATGTCGACGGCGGGAGCATCGTCAACACCAAGACGCCCTTCACGCTCGGCGGTCCGGCGGGCACGCCCAAGATGCGCGTCGCGTTCGCGGGCGGCGGGATGGCGACGCACTTCGGCAACGGCGCGCTCTATCGCTTCGATCAGGGCGGGCGCAACGCTTGGAGCGTGCGCGGCAGCGGGACGGGGCGGATCAAGTTCTCGCCGGCGGCCTCGGGCGTCAATATCTTCGCGAGGGGCACGAACGCCAAGCTCGTCAGCCCGCCCTCGGCGGATATCGACCAGGACGGCGTGGTCGATTTCAAGGGCTTCGGCAAGCTCCAGGACGCCAAGGCGACGCTGACCGCGTTCGACCGCGAGGGCAACGTGATCGCCTCGCACAAGGTCTCGAATGAGGGGTATGAGCTGTTTGTGTTCAATGGGGAGATCGCCGGCATCGAGCTCACAAACCACGCCGCGGCGGATGCGAAGAACTCGTTCGCCATTATCGGGGAGGTCGTCGCGAAGCCCGAGGGAGCGTGCGTCGCGGATCTCGATCTTGATGGCGATGCCGACGCTGAGGACTTCTTTTTGTACCTCGACGCCTTCGACGCCGACAAGCTGGGCATCTGCGATGTGGACGGCGATGGGGACTGCGACGCCGACGACTTTTTCGGGTATCTTGATAGCTTCGCGGGCGGGTGTTAGAACGCCGCTGTTCGCTCGGTGTGACAACCGGACTCTCTCCCTTCCAGGGGGCTCGGCCGCGGAGGCTTGCGGGCGAGCCCTTTCGCTTTTCCTCTGAGATTTGAGATTTGAAAGTTCAGATCTCAGACTTGGGCCCCTTGATCGTCATTGCGACGACGAGGCGCGGGCGAGCTTTCCGATTGACGATCGCCCGACATCCACCGCTCGGCGCGCTTGCCGCCTAGCGTCCCGCATGCCTACCAGAGCGATCACTTGCTTTGTTGCGTTCTTGGTCCATGTCGCCGCTGTCGCCCAGGAACACAGGCCGCCGAATGTTCTGGTCATCATGGCCGACGATCTCGGGCTGCACGAGTTGGGCAGCTATGGGCAGGAGAAGATTCGGACTCCTCATCTGGACGCGCTCGCCGAGCGCGGGATGCGTTTCACCCGGGCTTATTCGGGGTCCACCGTCTGCGCCCCCTCGCGCGCGGTGCTCTTGACGGGCAAGCACACGGGGCACGCGGCGATCCGCGGCAACAGGGAGGTCGGCGGCTGGGGGCCCGAGGAGCCGGAGGGGCAGTGGCCGCTGGCGGATGAGGAGGTCACGCTCGCGGAGGTGCTTCGCGATCGCGGGTACTACACGGCGGGGTTCGGCAAGTGGGGCCTCGGGGGGCCGGGGTCGGAGGGCCATCCCAACAACCAGGGCTTCGACCATTTCTACGGCTACCTCTGCCAGCGCGTCGCGCACAACTACTACCCGACGCATCTGTGGCGCAATCACGGCGTCGATGTCCTGCACGGTAACGATTCCTTCCGCGCGCATCAGCGCATCGCGGAGCCGCTCGCGAGCGAGTCGGACTACGAAGGCTATCGGGGCGGCGACTATGCGCCCGAGGAGATCGTCCGGGAGGCCGAGTCGGTGATCGACGCCCATGCGGAGAACCGGCGGGGTCAGTCGCTGTTCCTGTATTACGCGTCGATCATCCCGCACGTCGCGCTGCAGGCGCCGGAGGAGTTCGTCGGCATGTATCCGGGCGAGTGGGATCCGGAGCCGTATCTGGGCGATCGGGGATACCTGCCGAATCCGCGTCCGCGGGCGACCTATGCGGCCATGATCACCTTCATGGACCACACCGTCGGGCGGCTTCTTGAGCGGCTGGAGGCCCACGGGATGCTCGAGAATACGATCGTCATCTTTACTTCCGACAACGGAACCACGTTCAACGGCGGGGTCGATCGGGCGTTCTTTGACTCGCTGGGCGACCTCCGCGGCTACAAGACGAATCTGCACGAGGGGGGCATCCGCGTGCCGCTGATCGTCAGTTATCCGGCGATGGTCGAGGGCGGGGCGACCTCCGATCTTCTGTGCGCTTCGCAGGACATCCTGCCGACGCTCTGCGAGCTTGCGGGCGCACCGGCTCCGGATGGCATCGACGGGATCAGCCTGCTGCCCACGCTGCGTGGCGAGCAGGCGGCCCAGCGGAGGCACGAGTTCCTGTACTTCGAGTTTCCCGAGGGCAACCAACAGCAGGCGATCGTGTTCAACGACGGGCTGAAGGCCATCCGCAAGGACCTGCGCAAGGGCAATACGGCGCTGGAGCTCTATGACCTGAATCGAGATCCGGGCGAGGCGCATGACATCGCGGACCGGAGGCCGGATCTGGTCGCGTCGATCGCCCGCACGCTCGGCGGGGCGCGGGCACCCAATCCAGAGTTTCCGATCCCGGCCCTTGACGGCGATCGGTAATTCGGTTCAACTACCTGTGTCGTCCGATCGCGAACCGCGGTCCGACCTTGTGTGGTGGACCGGCCGCAATACCAAGGGGAGATCCGATGCTCAGCAAGATCCTGTGTGCCGGGGCGTTCGTCGTGTCCTCGGCTTCCGCCGATGTGCTCATTTCGAATCTGGACGAGGTGGATGTCAGCTCGACGGTGTTCGGGGACGGGACGTCGACGCAGTTCAAGGCCGCCGGGGTTCTGATGCCGGCGGATGACTACACGCTGGACGGGGCGACCTTGCTGATCGACATCCAGGACGCGGACGCCAACCCGCGGGTGTCGATCTGGACCGGCGACAACAACGGGCCGATCAGCGAGCTGCTGGAGTTGGACGATCCGGCGCTGCCGCTGGGCATCAGCGAGCTGACGTTTACGGGCGAGTTCACGTTTCTCGGCGACACGATCTACTGGGTGTATGTCGAGGCCGAGGGGCTGGGCAACTTCCGGTGGATCTCCACCAACGTCGATCCGAGCGGGATCGCGACGCACGTCGGCTACAACTTCAACGGGAATCCGAGCTCGTTCAGGAACAAGTACGAGCTCAGCGGGACGCTGAGCTCGGACTGCCCGGCCGATCTGGATGATGATGGCGACACGGACGCCGACGACTTCTTCGCGTATCTCGACGCGTTCGCGAGCGGCGACCAGGCAACTTGCAACCTCGACGGCGACAACGACTGCGACGCGGACGATTTCTTCGGGTATCTCGACCTGTTCGCGCAGGGCTGCTAGGAGACCGTGGCGGCGGCATGGCTTGCGATCTGCCCCGTCCGGTGGGAACCAGACGAGGGGGGCCTTCGTTCTTTCGTGGGTCCGGGCTCAAGGAGCTTTCTTCGCGGGCGGGAGATTGTGTGCGCACCCGTAGATTCGTGCGGGATCCTCGCGGGCGACGCGAGAGGTTCGTGAATCTCCGGCGGTGTGGTGCGGAATTCGCGCGGCGCTACCATTGCGGCCTTCGTGCCTGACCCCGGGAGCCCTCAATGCAGAATCCGCGAACTCTTGTTGCCGCCCTGGCCTTGCTCTCACTGCTGATGCTCGGCGGCTGCGCCTCTTCGAGGGAGGGACGCTTCGAGTCGGAGGCGGCGCGCGTAAGCGTCGAGATCATCGTGGTCGCGATCGACGCCTCCACGCCCTCGGACAACCTCGACCGGCTGCGTGCGCTGGCGACCCGGATCGACCGGACCGACACATACGTCGCCCGGACCAAGCCCGCGGAGATCGAGCGGGTGATCGCCCAGCTCCAGGCGGGCGGGCGCGTCCACGCGATCGCCCACCCCGATCTGACCGTCCGCGATGGCGCTCGGGCGAGCGTGAGCATGACGGGGGGCTATCGCACCACGCTGGCGATCGGCGTCCGGCCGGTGGTCATGGACGATCGGGTCACGATCGACACGAACATCGAGTTCGCGGGCGAGGAGGAGGAGAATCGGTTCAGCCGACTCATCTTCGAGGGCCCGACGCTGAGTTTCCAGCGTGTGCGGCTGGCTGCTCGGCCCGGCGCGATCGACGGGCAGCGTCTGACGCGGACGACGGGGACGCCGATCGAGCCGAAGGCGTTGGAGGTGTACGTCTTTGCTACGCCGCGCGTGCGCGACTAGAGCGGAGCCAGCGCGTTCGTCGCGGTTGCCCGGGAGAGGGCACGCTGACCCGGACCTTCGCAGAGCCTCAGGTCCGGCGTCCGGATGCGTGAGACCTGTGTTGCGGTCGGGATGGACTCGCGTCGCACCAGAGTGGATTGAGCCCGTTCGTCGCGTTCGGTCGGCTGGCTGATCGTCGCAGGCCCAACTGTGAGGGCGGGCGTCTCCTCGTCCTGCACGTTACTTCCATCGCTCGACCGTGCGCGGTGCTGGCTCGCCATCTATCCGCAAGGGGGATGTGGGCGCACGAACATACGAGGCGTGATACAGGAGAGAAGGGAGACAGGTAGACGCCCTTCCTCACGGTCGGGCCTGTGATGCCACTTCCTCCGATTGGACTCGGATCGCACGAGGCATCGCGTCGGCGAGTTCGGGTTCGCGAGATCGGTGCTACTTGGAGTAGTCGAAGACGCCTCGGCCGGTCTTGTCGCCGAGGCGGTTGGCGGTGACGAGCTGCTTCAAGAGCGGGCAGGCGCGGTAGCGTTCGTTGTTGAGGCCGTCGGCGAGGACATCCATGATGTGGACGCAGGTGTCCAGGCCGATGAAGTCGGCGAGGCGCAAAGGGCCCATGGGGTGGGCGCAGCCAAGTTTCATGATCTCGTCGATGTGGGCAGGTTCCGCGACGCCCTCCATCCAGGCGTAGAAGGCCTCGTTGATCATGGGCATGAGGACGCGGTTGGAAACAAAGCCGGCGCGGTCGTTGGCGGGGACGGGTGTCTTGCTGAGTTTCTCGGCCAGGGCGATGGTGCGTTCGGTGGTGTCGGGGCTGGTGGCCAGGCCGTTGATGACCTCGACGAGCTTCATGACGGGGACGGGGTTGAAAAAGTGCATGCCGATGACGCGGTCGGGGCAGGGGGTCGCCGCGGCTATCTCGGTGATGCTGATCGAGGAGGTGTTGGTGGCGAGGATCTGGTCGGCCGTGAGCATGGCCGCGAGCTTGGCGAAGAGGTCTTTCTTGATCGCCGCGTCTTCGATGATGGCCTCGATGACGATGTCGGCGTCGGCGAGGTTGTTGAGGGCGGCGTCGCCCTGGTCGTTGATGTAGGTGATGCGGCTCTTGGCGGCGTCGGCGTCGGGTTGGGTCATGCGGCCCTTCTCGACGGCGCGGGCGAGGAGCTTGTCGTGGAGAGATTTGGCCTTGTCGATAGCGCCGGGGAAGGGGTCCAAGAGCTTGGTGGTGAAGCCGGCGGTGGCGGCGATCTGGGCGATGCCGCCGCCCATCTGGCCGGCGCCGATGACGGCGATGTTTTTGATCTCGGGCATGGTGGTCTCTCGGTTTGGATTCTTGGGCGGGAAGGGTAGGAGGGAATATCGGGAGATCAGCAGAGCGAGGAGCGGCAATGCCGGAGAGGGTGTGGCAGCGACTTGAGGATCGATGGGCGCAAACGGGGCGAGGAGCATGGAAAGGAGATGAAGGAGGGGTAGACGCCCTCCCTATCGGTCAGGCCTGTGATGGGCGCACGGGCGGGACGCCCGTGCCACTGGGGAACGATGGGACGCCCGTGCCGCCGGGGGAGGTCACTATGATGGGTTGATGCCGACGATCGAGCAGTTGGAGAGGATGCGCGAGGCCGAGCCGCGGGACACGTTCGTGCTGTATGCGCTGGCGCAGGAGCTGGCGAAGAAATCGCGGCACGAGGAGGCGGTGGCGTCGTACAGGGCGTGTCTGGAGGTCGATCCGGATTATCTCTATGCGTATTTTCACATGGCGCGATCGCTGGAGGCCGATGATCGGGAGGATGAGGCGATCGCGGCGCTGCGCGAGGGGCTGCGGCGGGCGATCGACGCGGGCGATGAGAAGGCGCGCGCGGAGATCGGGCAGTATCTGGACGCGATCGAGCCATGAGCGAGTCGGCGGAAGAGCTCGGGACGGTCGAGGATGCGCGGGTCGTCACGGCGCTGCGGGCGACGAACTCCGGCGAGAAGATCAGGGTGTATGTGGACGGATCGCATGTGGCGAGCGTTGATGCGCTGCGCTTGGATGAGTTGGACCTGCGGGTCGGGCGGGCCCTGAGCGATCGGGATCTCGACAAGATCGAGGCCGCCGGGCAGCTCTCGCGGGCGCGCGAGATGGCGCTGCGATGGCTGGCGGTGCGGCCTCGCTCGCGCGTGGAAATTGAGCGACGTTTGATCGCGCGGAAGATCGATCGCGACGCGGCTCGGCGGGTGGTGGCACGCCTCGGAGAATCGGGGCTGCTCGATGATGAGGCGTTCGCGCTGGCCCGGATCGCGGCGCTGCGGGCCAAGGGGGCTGGGCCGCGGCTGGTGGAGCACAAGCTCCGGGAGAGCGGGGTTGAGCGGGAACTGATCGAGCGGCTCATCCGAAGGGAGTTCGACGGGGCGGATCTCGTTCGCGAGGCGATGGCGCTGGCAGAGGCCCGGTTGGCGCCCTGGCGAGGGGAGCTCGAGCCGCGAACAATGGCCCGGCGGCTGGGCGCGTTCCTGGCGAGGCGGGGGTACGCGCCCGAGACGTGCGTCCGAGCGGTCGAGGGCGCGATGCGCCACGCGGGCGAGACCATGGACGACGACCCCCCCCACTACCCCCAAGACCCGGAGACGTATTCATGAGATGTCGAGGCCTGCTGGCGTTGGTGGTGTGCGGTGTGGGCGCTGCGTGTACGAATAGCGAGAACGTGCGGCTGTCGCTGGACCACGGGCTGAGGCTCGAGGCGATGGATCCGGGCGCGAGCGAGCGCGTGACGCCGCTGGAGCGGATGGCGGCCGATGAGCACGCGATCCGACCCACGGCGGTGTCGCTGGATCGGTCGAGCTGGGAGCCGATGCGCATGTATGTGCCCGCCGGCGGGGTGCGGCATCGCCCGAGCTACACCGATGAGTGGATTCCGGCGTATTCGGATCGGGCGCGCGGGCTGGATCCGACGCTTTTTAGTGCGCTCGAGAAGGGGGACGCGGGGTTGGAGGTGGGGTTCGCCGAGGGTGTGGCGACGCTGGCGATTTCGGTGTTTGATGCGGTGGCGATCGTGCCGCGGATGGTGTTTTTCGATCCGTACTGGGAGTACAACGACAGCCCGGAGATCGGGTATGACCGGCAAGGGACGCGACCGTGGATTCCGCTGGCGGTTGCGCCGGAGGCCGAGGCGGAACGGACGCGGCGGATGGAGGATGATCCGGATCGGGTGCCGGGGCGGATCGAGCGGTTGAACGAGGGAGAGTCTGGCGAAGCCGGTGCAGGAGCGGCCAACGAGGATTCGGGTGAAACCGACGTGGATGACCCCGGCGACGGGAATTCTGACGAGAACGGTGATGGCGGGACGGGCGACGCGGGTGATTCGTCGCCATGACCGACAAGAGCCGGCCGGCGGGGTATGCGATGCGGGCGGAGTACGAGGTGTCATGCGCCGAGGCGAAGCGGCTGCTCGACGCGGGCGAGGCGATTCTGCTGGATTGCCGGACCGACGATGAGTGGGAGCTGGTGCATGTGGAAGGGGCGACGCACCTTCCGATGCACGAGATCGAGCGGCGGCACGACGAGATCGAGGGCGATAAGGAAACGCGCGTGCTGGTGATGTGCCATCACGGGGTACGGTCGCTGAAGGTCACGCTGGCGTTGCAACAGCTCGGGTTTCCTGAGGCACGGTCGGTCGTGGGCGGGATCGATCGGTGGGCGGAGGTGGTGGATCCGGGTGTGGCGCGGTATGAGCGCGGGCACGGCGGGTGCCGATTGATCTAGAGCGGTCTTTGTGATCGCGTAGCGTTTCGAGGCAGGCCGTTTGGGGGTGCCGTGGTCTGAGCGAGTCTTCGAGCGACGGCCACGCCGACACCGCCATGCGCTTTCAAACAGCCTTGCCGTTCGGGTGTCGCCGGCGGCTCGCGTGGCGTTCCTCGCAGAGCCTCGTCAGACCACGGCACCCCGAAACCGCTATGCGATTAGCGAAGTTGCTCTATACTGCGAGCGGGCGGTGGGTTAGCCCTCGGGGCGATTCGGTGCGAGCTCGGGACGGCGGGTCGATGTGTGACCGCCCAGGAATCGCCATCTGTTATCCGTGCGTTCGAGGATGGCGGTGAAGACGCCCTCGAACGCGAACTCGCCATCGGGGAAGTCCAGGCGGGTGCGGAACCTCGCGCTGGCGTGTGCGCGCCGGTCGCCCAGCGTGTGGGCTCGCACGTCGGAGATCGTGGTGTTGATCTTGGTCGCGGGCGGGAACTGTGCGAGGGCGGCGAGGATGTCATCGGGGGTGTGGTAGCGGAGCTCGCCGTCCTCGAACCATCCGAGCCAGTTGTCGTCGGTGTAGGCCGCGCGGACGCGCTCGGCGTCGCCCCTGGCGATGGCGTCGTTCCACTGCCCGAGAAACGCGCGGATTTCTTGTTCGATATCCGCGGTCTGCTTCGGCGGATCTCCTCGGTGTGCTCTGTCGAAAAGGGCGACGCCGACGACCACGATCGCGAAAAGGCTGACTGTTCCGCGCCAGAGGGGCGAACTGCACGCGGGTGAACCGTTAGCTGGAAACATTGCGGACTCCTTCCAGGTACTGCATGGCGCCGACGACGTTGCCCTCGGGATCCTCGAAACGGATCATGGTGCCGACGCCCTCGAGGGTGATGGGCGGGGTCAGGATTTTGCCGCCGGCGGGCTCGATCGCGTCGGCGATGGCCTTGGCGTCATCGACGGCGATGGAGCACTCGAAGCCGATCATGCCGCGACCCTCGATCGGGTGCTGGCGGCGTTGGAGCGCGCCGGCGATCGCGCCGGGGCTGGTGTGGACGCGCCAGAAATCGGGCGGACCCCACGGCTCGAACTTCCAGGCAAAGACCGTCTCGTAGAACTCTTTAGCACGCTCGCAGTCGTCGGCGTGGATGGCGAAATGGGCGAGGTCGTTGGGCATCGGAGTCTCCGGGGTGAGGGTGAGAAAATAGCCGGATCGCGGCTGTCTGTCTTGCGATATACTGACAACTGATGTCGATTTTTCGACAAGCTGCCCCCGCTGAACCCATCATCCGATCGGTCGGGCTCGGGTTGGCGGGCGGGTATCGGATCGCGGAGCACGAACACTCGTGGGGACAGTTCCTGTACGCGGCGCGGGGTGTGATGAGCGTGGAGGCGGGGACGCGCCGGTGGGTCGTGCCGGCGCATCGCGGGGTGTGGCTGCCCGCGGGGACGGCGCACGCGATCGAGATGCTGAGTGCGGTGGCGATGCGGACGCTGTATGTGCGTCGGGAGTTTGCCGACGGCGTGGGGTCGGCGTGCCGGGTGGTCGGCGTGTCGGCGCTGCTGCGCGAGCTGGTGCTGGAGGTCGTGCGCAGGGGGATGCTGGTCGGTGACGATGCGGCGGACGCGCGGCTGTCGAGGGTCTTGTTGGATCAGCTCGCGTGTGCGCCGGAGGTGCGGTTGGATCTGGCGATGCCGAGCGACGCGCGGGCGAGACGGGTGGCGATGCGGGTGCTGGGCGATGTGTCGTGTCGAGACGGTTTGGCTGTTCTTGGTCGCGGGGTGGGTGCGAGTGCGCGCACGCTGGAGCGGTTGTATGTGAACGAGACGGGCTTGAGCTTCGGGCGATGGCGGCAGCAGGCGCGGCTTCAGCACGCGATCGGGCTGTTGTCCGAGGGGGAGCCGGTCACATCGGTCGCGCTCGCATGCGGGTATGAGAGCCCCAGCGCGTTCGTCTCGATGTTCAAGCGAAGTCTTGGGACGACGCCTGGAAAGTACTTCGACGATGAAGGGAAGCCTTCGCCCGACGGGTGAGTGCGTGCATCGGCGAAGGAGTCAGACGCGCTTCGGAGGAACGACTCATCACTCGCAGCGAGCGGGGCCGATGAGCTCAGCCGCCGCCGTGACCGCCGTCGTTGTCGTGCCCGTCGCCCTCGTCGGCATCGGCGTCGTGCCCGCCGCCCTCGGGGGCGTGGGGATCGCCATCGGGGTCATCGCCGTGGCTGCCGGCGTCAGTGTCGCCCTCGGCGTGCTCGTTGCCGGCGTCGGTGTCGCTATCGGTGTCGTCGGCGGGCTCGCAGGCGACCAGGGCCATGCCGCAGAGGGCCAGGAGGGAGGAGAGGAGGTATGCGCGGCTCTTGGACATGGTGTGCTGCCTTGTGCTTCGGTGATTGCGAGAGAAGTTGCGAGAGAAGTACGGTCGGGATGGTAGCGTGCGGGGGCGGGCGGATGGTACCGCGGTTAGAAATACAAGGACACAGATCGAGGATGGTTGAACCGGTAACGGGCACCGAGAGGGCGCGGGTGTGATTGGTCGCCAGTGGCACCCGCCTCGCTTGCGCTTCGGGCTCGTAGAGGCTGAGATCAGACGTTGAAGTACTTGGCCTCGGGGTGGTGGACGATGAGGGCGCTGGTGGATTGCTCGGGGTCGATCTGGTGGTTCTCGGTGAGTTCGCAGCCGATGCGGGATGGGTCGAGCAGCTTCCAGAGGATCTCCTGGTCGGACATGTCGGGGCAGGCGGGGTAGCCGAAGGAGTAGCGGCTGCCGCGGTAGGACTGGCGGAAGAGGTTTTTAATTTTGGGGCTGTCGTCCGTGGCGATGGCGAGTTCCTGGCGGATGCGTTTGTGCCACATCTCGGCGAGGGCTTCTGCGGTCTCGACGCCCATGCCGTGCATGTAGAGGTATTCGGTGTAGTCGCCTCCCTCGAAGAGTTTCTGGCAGAGCCTGGAGACCTCGCGGCCCATGGTGACGCAGTGGAAGGCGACGGTGTCGAATGCGGGCGGGGCGCCCGCCACTCCTGGATCTTGGGTGATCTGGTCGAGGGAGCGGAAGAAGTCGGAGATGCAGAGGCGTTTTTTGGCGGGTTGGCGGGGGAAGGTGAAGCGGGTGAGTTCGTGTTGGAGGAGGTCCGGCGTGCCACCAACCATGGCTTTGCATGGTCGGTGCTCTTGGTTGCCTGATGTGGCGGACGATCCGGGCACCAACCGCTCAGAGCAGCGGTTGGTGGCACGGGTGACGCCATCGATCAGTTCTGGATCGAAGATGATGAGGTCGTTGCCGTCGGATGCGCAGGGGAAGTAGCCGTAGACGACGGCGGGTTGGAGGATGTTCTCGTCCTTGCAGCGGGCCTTGAGCTTGTTGAACAGGGGGATGATCTGGTCTTCGAGCTGGTGCTGGTATTCCTCGTCGGTCTTTGCGCCCTTCTTAAGCTGCCACTGGCCGCGGAAGAGGGCGATTTCGTTGATGAAGGGGTAGATGTCGTCGAGGTCGAGCTGTTCGATGACGCGGGTGCCCCAGAAGGGAGGGGCCGGGCGGTCGATGTCGGTGGCGACGGCGCTGCGTTCGATGACGGCGACTGCCCCACTGCCATCGGCACCGCCATCAGCGCCGGCGGCCTTGGACTGCTCGAACGCGGCGGCCTTCTCGGCTTGTCTGGCCTTGGATTTGGCGATGGTCTGTTCGGCGGTGGAGCGCTTCGCGATGCGCTGGTCGATTTCTTCGTTGATCTCTTCGGCGTTGCCGTTGGCGATGGCCTCCATGAGGCGCAGGCCCTCGAAGGCGTCCTTGCCGTAGTAGCACTGGCCCTCGTAGAGGCCTCGGAGGTGGCCTTCTGCGTAGTGGCGGGTGAGGGCGGCGCCGCCGAGCATGATGGGCGGGATCGAGCCCTGGGCGTTGAGCTCCTTGAGGTTCTCTTCCATGACCATGACGCTCTTGACGAGCAGGCCGCTCATGCCGATGGCGTCTGCGTCGGTCTGCTTCCACTTGTCGACGATGCTGGTGAGGGGTTGCTTGATGCCGAGGTTGTGGACGGTGTAGCCGTTGTTGGAAAGGATGATGTCGACGAGGTTCTTGCCGATGTCGTGGACGTCGCCCTTAACGGTGGCGAGCACGATCGTGCCCTTGGTCTTGCCCTCGATCTTTTCCATCATGGGCTCGAGGTAGGCGACGGCCTTTTTCATGACCTCGGCGGACTGGAGGACGAAGGGGAGCTGCATCTGGCCTGAGCCGAAGAGCTCGCCGACGACCTTCATGCCGTCGAGGAGGTGGTCGTTGATGATGGCCAGAGGCTCGTACTTGGTGAGGGCCTCGTCGAGGGCGTCGATGACGCCGGCCTTCTCGCCGTCGATGATGTGTCTGCGGAGGCGGTCCTCGATGGAGACGTTCTGGTCTTCGGTGGAGGGGCCCGAGGATTCCTCGATGTTCTCGAAGAGGTCGATGAAGGCCTGGAGGGGGTCGAAGTCCTCGTCGGTGACGCCTTCGGGCAGGCCGGTGCCGCCCCTGGACTCGTGGCGGCGGTCGTAGATGAGATTCAGCGCGGCGGCTTGTTGCTCGTCGTCGATCTTGCTCAGCGGCATGATCTTGCTGACGTGGACGATGGCGCTGGTGAGGCCGGCTTCTGTGAGCTCGTGCATGAAGACGCTGTTGAGGACGTGGCGGGCAACGGCTTTGAGGCCGAAGCTGACGTTGGAGAGGCCGACGGTGGTCTGGCACTCGGGCAGTTCGGTGGCGATGCGTCGGACGCCCTCGACGGTCTCGAGGCCGCTGCGCCGGTCGTCGTCCATGCCGGTGGAGATGGGTAGGACCAGGGGGTCGAAGAAGAGGTCTGCGGGGGCGAGGCCGTGGTGCTTGGTCGCTCGCTCGCAGGCGCGCTGAGCGATCGCGAGCTTGCGGTCGGCGGTGCGGGCCATCGCCGCGTCTTTGTCCTCGTCGATGGAGCCGATGACGAGCGCGGCGTTGAACCGCTTGGCGAGGGCGCAGATCTCGTCGAACTTGGCCTCGCCGTCCTCGAAGTTGGCGCTGTTGATGATGCACTTGCCGGGGGCGCGTTTGAGGCCGGCCTCAATGGTCGCGATCTGGGTGGAGTCGAGCATGAGCGGGGCGCTGGCCTCGCGGACGACCTTGGCGACGATGGTGGCCATGTCGTCGGCGTTGTCTCTGCCGGCGTAGTCGACGTTGAGATCGAGGACGTGCGAACCCTCGCGGAGTTGCTCGCGGGCGAGGCTGACGATGCCGTCGTAGTTCTCGGCTTCGAGCAGTCGCTTGAACTTGCGGGAGCCGGAGGCGTTCATGCGCTCGCCGATGAGCAGGACCGAGGTGTCCTGGCGATACTCGACGGGTTCATACAGGGAGGTGCAGGCGGAGCGCCAGGGCTTTTTGTCGATGGGGGTTTGCTCGCGCTCGGCGATGCGGTTGGCGAGGGCTTCGATGTGGGCAGGGGTGGTGCCGCAGCAGCCGCCGACAATGCTGATGCCGCCCTCGTCGACGAAGCGCAGGAGCGCGTCGGCGAAGGGATCAGGCTCGAGGGGGAAGTGGGCCTTGCCGTCGACGAGTGCGGGCAGGCCCGCGTTGGGGACGACCGAGACGTGCCTCGGCCAGCGCCGGGTCAGCTCGTGGATGTGTTCGGCCATCTCGGTCGGGCCGGTGGCGCAGTTGAGGCCGAGGCTGGCGATGGGGTAGCCGTTGAGGGCGGCCATGGCGGCTTCGATCTTGGAGCCGACGAGCATGGTGCCGGTGGTTTCAATTGTGACTGAGACGAAGATGGGGACGTCTTGCGGGGACTTGTTCAGTTCGTCGAGGGCGCTGAGGCAGGCGTTGATGGCGCCCTTGACTTGGAGGAGGTCCTGGCAGGTCTCGATGAGCAAGGCGTCGGCGCCGCCCTCGATGAGGCCGAGGGCCTGTTGTTTGTAGCTCTCGACGAGTGCGTCCCAGGTGATCTGGCCCAGGGTGATGAGCTTGGTGCCGGGGCCCATGGAGCCGACGACGAAGCGGGGCTTGTCGTCGGTCGAGTGGTTGTCGCAGGCCGCGCGGGCGACCTCGGCGGCGATCTTGTTGATCTTGCGAGCCTGGTCTTCGAGCTCGAACTCTCGGAGGACGTGGGCCGCGCCGCCGAAGGAGTCGGTCTCGACCATGTCGGCCCCGACGCGGAGGAAGGATTCGTGGACCTCCTGGAGGACCTCGGGGCGGGTGAGGAGGAGGGCTTCGGGGCAGTTCTCCTTGCCGAGGTAATCGGTTTCGAGGTCGAGATCGAGGCTGTGGATCGAAGTGCCCATGGCGCCGTCGAGGATGAGGACGCGGCGGTCGAGCTCCTTGAGCAATCTGCTGGACATGGATCCTCCTGACGCCCCAGTTTGGCGTGGGGGCGAGGTAGGGGATCATATTCGCCCGTTCATCCGGATCAATGGATGGAGTGGAAGTGCTGGGCAGAACGGCGAGGGAGGCGTCTGCCCAACGAAAAACCGGTGGGAGGACCCACCGGCTCGCTGCGGAGGGGGTTGGGATGGGTTACTTCTTCTTCTTGCCCTTGAAGTAGTCGCCGGCAAACTTGCGCTGGAACTTCTCGACGCGGCCGGCGGAATCGACGAAGGAGCGCTTGCCGGTGAAGAAGGGGTGGGAGCCGGACCAGACCTCGACGTGGAGTTCGGGGACGGTCGCGCCGACCTCCATGACGACCTCGCCGTTGTGGAAGACCTTGCAGGCCTGGTACTGGGGGTGGATGTCCTTCTTCATGGGGGGGGCTCGCTGTGGGTGTGAGGTCCGGATGATACGGGCGTCGATGGTGGCGGTCGAGGGGATCGGCGAGCGGATTTGGGCCCCGAGGCGTGCTTGACCGTTCGGCGGGTGTGCGTAGCCTTGTCGGTCGAATCCCCGATAGCTCAATTGGTAGAGCGAGCGGCTGTTAACCGCTAGGTTCCTGGTTCGAGTCCAGGTCGGGGAGCTTGTTGGCCCGCGTCCGGAGGGATGCGGGCCTTGTCGTTTACACCGAGGCGATCTTCTGCCCCATCACGATCGGCCCCAACGGCGGCGTGTGGCGGGGGTTTTGAGACCGGCTCGCGGTTCTTTGCGCTCTCTGGTTTCGGTGAGAGGATCGGGGCGGCGAGGCGAACCCGGGGTCGGTGGCCGTTCGGGGCCGGCGCTCTCAGCCCGAAAGAGAGAGTTTGGGGCTCTAGTTTACGCGAGGGTTGGGCTCGGGGGCTTGCACTAAACCACTAGACCCAACTCCGATAGCGATATCCGCATGTGATTCAGGAGATGGGGTTTGTAGGAGCGCTGAGGATGGCAGCCATCGCGGCGAGAAGGCTATTCTCGGCGGCGACCAGTGCCTCCTCAGCATAATCCAAGACCAGCATGGGGCGGACCGGGACGTTCCAGCAGTACGCGACCTCCACAAACGGCTGTCCACGCTGCGAGTAGGGACTCGTCTCGGATGTCAGCACTTCCTCAATGTCAGCGTGCTGACACCGTCCTCGCAGATCCCGAACTTTTCGGAGCCAGTCCGTGTTTTGTGGGTTGTGCAAGACAGCGCCCAAAGTTGAGCTCGCTGTGCAAATGTCGCGGACCGCCAGCAGACTTGCCCGCTTCGGATCGATGTTGAGCCCATAGGCGGAGTTGACTAACCGCCCCAGGGTGTCGGTCATGTTGATCACCGCAGCAGTCAACCCGTCGAAAGCCAGATACACGTGATCGATGACAGCGCCCGGATGTTCGATCACCAACGATGCCTCTGACAGACGTAGCGCCAGGTGGTCGGGATGAATCGCACCGGCGGTTCGCCGACCCAATCCGTCGACTCGATCCCATTCGATACCTGAGAGGACCACCCTATGCATCTCAGCGAATGTTGCCTTGCGCTTCATCGCCCTGATGAGTGCACCTACGTCGGACGAGTTAGCGGCTACTGGTGCTGCTGCGCCTATCGGCACGCATAGAGTCTGCTGCAGATTCGGCAGTAGAGCACAGAGACGATTCACTCCTCATCTCCCTCGTCCCACTCCTGCATCTCCCTGCGGATGCTGTCCTCGGCGTGGCCCACCAAAGCCGTGTAGAATCCACGAGCCGGTAGTCTGTCGCGATAGTGCTCGACGAGCCCTTGAGCTTTGGCCTTGTCGCTCAAGTGCCGCGGCGCTGGCTCCCCGGGTGTTCCGCCATAGACGCCTCCGATTGCGACGCAGAACAGCTCGCTGCTGGCATGTTGTAGGCACTCGTGACCAACTTGGTTCGCTGCATCGAGTAGCTCAGCGACAAAGTCGTGCGAGGAAAACACGATGGAGTGATCAAAGCCATGTAATAGATGGGCCGCTCCAACAATTCTCTCTTGGTCGCCGGACCGCAGCCATTCTCTGAGAACCGACAGGCTACCTTGGAGATCCGCGACCGCGACGTGAAACAACTCTGGGAGCCAGAATCGAACCATGCCACTGGCACCGAGAAGAGCATCACGAACGAGACCCAGCAGAACCAGATAGTCCTTTGACTTGCCGAGACCAGGGAGAGTCAGGCCATGTCCGTTGTACGGAATTGGTGTCCATTTATCGTCCCCGCGTTCGGCAGAATGCTCATCGACCGCCTGTACACGGCGGATCAACATCTCGACCGTCTGGCCTGGGCGCCGCGTAGAAGCGAAAGCAATGAACTCCAGGACGTCATGAACATGGCCTTCCAGCGTCTGCAGCTCCTCGATGCGGCCGAGCAATGCGTCCACATCGCCGTCCGAGAGGTCATTAGGATCAAGGCCGAACTCGGGGTGCAGTGCATCGAACGTCGCTTCGGCGAGTGAGATGTCACCTCCCCAAGGGATGTTGATGAGAATCTGCATTGCTTCCGCCGGAGCTTTCTCTCGAAACCTGCGGAGTAGTTGTGTGACTGTCCTTCTGACGGTGATTGAGGAGTCATGGCTCAACTGCTGAGCCATTGCAAGAATCCTCTCAGGATCGACTGCGCTCTCAACCATCCACTGGGCTACGTCTCCTGCGCATGCCCTGAGAAGGTCCTCCTCTTCAACACTGAGTTCGGCAATAATGTCCTCAGCTAGTTGCGTCTGTTGATCGTGTAGACTCAGGATCGCTGGTCTTAGAAGATGCCAACCGTCCACTCCCGACCGGATTAGCTCGCGAACCACCTGATCAGCGGCTTTCGGATTAGCGGCGATGATCGCTTGAACGAGCCGCCCAGACTCAGTGGACAACCGCTGAGAGACTTTACGCAGCGCCGTGATCGCTTCGAGCAAGCTCTCCACTATCGCAATTGCTGTCGTGTGTGCTTTCCAGTAGTCGGATGCCGCCGTCGAACAGAGCGTCTTCACCCGCTCTTCCTCCGAAACACGATCATGGGCCCGTTCTTGCCATGGAATCCCTTCCAATAGGTCGTAGACCTGCTCTCCTGCTACGCGCGGGCAGCTACTCAATGCTCGTTCGAGCTTTGGAGCCAGAGCCGGCCAATGCTCTCGCGATGCCTCACGGAGTTCCCGGCGCGCCAAGAACCGGATGACCTCTGAAGAGGCACTTTCCGCGACCCTAATGAGAATCGCGATGGCGGTTTCAGCTTCTGGCTCCCATGCTGCAACCTCTTCCACCTTCAGGTCTTTTCCAAATGGGCCTCCTGGTGCGCTAATGAGCCGGCCGATTTGGTGAAGTGCGGTAACGGCCTCCGAAGGTTTTTGACCGAGCGCGACGCCTTTGAGGCACTCAATGACCAATCGCCGACGGCTGGCAATCTGAGTAAGATACTGGGCCAGCGAGAAATGCCGAATCGTGAACTGTCGCCGATTGGCCACACTTGCGTCTCCCAGTCGATCCAGTGCTGAACCGAGGAGAGCCACTGCCCAGGTCGCATCCTCAGCACGCTCTGGATCTTGAAGACGCTCGGCCATGAACTGTACCGCTTTGGCGTGGATACCGTCCGGATTCTGCCAATCGGACCTCCACTCGTACTTGAGCAAATCCTCGAGACACCGCCTCGGGTGACTGGGATTCGGAGGTGTGGGGCGCTCGTCGTCTGCGGCAATGGTCCAGAGTCTCCGAACGCAACGCTTCGTGAATTCCGGGTGCGTGGCGATGAGAGCGAAGATCTCCGTGATCGAGTCAGTAACTCTCGCGGGAGAGTCCTCAAGTCCCCATGCGGCCGCTTGCTCGTCTGGAGGCGCATCCGGGTGGTCGGCAATCCACTCAACGATTCCGAGTACCTGCGCCGGCGCGAATATTGCTGCTCGCTTGAGCTGGCTGACGAGTTGCGCCCGCTGCGAGTGGGTGGAGCCGGGCAAGATGTCGAGCATCTCTCGCCAGGTCGTGGCGAGCACGGACTCGTGAGTAGCGGTGGCTGTAGCACGCCAATCAAGCTCAGCAGCATTGGCGAGGATGTTCTCTAGCGATGTGGGTGCGAACGCCTTGATCATCGCGTCGACAAAGCCGGTTGGCGACCCTGTTTCGCTAACAGCTGCGCGATACAAGAGGTGATCGGCAAGGACATCCGGGTTCACTCGCACGAGACGACCGCGGCGCATCAACAGCGCGGCGCGCTCGAGCGATGCAAGCAACCGGCGGAGCTCGTATGCTGGGACGTTGATAATCTCGCTCAGCTTGCCCTCGAACTCTTCACCCTCGGAAACCACGGGCCCGACAGTGGCGATGATCTCGAGTACTTTCTTTCGAAGGGGTGCGTCCTCTTGCGCAAGACCTGGATCGTCGAGAAGGCGGTCAAGCACGAGGGAGCGAAAGACCTCCGGCGTGCGTTCGAGCATTTCTGGAAGAACGCGTTTGTCAGATATGCATCTGGCACCTACGCGGATTACGAGGGGATTGCGATCAGCTATCGTGACTAATCGTTCCGCGAGATGCTGTAGACCATCCCCAAGGCACTGTGCTGCGAGAGCCGTAGCGTCCTGCTTCGACATCTGCGGGAGGTCAATGTCGACGGATGCCGCTTCTCCATAGGCTTGAGTGACGAGCGGCTTGACCAGACTGACGGCCGCGGGCCTGCAAGAGAGAATGCAACGCACTAGGGCCTATCCCTAAACCATTCCTTGAGTTGTCAATATAATAAGTCACCATGCTGACACTCACGGACGAGCAGTTGGATTGGCTGGCCGAGCGGGTGCCCGATCCGCCCGTGAGCCC
>JAJDDM010000110.1 GCA_029260315.1 Phycisphaerales bacterium | reverse complement strand
TTGACCGTGCCCTGGAACAGCCTCGCGAACGTGACGTAGGTCGTCAGCATCACCCGCTTGGTCTCGTCCAGACCCAGCGCGATCGATTCGATCGGATTGGATCCCTTGAGGATCTTCTGCTCGAGGTCGAACACGCCCATGCCGAACGGCGCGTTCCAGGAAAGGTCATGAAGCTCTTCGAGGTCGGCGCGGCTGAGCGTCCAGGCGAGCGACTCGGTCGGCTTGGAGCCATCGTCCTGGGCCGGCAGCGGCAGGGCGACGCCGAGCGAGACCGTCGCCGAGTCATCGCCCCGCGCCCACGCCTCGCTGGTCGCCAGGCGGAGGGCCTCGCGGATCTCGCGGAAGTTCTCGATGGGCATGCCGGCGACGGTCTCGATGGTAGAGCCGGGCATGAGATCGAGGCTCGCGGCGGGCGGGGTCTCGCCCTCGCCCTCCAACTCGACGGGCCAGACGCGCTCAGGTGGGCCGGCGATCCGCGACGAGATTTCCCTGGTATCGCCGGAGCGGAATCCGACGCGCGGCTGGCTGCCTGCGCTGACCGAGACCGTGAGATCGACCTCTTGCGCGGTGCCGTCCTCGTCTCGGCGCAACACGGTCACCGGGATCTTCTTCCCGGCGTTCGCGCGGATCTCCCGCATGCCCTCGGCGGGGCTGGGAAACTCGATCTCGCCGATACGCAGGAACTCATCGCCGTCCCGCAGGCCCTGAGCGAAGGCTCGCTTCTCGGCGGTCTGCACGCGCATCACGGGCCGCAGTCCCAGCAGATGCTCCACCAGCCTGCGCGGCTCGGCGTCTTGGCCGTCGAGGAAGCCGAGCTGGAGCTCGGGTTCCGGGCGAACGATCTTGCGAACTTCGGTTGTGCCGTCGGAAAAGACAAGCTCCATCGGCTTGCCGCCGGAGTCGCGGATCGCCTGGCGGAGGTCTTCTGCGCCGGCGATGGTCGTATCACCGGCGATCGCGGTGAGCTCCATGCCGGGCTCGACGCCGTCGAGGCCAACCTGGGCGAGCAGCTTCTTCATCTGCTTGACCTGGGAGGGTCTGGCGGGCGCGAGGACCGTTGCGGAGCGCGCGGGCTCGACGCCGATTTCGAGCAAGCCGGTGAGCCCGCCCGGCTCGGGCAGGATGTCGAACGAGAGTGGTTCTGGCACGCCCTGGCGCTGGACGACGAGCTCGACGGTGTCTCCGCCTCTGGCCATGGCGACGGCGAGGATGAGGTCGTTGAAGCTGTTGGGCTCATCGCCGTTGATGGTGAGGATCTCGTCGCTCGCCCGGAGTCCCGGCTGCTCGATGCCGAGCGCCTGGGCGTTGGTCGCGATCGCGCTCGCGGCGGGCGAGTTGAGCGCGACCCCGCCGACCTTCGCCGGCTCGCTGCGGATGCCGATGGAATAGACGAGGACGAAGAGGATGGCGGCGGTGATGATGTTGGCGATCACGCCGGCGCTGATGACGATCATCCGCTTCCACGGCTTGGTGTTCTGATAGCTGTCGAGGGCCTCGGAGATTGCGCCGGGGTTGAGGTCCTCCTGGCCCAGCATCTTGACGTACCCGCCGAGGGGGAGCCAGTTGAAGCGGTACTCCGTCGGACTGACCCTCCCGCTGAGCAGCGATCGCGCCTCCTCTCGAGCCTCTCCACGCTCGCCCTTGGCACGCTCCACGATCTGGAGATACTCCTGCTCGCTGGATCCCTTGCGAAAGCCGAGGCCGCGACGATAGCTCGCCGCCGCCGGCCCGAAGCCGATCGCGAAGGCGAGCACGCGGATGCCTGCCCAGCGGGCCGCGACAAAGTGCCCGAGCTCGTGGATGAAGATGATCAGGCCGAAGCCGAAGATCACCAGGGCCAGGTCGAAGGCCATGCCCAGGGAGTTGAGAAGGCTGGTCATAAAGGATCCTATCGGCAGACGAGCGTGCGGGTTCGCCCAATAACCACCGGGCAGACCCTCCGGCGTTGTCTCTGGGCCGATCGGGCCGAAAGCAAACGGGCCCGGACAGGTGCCCGGACCCGAAGGAGCGATGTCAGTTCACCCTGAGATCAATACTTAACGCTGCAGCCATAGGGGCGGGTCTTGGTGACCTTGAGGGTCTCGCCGGTCAGGTGGGACTTCAGGCCCTGGATGACGTAGTTGGTGCGCTCTGTGGGCGGCTTGCCGCGGCCTTCTGCCATGCCGTCGTCGATCGCGCCGCTGTAGACCAAGATGCCGTCCTTGGAGATGATCCGCATGTCGGGCGTGGTCTTTGCGTCGAACATTCGCCCGACGTTGCCCTTGGGGTCCAGGAGCACGGCGTACTCCATCTTGTACTCCTTGCGGGCCTGCTGGTTGCGCTCGAGCCCGGCGCCCTGCTTGCCCTCGGCGCCGGAGTTGATCGCCAGCCAGACGACGCCGTTCTCCTTGGCGAACTCGGCCGTCTTGATCATGTTGTGGCTCTGCACATAGTGCTGCTTGACGATCGGGCAGTCCGGGTTGAACCACTCCAGCACGACGACCTTGCCCTCGTCGAGGTACTTCTGGAGGTTGTGCTTGTTGCCCTCGGTGTCCTTGAGCACGAAGTTGTGGACCTTCTCGCCGATCTCGACCGGTTTCTTGTCGCCGGGAGTGGCGGCCGCCTTGGGCTGGGCCGCGGCGATGGCGAGCGTCGAGAGGCCGGCGATCAATATGCCGGTCACCTTGGTCATTCGTCCCATGTTCATGGCGTGTACTCCTGCTTGCAGGTGACGCTAGGGGCGTCACGATCCCGGGGGCGATGGGGCCCCACGAATATCAGATTCTCAGCCGCCCCGACCCTCGGGACGCCCGCTGTCGTGTGTACCGCCTCGGCGGGGCGAGGGATGAGGGCCATCCAACGACTCTACCCATGGCCTCCAGCCGATCGCGGGCGAGGGCTTGTCATTCTTCGTCGATTCGACCGCCAGATCGATCGCGATCAGATCGGGCCTGGGATCGTCCTCCGGGCGTGTCAGGCGGAGCACGCCGCGCAGGGGGCCGTCGGTCTGCAATCGAATCCGCAACTCGCCATGATCGCTCTGTGGGTCGCTGAAGCGGTCGACCAGCGGCGTGCCGGTCGCGTGGGGGTAGAACTCGATCCTGCCGCCCTGGTCGCTCCTGACCACGAGCGTCCGATCCTCCCACGCCAGGGAGAGCCCGAGCTTCGAGCCGTCTCCCGGGAGCACCACGGGCGTCTGGCGCTGGGCACGCCGGAACGCCTCGGCGTATTCCGTGTCGCCCGCCTCGGCGACGACCGGCAACTCGATCGACAGGCTCGCACGCCCCGGCAGGCAGGCCTCCTCGCAGACCAGCCAGTCGGACTCGCCCGTGACGCGGACCACGCCGCCCGGGCTCGCGTCGCTCGGCACGCGGACGGGGATGACCGCCAGCACCTCTCCCTCGAGCACATGGTCGATCAGGTCGTTGTCGCCAAGAATGTATCGCTTCGGAGCCGGCCAGCGGGTCGGCAGCGCCTCATACCCCTCGGGCAGATCCAGCGTGATCGCCGGCGGCAGGCCGGAGTCGTTCAGGCCGTTCCAATAGATATGCCAATGGTCGGCGATCTGGTACCGCACGGCAAGATGGGTCACCTCGCCGGGCACGAAGCCGTTCTCTCGTGAAATCAGGGTCGCTGTAGCCGGATCATTCAGCGGAACGCCGCCAGAGTGATCGAACTGCGCTTCTGCATGCACGCTCAGGGTGCTCAGCAAGACTCCGGCGATGTGCATGCGGGATAACCCTCCTCCGCTAGCGGTCTCCCCATTCTAACGCCGGGCAAGCCCGGATTGTTTCCGCGGGTTATTCGCGGGCGGGGGGGGGCGAGCCCGTGCGAACGTGGCGGATCCTCCGGGAATGAAAAAGCGGACGAGGCCCGAGAGCCCCGTCCGCTTGGATGGATGTTGATTCGATCAGATGATCGTGTCGAGCGAGTTGAGCAGGCCCGCGGGTGCGCCGACCATGCTCCAGCCGCCGCCGAGGAAGAGGTCGAAGTGGGTGAGGGTCGAGACGAACGGCGAAGCCGAGCGCGTCTCGATGCTGAAGGCGTTGGTGCGGTCGGGGTTGTTGAGGGACTGATCGAGCTCGTGGAGGATCAGCTCGGAGAACCCGTTGGCGCCGACCAGGACGGTGACGAGGTCGGACTCGCCGTTGACGTAGAAGAGCTCGACCTCGATGTCGATGGCCTGGCCCGAGGGGTTGTAGAAGTTGAGGGTCTCGAAGTAGAGCTCGCCGGCCCGCTTGCGGCCGATGAAGGCGTCGCCGTAGAAGAACTCGGTGCCGGCCTCGCTGGCGGCGGTGACGCCGTTGGCGTCGCCGAACTGCTCCTCGCTGACGACGACGCTGATGCGCCGGTTGGCGGAGTAGGTGATGCCGATAGGCTGGCTGTTGATCATCCCGAGCTGAGCGCCCGAGAGGATCACAACGCTGTTGCCGGGCACGGAGATCCGGCGCTGGAGATCCGGGAGGTCGGCCCGGATGTACTGCCCGGTGAGGTCGATCGTCGCGAGGGTGTTGCGCGGGTTGTAGATCGCGATCTCGCTGGTGACGGCGTTGCTGCGCTCGAGGCTGGTGATGACGCCTGCCTTGGCGCCGCCCACGCCGTCGCCGAGAACGCCGAAGCCGCTCTCGCCGTCGATGTCGAAGTGGCTGAGCGCCGCGACGATGCCGATGAACTCGGCGTCGTTGGCGGGGTTGGTCGCCTGCGAGGAGAGCTCGACGCCGAAGATGCCGGTCGGGAGCTCGACGGTGTTGTTGATGCTCCACCCGCCTCGGCGGTTTGCGCCGACGGTCTTGGTGATCTCGACGGTCTGGCCGTTGGCGGCCGTGGCGCTGAGGGTCACGTCGACAGAGAACGGGTTGGGGTTGTAGAAGACGATGAAGTCGTTGACGACGCCCGGGACGCGCTCGACGCGGGCGAAGATCCACTCATCGGAGGTGCTCTCGGTGAAGGCCTCGCCGGTGGAGATGTCGAAGTCGTAGTGGCTGAGCGTCGCGCCGACGGGGATGTCGGAGACGACCTCAATGGAGTACGGCGAGTTCTTCCGGACGCCCTCGAGCTGGCCGACGCGCGGGTCGGTGAGGGTCAGGCCGCTGCGAGCGCCGGCCTCGATGGTCGCGTTGTTGACGATGACCGCGTCGCGCTCGCCCACCTCGTAGCGGAGGATGACCGAGAAGCGAGCCGCGGTGTCGTTGGGGTTGGCGATCGAGACGAACTCGCTGATGCGGTTGTTCGCGAAGCCCTCGGGATAGAAGAGGCGGTTGGTGAAGCCCAGGGCGTCGACCTCGTCGATGCCGGTCCGCACCGGCGGGGCGACGAGGTTCAGACGCAGCGTGTAGCTGCCCGTGCCGTTGCCCAGCCCGTCGACGATCGCGTAGTACCGCTGTCCGGCGATGGCCTGGAACTGTGCGTTTGCCGAGGCCCCGGGGATGCCGCCGGCATCGAAGACGACGACAGCGTCCTCGTCGGCGGCGTCGAGGATCGTGATCGACGCGTCGAGCAGCGAGCCGTTGGGTGTCGTGACCTGCACGAACGAGCGTCCGGCGGAGGGCGCGACGAAGGTGAACAGGTCGCGGTCGCCGATGACGTTGATGAGGTCGCTGCGCTGCGCGTCGCCCCTGATGTCCAGCGGCACGTTGACCGGGGTGTCGAAGTCGATGATGCTCGGATCATCCGGCGGATCGATCTGGCCCGCGGGCCCGTCAACGATGAGTGAGTACTCAGAGGCGGGCGGCGCAACGCCCAGAGCGTCCTCGACGAGGATGAAGAAGCGCTCGCTCCGGACCGTGTCGTCGAGGGTGATCGAGACCGACTCGCCCTGCTCTGTCGTGCTGACGGTCTCGATGACGTTCTCGTCGGCGTCGAAGACCGTGAGCTTCGGACGCAGGGTCGCGAAGTTGCCGACCGGATTCAGGGTGATGACGACCTCGCCGTCGGCGATCGTGGTAAAGCGGAACAGGTCGGTGTCGCGGGTCGGGTTGAGGGTCGGGTTGTTGCCGCCCTGGACGCCCGTGCCGACGTTCCCGTCGCCCGTGTTGGCGTTCAGGGGAATGACGGTCGCGAGATCGAACTCCCCGACGTTCGGGTGGTCGTCGATCGCGGGTCCGTCGATGCTGAGCGAGTACCCGCCGGTGTCGAACCCGTCGCCGGCCGAGTCCGAGGGCTCGACGATGACGAAGTACTGGCGGCCTCGCTCGACGTCGAACAGGACATTGCCCGGCAGGTCGCCGTCAAAGGTCGCGAGCACGTTCAGGTCGGCGTCGAAGACGGTGACCTGGCCCTCGAGCGTGCTGCCGAACTGGGCGGTGATGCTCAGGGCGCTGGAGCCGCTGGCGGGGGCGATGAAGGTGAACACGTCCGAGTCGGTGTTCTTCTCGATCACGCCGGTGTCTGAACCCTGGCCCGTCGTCGAGTCGATGACGACGAGGGTCGAGAGGTCGCGGGTGTCCTCGTCAACGAAGTCGGGTCGGTCGGCGTGGTCGTCGGTCTCGGGGAACTCGATCGAGACGGTGTAGTCGCCGACGCTCGTGTCGACGTCCGAGCCGTCGACGACGATGAAGTAGTCGTTGTATGTGTTGCCGGTCACCAGGCCGGTGCGGTCGGTGTTGACGCTCACGAGCACCTCGGAACTGGTGCTGTCGAGGTTGCCGTCGCCGTTGGAGTCGGTGTCGTCGCTCTGGGCGATCAGGACGCGGTAGGGCGTGCCGACGGCGTCCTCCTGGATCTCGAAGACGCGCAGGCGGGGGTTGAAGACCGTGTTGTTGGCCGAATCGACGCGGATGCGCATCTGCTGGAAGTCGAAGGCCTGGAAGCTGAAGATGTCGCTGTCGCCGGCCCGCTCGACCGAGCCGTCCATGTCGCCGGAGCCGAGGAAGTCGAACAGACGGATCGGCTGGGCGAGTGCCCACTGGCCCTCGTCGGCGAAGTCGTCGAACTTGGACGGCCCGCTCACGTCGAGCGTGTACTCGCCGGTCGTGCCGCCGAGAGAGCTGATGACGAAGTTGAGCTTCTCGCCCAGGGTCACCGGGAGGGTGATCTGCGCGGGCGTCTCGCTGGTCGCCGAGCCGTCGGCCAGGATCTCTGCGCTCTGGTCGGTGACGGTGATGCGGGAGATCAGGCTCGGAGAGTTGATGGCATGGTCAACGGTGACGGTGATGGTGCCGTCGCCCGGGGCGGTGTACTCGAAGGCGTCGATCTCGAAGCCAAAGCCGCCGCTGGCGTTGCCGATGCGTCCGTCGTAGTTGAAGTCGTCGCTCTCGTCGCTCGGCGTGCCGTTGTCGTTGATGAACAGGCCGAGGGCGCTGTTGCCGAACTCGTCGAGCGTGACGGGTGTCGCGCCGAAGCCGGCGGCGTTGGACATGTGGTCGTCGCCCAGGTGCGCCCCGTTGAGCGTGGTCTGGGTGCTGGGCGAGTTCAGGAGGAGGCGATAGGTGCCGGTCGCGCGGCGCTTATCGACCTCAAGGTCGGTGTTCTCGACGCGATCGCCCGGTTCTTCGGGGGCGCCGATCGCGTAGCGCTGGCCGCTCTCGATGACGAGGAAGTATCGCTCGCCCTCGACGACGTTGAAGAGCACGCGCGGGTCGGTCTCGCGGAAGTCGGTCGCGGGGAGCGTGCCCGTGTTGTGGCTGATCGTGTCGCCGCGGGTCACGTCGTTGTCGTTGTTGTACGCGAGCTGTTCGAGGTCGTTGTTGAACACACGGATCGCGCCGTCGAACAGGCTGTCGAAGGTGTCGGTGCGCGAGGAAATCACGGTGTTGCCGACCAGCTCGGCGAACTCGTCCGGCGTCGAGATGGTGCTGAGACGTACCTCGACGGTGCCGGTCGTCTGCGCGGTGAACGCGAAGTAGTCCTCGTCATCCACCGAGAAGATCGTGCCGAAGTCGTACGAGTGGCTGATGCTGCCGCGCAGCGAGGGGCTGGGCTTGAACAGCTTCTGCTCGTGGGCCGCGAACGGCGGCGTGGAGCTGGCGTTGAAGTTCACGTCCTCGCCGTTTTGGTCTGGCGAGAGGCCGGTCGCGGTGGTGAAGTCGCCGCCGACCTCAAAGATGGTGGCGTTGATGTCCCGGAGGACGCCGGAGCCGTCGTTGTCCGGCGGCAGCGCGTCGACGACGATCGACATCGAGTATGTGCCGGTGCCGTTGAGCGAGGAGACCTCGAGGTAGTACGTCTCGCCGCCGTTCATCGGCGGGAGGATCAACTGCTGGAACTGCTGGACGAACTGGGGCGTGCGCAGCGTGGGATCCCAGCCGCCCGCCGGATCCGGCGGGATATCGGTCAGGATCCGGTCGTCGTTGGAGTAGACGACGTTGAGGTCCGAGTCGTAGATCGTCACGAACATGTTGGCGAATGAATCGGCGCCGGGCGAGACCACGAGCGTCGCTCTGGTCGCCGGGCGATCGTGGCGGTCCCACTTGGAGGCGCTGTTGTCGACCGTGGGGTTATTGTCGTCGAACGCCGCCAGCGCGAAGACCGAGTCATCCGCGCCCTCGCGGGTCGGGCGGAGCGTGAACGCGGGACCGACAATGGTGTTGACCACATCGAAATATGCCAGGCGCCCGGCCGGGAGGCCTGGATCGTCGGGCGTGCCCAGGTTCGTGAAGTCGCCGCCGGCGTAGATGACCTGACGATCGTCCGCGGCTGCCTCGTTGGCGATGACCTGCAGGCCCGGCTCCTGGACCTCGTCCACGGCCATGAGGGCGCGGACAGGGGCGTTGAGGTTGGTCTCGACCGAACCGATCGGGAGGTTGATGCCCATCGGGCCGAAAGCGCCGAGCGACTGCATCGCGATGTTGAACGCCTCGCCACCCGCGGCGGTCGTGAACTCGCCGCCGACGACGATGACCTCGAACGGATCATCGGGCTGGCCCTCGATCTCCGGGGGCAGCCAGTTCGCGAGGGCGTACACCGGGCCGTTCGTGCCGCCGATGTCCTCCCAAAGAAGCTGCGGCGCGTATCCCGGGGTCTCCGGATCCTGGTTCGGATCGACCAGACCCATGCGGGCGATGTTGTTGGCGGCGACGCCGCCGGCCATCGTGAACTCGCCGCCGACATAGAGGATTGGGCCGAGTTGCTCGATGTCGCCATCGAGCGTTCGGAAGCTCGGGTTATGCACCTGGAGCGCAAAGACCGGGCCATCGGTTTCCGACGGGGGAATGACCGGATCCGGGTTGTCGTCGTCGACCTCGCTGCTGCCGAAGCTCGCCGGGCGGAAGGAGTCGCCGTCCCACGACGCGATGTTCCGGGCGATGATCGTGGTGTCAAAGAACGTCTCGACCGGCAGGGTGAACGAGCCGCCGATGAACAGCGAGTTCGGAGGATCCGGCGGGTTGGGAACCTCGAGCAGCACCGACCCGATCTCGACGTCCAGATCGACGAGGGCCAGGCCGATGGGCCGGTCGTCGACAGTGTCCTCGCCAGTGACAAATCGCTGGGCCGGCGTGGTCAGCGTCTGGGCGCCCGTGCCGAGCAGCACGCTGACGGTGTCGGTGTTCGTGTTGACAGTGACCACGTCGAGGCGACCGTCGCCGTTCATGTCACCGATGGCGAGGTCGGCCGGGGCGTCGTTGAGCCCGTCGGGATTGGTCGCGAAGGTGTTGCGCTGGGTGTAGCCGCTCTGGCTCGTGAGGATCGAGACCGAGCTGCTGGCCTCGTTGACGACGATGATATCGTTGGCGGTGTCGCCGGCGCGCATCGGCGCGATCTGGATGCCGCTGGGATCGTTCCCACCCGCAAGGAACGGGGTGGTCGTGTTATCGAAGGTCCCGTCTCCGTTGTTGAACAGCGCCTTGACGGTGTTGCTGCCCTGGTTGGCAGTGGCGATGTCGGGCACGTCGTCGCCGTCCAGGTCGCCGATCGCGACGCCCACCGGCGTCGACGATGCGTTGATCGTCACCTCGGTGAACGTGAAGTTCACGCCACCACCGGAGGTGTTCTGGCCAACGTAGACCAGGTCGCGCGCCGAGTCGGCGATGGCCAGGTCGTTGATGCCGTCGGCGTCGATCAGGTCGCCCGCGTCGATGCTCAGAATGGAGTCTTGGAGCGTGTTCAGTGTGAACGTGACCGGGGCCGCGAAGTTCCCATTGCCGAGATTCTCCAGGACCACCAGGCGTCCGGTATCGCTGTTGGTGCCCGAACTGACGACGAGGATGTCCGGCAGCGCACTGCCGAAGACGTCCGCCGCGATCATGTCCCGCGGCGTCTGGCTGCTCGGCAGGCCGAGCGTCATCGCTCCCAGGTCGGTCGGAGGCAAGTTGCCATCGGCCGTGTTCTGGAAGACGGTGACTTGGCGGAGGACCGGGTCGAGCACGGCGATATCCACCGCCTCGTCAGCCCCCCCGTCGGGGGCGCCCAGGAAGTCCGCGGCGACGACGACGTTCGGCGTAATGAGACCCTCGCCGAACGCCTCGGGCTCGGTGAGGTTGATGCCGGTGCCGTCCTCGTTGGCCAGCGCCGCGATGCTGAACTGGGGCGTGTCGCGGTTGACAACGACCACATCGAGCGTGATGTCGGTGGTCGGCGCCTCGCGACCATCGCCCGGGTTCAGCGGGTCGTAGGTCTCCAGCGCGAACACCGGGCCGTCGATACCCGCGAAGCCCTCCCACATCGCGCCCGGATTTGCCAGGTTGTTGATGTTGAACTGCGCGAGGCCCGTCGCACCGGCAGCGCCGATGGTCGTGAACTCGCCGCCGACGACGAGGAACGGGCCCAGCTGCGGCGGCTGGAGCATGATGTTGTTTGCGCCGTCGCCGTTGGAGTCGAAGGACTCGGTTGGCGTGAACTCAGCCAGCGCGCGCACCGTCCCATCGGTGCCGCCGATATCGAACCAGGTGTATCTCGCCGTGAGGCCCTGCTCATCGGCCCGGAGCGGCAAGGCGCCGGGGTTGTACGCCCAGACCGCCAGATTCTGGACGATCGTCGGGAGACCTATCGGGTTCGGGTACACAACGTTGAAGTCGCCGCCGACGACCAGCGCGGGCTGCGGCCCAAGGCCCGTGCCCAGATTGAGCGTGGTCTCCAGCAGCGTATGCACGACCGGGCCGTCCGAATCGGGCGTGTCCGGATTGTCCTGGATGCCGAACGGCGCCATCAACGTCGGCCTCGGGCCCACGGCCCACCAGTCGAACGCGTCGAAGACGGAGATGCCCGGCGAGTTGGCCGGGACGGGCGTGGTCGTCAACTCGGCGCCGCTGAACTGCCCGCCCACAAACAGCGATGTCCCCGCGTTGTCGTTGTCGCCCGCGAACTCGCCCAGCATATCGATCGGCGGGACGAACTGGAAGAGGTCGGTGTCCTCCTCGATGCCGTCCTTGTTGTCGTTGGGGTTCGAGTCGACGGGATCGGCGTCCCAGATGCGCCCGTTGATGAACGCCGCCTGGCGGTAGCCGCGGTCGCGGACCGGATTGCCGTCGCCGTCGAGCGTGGCGAACGGATCGCCGAAGTTCACCGGCGTGGCGTTGTCGAACAGGCGCTTGCGCTCCTCGAGCGTCAGATTCCCGTCGATGTCGTGCGAGTTCGGATGATCGTCGGTCGAGAAGTCGTCGCTGATGTTGACGTTGTGGTGGGCCTCGACGAACAGGCGGTGCTGGCCGGAGGCCATGTCGTCAAAGCCCGTCACGATCACGAAGTACTCTTCGCCCCCGTCGAGCTCGAGCCGCAGCTCGGGCGTCGTGCCGATGAGATCGTCGACGAAGGCGATCTGGTTGCCCTCGAAGTCCAGGATGGTCAGCTGGAGGTCGTGGGGGATGCCGACCGGGATATTGGTCACGAACGCCTGTCCGAACCCGTGCGAGCGGAACCGGAAGATGTTGAAATCGCTCGGATTCAGCAGCACGGGGAAGTTCACGGGCGCAAGGCCGGGCGGCTGGAAGCGCACGGGACGCGCCGCCTCACCCTTCCGGCTGATCGGATCAATCGCGATCTCCTCGGCGGCGAGGTCGACCTTCAGGCCGAACTCACCCGCGGAGTTCACCGTGTCCGGATCGCCGATCTCATCGCTGCGCACTCGCACATAGAAGGTCGTGTCGGGCGACGAGCGGAAGCTCACGAACGGGTCGTTCAAGAACGCCGCCTGGCTGTTCTCCACCAGGATCTCGCCGTTGGCATCGAAGACTTCGATCCGAGTGTCCAGGTCGTTCACGTCGGCCAGCGCGCCGACGGAGGCGAGGCTGTCGAAGAATGAGCCCGAGAGCGACGTCATCGAGAAAACGAGGTCGTCGCCGCTGAACTCATCGCCCGGCGTCGCGGTGTGCGGGTCATCCAGGCCGAGAGACCCCTCCACGAGGGGGAACATCGACGGGACCGCGAACATGTCCAGGTTTTCCTGGGTCGTCGCCTCGCCGGTGAGATCGTCTGTCACGAGATCGTTGGAGATGCCGTCCACGCGGAGCGTGTATTCGCCCGTGCCGTCGTCGGCCTGGTCCGAGTCGCTGAGCACGTTGACGAAGTACTCCTCGCCCGCGGTCGCGACGAACCCGAACCACGCGTCCGTCGGCGTGCCGCCGGTGACCGTGCCGTCGCCGGAGCTCTCGGCGATGATCGCGCCCGTCGAGTCCAGCACCTTGATCTTCGTGTCCAGCGGCGTGCCGTCACCGTTGCGGCGAGCCACGTTCGTGCCGTCGGCCCGGATCGTGACAAAGTCCGTCGCCGGGGCGGTGAACTTGAACAGGTCGTCGTCGTTGACGACCTCCAACTCGCCGCCGATCGTGCCGACGCCCGTCGTGCCGTCGAGTGTCACCTCGCTGGCGTTGGGGAAATCGATCAGGCTCGGATGGTCGCCGGCCAGCAGCACGCGCGGCTCAAGGGTCTCGAAACGCTCACGCTCGCGGGCCTCGGCTCTTCCGGCCGCCCTCGAGATCTCGAGGCTCTCGTCGCTCGCGCGGCTCCGCCGCAGATCGGACACCATCGTGAACAACGAACGCTTCGAGTATCCGCTCATCGCAGGCTCCCTGGTCGAAATCCTCGTCCGTCCTTGCCGCCCTCTCGATCACCACCAAGGCCCCCGATCCTCGGGGGATACTCGCATTCCCGTGGTGACCCGTCAGAAGGGGTCCTGTCCTTCGCCCTGGCAAGCGCCTGGCGGCGCCGGGCTTTACTCTTGGGCGTCTCAGGCCGGTGCCTGAAACATAGTCTAGCGGATCCTCCTGGCTGCCGTCCAGATCCAAACGTCCCTGACCGGCCAAACCCGGAACAACCCGCGACATCCCAATATACGTCCTGGCCCCTTCCTCCGGACCGCTCACAACCTCCTCAAGCCCACTTTTTTGATTCCTGACACATGGATGTTGGCTTACTGGATACTCGTTACCGGTAAAAACCCTGGGTTACGGTCCGATCGGATCCAGAGATATTGCTCGCGACGCCAGAATCTCCGCAGAATCGAATAGCGGCAGAGGCGAGTTGCTGCTGTTCAGCATCAGCGGCACCTCCGAACTGCCCACGATCAGGCTCTCGCAGCCTCGTTCCTGAAGGCGCGTTGCGATCGAGATGACCTCGGCGTTAGAGGATGGCAGTGTTTTGCCGTATATCAACTCGCTCAGGATGATCTCGTCCAAGCGATCGGCGTCGTCGTCGGCAGGCGAGAGCACCTGGATGCCCCGCATGCCGAGCATGGTCTGGAACGCCGCTCCGCGTGTGACCCATTTGGTGCCGAGCAGACCGACCTTGGTCCGGTTCTCGCGGGCAAGAGCGTCGGCGACCAGCTCGGGTATCGACAGCCACGGGATCTGCGAATCGTGCTCGGCGAGCTGGATCGCGTACTGCACCGCGTTGTCAGGCGTCAGGCAAACCTCGGCCCCGCACGCCGCGACCATCGACGCCGAGCGCCGCAGCAGGTCGGCGATTCGGTGCCAGTCGTCGGCCTGGATCGCCTCGATATAGAGCGCCAGCGGCTCGTTGTGCAGGCTGACGCGCGGGTGGTCGCCCCCGTTGGCCGCCGCGAGGCGGGACAGGCGCTGCAAGAACAGCGCGGCCCCCTCGGGGCTGACGCCGACGATCCCGATATGTCGCGCCACGCCCATGCGTGCTCCCTTGCATCATCATTGTCCGCGATCCAGCCCGATGGTGCAACTCGGGGGACAATGATTGGGCTGTGCAGGACGCATTTGACATGCTGGGGCTCCCGGCGAGGTTTGATTTGCGGGACGAGCAGATCGAGCGGGCGTACTTGTCGCGGGCCGCGCGGGCTCATCCCGACGCATCGCCGACGGATGGCGAGCAGGCGGCGGGCCAGGCGATGGCGACGCTGAACGACGCGTACCAGGCACTGAAGGATCCCGAAACGCGGGCGAACTGCCTCCTGAGGCATCTGGGAGGCCCGAGCAAGGAGGACGAGAACGCCCTGCCGGACGGCTTTCTCATGGAGATCATGGAGACGCGCGAGGCGCTCGAGGAGGCCCAGGCATCGGGCGACGGTGGGGCCCTCGCCTCGGGGCTCGCGCTGGCGAGGACCCGGCGGGACGCCTTTATCGCCGAGGCCGAGCGGATGTTTGAGGAACTTGGCGAGTCCCCATCACCCAAGGCTCTCAGCGCCATCCGGACACGCCTCAACGCGTGGCGGTATGTTGAGCGTTTGATCGACCAGGTCGGCGAGTCCGGCGAGTCCTCCAGATAGCCCGCCATGGATCCCGAGCTCATCCCCCTGCTGCTTGTGCTGCCCGTGCTGCTGATCGCCTCGGGGATCTGCTCGGGCTCGGAGACCGCGCTGTTTCGCCTGGGCAGGCGCGATCGCGATCGGATCGCAGTTTCCCACCCGGTGTCGGCGCGGGCCGTGAACGTGCTGTTCAAGGACCCCGGCTCGGTCCTGGTGACCGTGCTGCTGCTCAACATGGTCGTCAACGTGCTCTACTTCGTCATCGTCTCGGTGGTGACGATGGGGGCGAGCGACCCGGTTCTCCAGATCGGGCTCAGCATCGGCTCGCTGCTGGCGCTCATTCTGGTGGGCGAGGTGCTCGCCAAGCTGATCGCCGGGGCGCAGCGGGTGCGATTCATGGGGCTCGGTGCCCCCATCCTGCTGGCGATCCATCGGGCGCTCATGCCGCTGCGCTTGATCGTCATGGCGATCGTCCACGGCGTGATCCGCCTCGTGCGTCCGGGTGCCGAGGAGGAGGCCTCGGTCTCTCACCAGCAACTGCGGGCGCTCATCGGTCTTGGCGCGAGCCAGGGGGCGCTTGCGCCCGAAGAAGAGCGGATCCTCAGCCAGGTCGTGCTGCTCAGTTCGCGTCGGGTCCGAGAGATCATGATCCCCAGGCCCGACGTGCGATTCGTGGATTTGGACGACGGAATCGAAACGGCCCGCGAGCTCGCTCGCGAGACCGGCCACTCCAACTTCCCGGCTGCCCGTGGCTCGCCAGATCAGGAGACGCCCTCGATCGTCGATCTGCGATCCGCCCTCGCCGTTCGCGAGGCCACGGGCCGCTGGGAACCCCAGAAGCACACGCGCCCGGCGCTGTTCATTCCCGAGAACGTCCGCCTGGACCGGGCGCTCAGCCGACTCCGCGAGCGGGGCGATCATGTCGCGCTGTGCGTCGATGAGCACGGCGCGATCAGCGGTCTGCTCGAGATCGAGGGGCTCGTCGAGACGCTCGCGCTGCCCTGGGCGCGCGGGCAGGGAAGCGTCACCGATGAGATCCGGCACGTCGCCCTGGGCACATGGGTTGTTCCCGCTCGCCTCGGCGTCAGCGAGTTCGGCTCCCTGTTTCCGAAGATCGACGTGCGGGGCGGGGCTCACGATGGTGACACGACCGCCGCGGCGACCCTCGGCGGCGTGCTCCAGGATCGACTGGGGCGCGTGCCGGAGCGCGGCGACGAGGTGCACTGGCGGGGCTACCTGCTGCGTGTCGAGACCGCCGGGCCCGCGTCCGCTGAGACCATTCTGGTGATCGATCCGGAGTTCGCGTCATGACGCCGGGTGAGTACACCATGTGGGCATCGCTCGCGCTGCTGGGCATCCTGGGCTCTGCGCTGTGCTCGGGCATGGAGACGGGCCTGTACGCGGTCAATCGCGCGGCCCTCGCCCTGCGGGCCCGCCACGCCCGCGAGCGGATCGCGCGATTGCTCGAGCGAGAAGCTTCGTCGACCGACCGACCGCTCGCGACGCTGCTCATCGCCAACAACGCCTTCAACTACTTCGGCGCGCTGGGCGTGACCGCGATCCTCGAGGCTCAGGGCCTCGCGCCGGCGGGGCTGATCATTCTCAATGCCCTGATCATCACGCCCATTCTGCTCGTGTTCGCTGAGTCGTTGCCCAAGGAGCTCTTCCGGCGGCACGCGATGGGCCTGCTCCTGGTCACCGGGCCTGCGCTCACGGCCATGCGATGGCTCTTCACGATCGCCGGCGTGCTCCCTCTGGTGCTCGTGATCGCGCGCGCGGCCGGTCGCGGCACGGGCCTGCCCCTGGAACCCGAGCCGGGCGTGCGCCAGCGGATCGCCGAGATGCTCAAGCAGGACGACCGCGTGCTGACGACCGACCAGGGCGAGCTGATCGACCGGGCGATGGAGTTCCGGCGGGCGACCGTCGGTCAGGAAATGACGGCGTGGTCCGAGGTGGTGACCGTCGGCCGAGACTGGACCCGCGACAAGGTCGTGCGGTTCATCGCCGATCACCCGCATCGTCGCTATCCGGTCGTCGATCACGCGGGCGCTGTGGTGGGGACGCTGGATTCGATGCGACTGTTGTTGTCGGCGGAGCAATCGATCGGGATTCTGATCGAGCCGGTGCCGCGCTCGCGTCCCGGCGCACGCGTCCGAGAATCGCTGGAACTGCTGCGGGATAACGAGAGCCGGATGGTGATCGTTGAGACCAAAGGGAAACCCTTGGGAATCGCAACGCCGAAGGACCTGGTCGAGCCGCTCACCGGCGAGCTTCTCGCGTGGTGAGATGCTGACTTCGAGCGAAGGGGAATACAACGGAATGGCGATGCGTTCGCTGGGCGGGCCTGAGGAGTAGTCAATGAGCGCCGGCGCGTGGAAAAACCTTGTGTTCTTCGGTGTTCTCTTCGCCGGTCTGCTGGGGCTGCGGTTCTGGATGGGGCGATCGGCCGAGGTGCCGGGCGTGTTTCAGAGCGATGTCACGCTCGCCCAGGCGATCGAGGAATCCAAGGAAACCGGCAAGCCGGTGTTCGCGCTGTTCACCGCGGACTGGTGCGGGCCATGCCAGCAGTACAAGCGGGGCTCATTGAGCGACAGCGACATCGCGTCTGCGCTCGGCGATCGCACGATCCCCGTTTACGTCAACATCGACCTGAACCCCGACGACGTCTCGCTCATGGGGGCGATGGGGCTCAGCATTCAGGCGCTGCCGACCTCGGTCGTCATTCGCCAGGGCGAGGTCGCGGCGTCGGCTGTCGGGCCTCAGGGCGAGTCGGCCGTGATGGCGATGATCGAGGCCGGCGAGGGCGGTTGATCCCCCGGAACAACACCAAAACTTCGCCACAACCACGCGGAAACTATGCCGGGGCGAGCCGATAAACTCCTGTCGGTATGGCGATCGATCCACGGGACATGACGCCGATGCATGAGGGACCGCTGGTTCCCGAGGATCGCACCTGCGCGTCGTGTAACTACAGCCTCAAGGGCCTGCGGGTCGGGATGCGCTGTCCGGAGTGCGGCCAGCCGATCCTGCGGGTCGCCGCCGGCGGGCGTGAGAGCCTGACCGATGCGCCGATCGGCTATCTCAAGAACCTGCGGTTCGGCTTCGCGCTGCTCTTCTGGGGCTTTCTGGGCACGACCGCGAGCCTGCTCGTTGCCGGCGCGACCGGTGAGATCGGGCTGCGGATCGCCGCGCTGATCTTAACGTTGGTGTGGTGGCTCGGGGTGTTTATCGTCAGCGAACCCCGCAAGCGGGCGCACGTTTCCGGCGAGGTCGCCAATCGCGAGAATCGGCGGCTCCGCCTGATCGTTCGGATCGCGCAGGGAGGCTGGACTATCGCCTTGGGCCTGCGCTTGATACTCTCGGCCGGCCTGATCCCGGGCGGCTGGATGACAATCAGCGCGCATTGGGGGGCATGGGCGGTGTCGGTCATCGCGATGGCCTCGCTCGTGCCGCTGCTGATTCTGCTGATGGACTTCGCCCATTGGTCGTCGAACACCGAACTCGCCGAGCGCCTGCGTCTGGCCGCCTGGGGCCTGGGAAGCCTCGGCGTGCTGGTGATGAGCTGGCAGGGCGTGATCGCGATCGCGCAGAACACCAGCGGCATCATCGCGTTGCCGTTCGTGATGATCCAGCTTCTCATGCCGTTCGTGCTCGGGACGTTTTTGCTGGTCGAGATCGTGTTTCTTGTGTGTTTGTACCAGCTCTGGGACAGCGCCCGCTGGGCCGTGCGCAACTGGGCGGAGGCTCGCGCCAAGGAGAAGCGACAGCGTGACAAGGCCGAGCAGATAGCGCAGAGAGCGGCAGCGGCGGATGTGCCCACGGAGGTGGCGCAGCTCTCGCGGAAGATCGCCCCGGGCCCGATGGCGGATCCAGCGCCGATCGAGCTCGCGCCGCGCCGGGCCGACGGCGGCGATCCCTACGACGTCGCGCCCTGACGCCCGCGCGAGAGACCGCCCGGCGTTCTTCCCAAACCCACAGACGAAACGAGACCTGACGCCGAAGGGCGATCGTCCTACCATCGCGGTTCCCGCCCGTTCGGCGGGTTTCTCACGCATCTGGAGATGGATCTCATGGGCGATGACGCCACCGTACTTCCTCGCGATACGAATCAGGCCCTCGGCATCGCGGAGTACGCGATCCGGTTCCTCGCCGAGGGGTCGCCCGATGAGGCCGTCCTCGAGCGCACCAACTGGTTCCACACCGACGCGATGCTCTGCGGGCTCAGCGCCCTGGCCCGCGGCACCAACGCCCCCAACGTGCTGCGCCGCGAGGCGCTGGACTACGCCGTGCCCCAGGGCGAGCTCGGCCCGCCGCTGGGCAACGCCAAGCACCACGGCGCGACCGTCTTCGGTTCGGCGACGCGGGTCAAGAGCGAGAAGGCGATCCTCGCAAATGCCTCGGCGGTCCGCGAGTGGGACTCCAACGGTACCAACTTCGGCTACAACCCGGCCCTCGGGCACACCGCCGGGGAGTTCGGGCACAACGATTACTACCCCGTCGTGATCGCCGCGGCTCAGATGCTCGGTTCGGACGGGGCAACGGCATTGAAGGCCATGGTCTGTCTCGATGAGATCCGCGGCAGGCTCGCCGAGGTCTTCAGCCTGAAGTCGTACAAGGTGGACCATGTGCTGCACGGCGCGATCGCGTCGGCGGCGGTCTACGGCGCGATGCTCGGCGCGACGCCCGAGCAGATCGAGAGCGCCATCGGCATGGTCGTGGCCCACTACGTCCCGTTCCGCGCCATCCGCGCCGGCAAGCAGCTCAGCGACTCCAAGGGTTCCAGCGCCGCGATCAGCACCGAGGCGGCGATCCTGAGCGTGAAGCGGTCGATGGCGGGGTTCATGGGGCCGAGGGATATCTTCCGCAATCCCGAGGCGATCTTCCGGATCTTCGAGGGCCCGGGGCAGATGTTCCAGAAGGTCGGCGCGAGCAGCGCGAACACCGAGCAGGCAGACGCCTCGCCGTTCGATCTGCACCTCGCGATGCGCGGCGGCGACTTCACCGTCATGGGCATGCACTTCAAAATCGGCGTGTACGAGCACCAGTCCGCGGGGGCGATCCAGGCGATCGTCAGCCTGCTGGACAAGGCCCCGCACCTGATCGATGATCCGCAAGGCTCGGGGCTCAAGAAAGCTAAAATCATCGCGTACGAGCCGGCCTACGGCATCATCGGCGACCCCGCCAAACGCGACCCGCGCACGCGCCAGAGCGCCGATCACTCGATGTGCTACATCATCGCGACGCTGCTGCGCAAGGCGCTCGGCTGCCGCCAGATGGGCTTAGACCCGACGTGGAAGCAACTCATGCTCAGCCCGGACGATTACGCCAAGGACGCGCTCTTCCACGGCCAGACCCGCAGGATCATGGAGCGGATCGAGTTCGAGCACGGCGGCGAGGAGTACGACAAGCGGTATCCCGACGGCATTCCGACGAGCGTCATCATCACCGACGACGACGGGAATGAGTTCGATTCTGGGCTCATCATGTACCCCGCCGGGCACGCGAGGAACCAGGCCGCGGATCTTCAGGATCTGCTCCAGGCCAAGTGGGCGATGCTGGGCAAGATGGTGCAGGAGGAAGCGTCGGGGATCGTCGGGCGTTTCAGCGGGCTGGAGCGAAAGAGCGCCGACGAGATCCAGCGGATCAACGAGTTCGATCTGAAGATTGGTGAGGCGTTCGACTGATCCCCCGAGCACCGGCTTCCAGCCGGCGGGTAGGACCGGCTTCCAGCCGGTCGCGAAGCGTTCCAGCCGGCACACCGCCTGATCGGTAGTCTCGGATTACGCCGGGATTCGACTGGCGATCTTGATCCTGAGCCTCTCTATGGCAGAACCTCACAGATGATCAAATCCCTTTGCGTCTTCTGCGCCGCCCGCGACGGCGACTCGCCCGAGATCGTCGTGACGACCCGCGCGTTCGGCGCGCTGCTTGCAAAGCGAAACATCTCGATCGTCTACGGCGGCGGCGGTCTCGGGCTCATGGGCGCCCTCGCCGACGGCTGTCTTGACGCCGGCGGGCGCGTCGTCGGCGTCATCCCCGAGTCCATGGTCACCAAGGAGCTCGCCCACCCCCGGGCCACCGAGATGCACGTCGTGCAGTCCATGGCCCAGCGCAAAACCCGGATGATGGAACTCGCCGACGCGTACTGCGCCCTGCCCGGCGGCATCGGGACGCTCGATGAGCTGTTCGAGGTGCTCACCGCCGTGCAGCTCAAGTTCCTCGACGCCCCGATCGGCCTCTTGAACTCCGGCGGATTCTGGGACTCGCAGATCGCGATGCTCGACATGATGGTGCAGCGCGGGTTCTTATTTCAGACGACGCGCGATCGGCTGTTGATTGAGACCGACGGCGAGCGGCTCGTTGATCGACTCAGCGAGTGCGCCCGCGACCTACGAGCCTGAAGCGCAAGCGAAGGGTTGGACGCCCATCGACACGAAACCGGTCGGACTCACAGGGCGTGTCCGACATGGATCCAAGACTTCCCGTAGAGTTCATGGAAATCACTCGAATCCAACGCGCGACGGGTGTTCTCAACCTCGCTCGCGCGTCGGGCTCGCAGGTTCCGGATGTCGTTGATCACCAACTGCCCTCTCCTACCATCCGCCATGTCCACCTCCAAGCCCAAGGTGCTCGTCGCGATGTCCGGCGGCGTCGACAGCTCCGTCGCCGCGGCGTTCCTGGTGCGCGAGAGCTACGAGGTCGTCGGTTGCTTCATGCGCCTGGGTTCGCCCGGCGAGACGCTCGGGGGGCTCGTCCCCGCCGACGAGGCGTGCGACACCGAGAAGGTCCGCATCGGGCACAAGGGCTGCTGCTCGGTCGGCGACGCGGCGGACGCGAGGCTCGTCGCCGCGGAGCTGGGGATCCCGTTCTATGTCTGTAACTTCAAGCGCGATTTCAACCGCATCATCGATTATTTCGTGGATGAGTACGCGATGGGTCGCACGCCGAACCCGTGCGTGCGCTGCAACGACTGGCTGAAGTTCGGCAAGCTGCACGCGTACGCGAAGCAGATCGGCGCCGAGTTTGTCGCCAGCGGACACTACGCGAGGATCGACACTACCGTACCACCAACCGCTGCTCTGAGCGGTTGGTGCGAAGGACACGGAGAACACCGACCCAAAGACGCGTTGGTGGCACGCGAGCCCCGCCTCCTTCGCGGCGTCGATGCCTCCAAAGACCAGTCCTACGTCCTCTTCGGCGCCCCGCGGGATCGCCTGCGTGAGATGATGCTCCCCATCGGCGAGTTTGAGAAGCCCCGCGTGCGCGAACTCGCTCAGGAGTTCGGCCTTCCCGTCTTCGACAAGCCCGACAGCCAGGAAATCTGCTTCGTGCCCGACGACGACTACGCCGGGCTCGTCGAGCGGCGCAGGCCGGAGACGGTCAGCTCCGGCGCGATCCTCGATACCGCTGGCAACCGCGTCGGCGAGCACGCAGGGCAGCACCGCTTCACCATCGGCCAACGCCGCGGCGTGGGCGTCGCCCTCGGCCGACCAATCTACGTCGTTGACAAGGATCCGGACGCGAACACCATCACGATCGGCGACGAGCGGGACCTACTCGTCGGCTCGTGCATCGCCGGCGAGGCGAACTGGCTCGTCGACGCGGACTGTTTTTCTAATTGGACCCCGTGCCACGCGAAGTTCCGGTACAACTCGCCCGCGGTCCCGGCTCGCGTCCGCACAATCCCCGACATCCAGGCCCCGACGCCCTCCGGACGCAGCGCCGCGTTCGAGGTCGCCTTCGACGAGCCCCAACGGGCCGTCGCCCCGGGCCAGGCCCTGGTGATCTACGACGCGGACGAGCCCGATTGGCTGCTCGCCGGCGGCTGGATCGCCCGCTGCGAGGGCTGACCATCCGTGGGCGGGCCTGATCGCTCGGCGTGCGAGGGACCGATCTACCGTCCGACGTGAGCGTGTCCGCTGCCAACCCGCTCGAATCGCTCGCGCGCGAGATCGCGGGCGAGGTCCGTCTCTCGTCGCACGATCGCATGCTCTACGCGACCGACGCCTCGATGTACCAGGTCGAGCCCCTCGGCGTGGTGATCCCGGCAAGCACGGAAGACGCGGCAATCGCGGCAAGATGGTGCTTCGAGCGAGGCTTGCCCGTCCTGCCACGCGCCGGCGGGACCAGCCTCGCCGGGCAGTGTACGAACAAGGCCGTCGTGATCGACGTGTCGGCCCGATGTCGGGGCATTCTGGAGATTGATGCCAGTTCACGAACCTGTCGCGTCGAGCCGGGGATCTCGCTCGATGATTTGAATCGGGCGATCGCCCGTGCCACAGATGGCGGGCTGTTTTTCGCGCCGGATCCTGCTTCGGGAGCCCAGGCGTGCGTTGGCGGGATGATCGGCAACAACGCCGCGGGAGCCAGGAGCATCCGCTACGGCAGGACGAGCGAGCACGTTGAGCGCATCGACGGGCTGCTCGCCAGCGGCGAGCGGATGACGTTCGAGGGCGATTCGAGCGACGAGCGTGTGGGCGAGATCAACGCACGAGTGGAGGATGTCGTGCGACGCCATGAGGCCCTCATCTGCGAGCGGTTCCCCAAGACGCTTCGGCGAAACGCGGGATACGCCCTCGACGGCGTGCTCGCGCAGCTCGACGCGATGGACGATCCGGCGACCGATGCGGAGCGGGCGAGACGCCTGAATCTCTCGGGGCTGCTGTGTGGGAGCGAGGGGACGCTGGCGATGACGCTCGGGGCGACGCTTGGTTTGTCGCAGACACCGGCGGCGAGGACGCTCGCGGTCGTTGCGTATCCGTCGGTCGAGCACGCCATAGATGCGCTGCAAGGCATCCTCACGCTGCGACCGTCGGCGGTAGAACTGATCGACGACACGGTGCTGGGTTTGGCGAAGCGGAATTTGGAATGTAGGGGGATCGCCGAGGAGTTGGGGGCGGGGGACTCGGCGGTCGGGGCGCTGCTCTATATCGAGTTCCAGGGCGAGCAGGGGGAGATCAAGGACGCGGCTGCTCGGCTCGGCTCGGCGTGCGGATCGACTCGGATTGAGGATTTGGGTCACGGGGATCGGGCGGCGAGGGCTTGGGCGCTGCGCAAGGCGGGCGAGCCGCTGCTGCACGGGGTCGCGGGGGATCGCAAGCCGGTGAGCTTCGTCGAGGACTGCGCGATCCCGGTCGAACGATTGTCGGAGTTCGTCCGCCGAATGCGGGAGATCGTCGCGGACGCGGGAACAACCGCGGCGTACTGGGCCCACGCGTCGGTGGGTGTGCTGCACATGCGGCCATTGGTCGATCCGCGCGACGCGGGCGATCGGGCGCGGATGGTCGAGATGGCGACGGGCGTCTGCGATCTGGCGCGCGAGCTGGGCGGGGTGATGTCGGGCGAGCACGGCGACGGGCGGGCCCGCGGACCCTTCCTGGCGCGGTGCTTCGGGCCGGAACTCGTGCGGGCGTTTGGGGAGATCAAGGCGATCTTTGATCCGCGGGGTCTGCTGAATCCGGGAAATATCGTCGAGCCCGGCGGGCCGGAAGAGATCGTGAAGCGCCTTCGCATGATGCCCGAGCGAGGGGGCGCGGCGCAGGCGCGGACCGCCGAGGTGCCGACGTTCTTTGATTTCGGCGACGAGGGCTTTCTGGGTGCCGCGGAGGCGTGCAACGGGGCCGGGTTCTGCCGCAAGACCTCGGGCGGAACGATGTGCCCGAGTTATCGGGCGACGCGCGATGAGCGCCACGCAACGCGCGGCAGGGCGAACGCGTTGCGGCTGGTGATCAGCGGGCAGTTCGGCGAGGGCACACGCGGCGCAAGCGGGGCGGTATTCAACGATGCGGAGACCCTTGAGACGCTATCGCTGTGTCTGGGTTGCAAGGCGTGCAAGGCGGAGTGTCCGACGAACGTCGATGTTGCCAAGCTGAAGAGCGAGTATCTGGCGCAGAGTTATCGAGCGCGGGGGTGGGTGCCGTGGTCGGCGCAGGCGATCGGCTCGATTCATGCGCTGCATCGGTTGGGATCGGTCGCGCCGGGGCTGGCGAATGTCGCCGGCGCTGCGGGGCCGACGCGGTGGTTGTTGGAGCGGGCGATCGGGATCGATGCTCGGCGGAGCCTGCCGAGATTGTGCAAGCCGCTGCATCGGCGATGGCGCAAGGAGCACGCGCATCCGGGTGGGCCGCGCGTGGTGCTGCTCGCCGACACGTTCACGACCTATACCGAGCCGGAAATCGGGCTGGCGGCGCGGCGGGTGCTC
>JAJDDM010000109.1 GCA_029260315.1 Phycisphaerales bacterium | reverse complement strand
AAGGCTCGCGTGCTCACGCACGCGGCTCCGATCCAGCTCCTGCGCATTCCGTCCATGTCTCGCGCGTCCGGGTTCTCGTTCGTCCAGGAAACAAGGCGTCATCGCGGCGATCGAAGCGCAACGACTCTCTGGAATCCGTATCAGTCGTCGCTGGCGCGGAGGGCCTCGTAGATCGCAAGGCGCTCGAAGCGGGGGGCGGTGATGCGGGTGAGTTCGAAGGGCTCAACCAGCTCGTCGAGCGTCGCGGGCATGGCGCTGAGGCCGAAGCGGCGCACCAGCAGCGATGACATCCGCGGGTCCATGAGCTCGAGGTTCGCCCGGGCCCTCGGCGGGAGCTCGAGCCAGCGCAGGTTCCAGGCGAGCATGTAGCGCCAGTCTGTCATCGGCGCGTTGCGCGTGAGGCGCGGGATCGCGCGCATCGAGCGCAGCTCGGGCAGGTCCGGCGCGTGGCGTTTGGCCCACTCTGTCGCGAAGCGGTCGGCGCCCATCGAGACGCGCGGGGCCAACCGTCCGCCCTTGGAAGGATTGAATGAGTCCACGGCGTCGCCGGCGGCGATCAGCGCGCCCTCGAGCAGTACGCGCAGCGACGCGGCGCGGACCTGATCGAGCGGGCGCTCCAGGCGGTTTTCAATTGTGCGCACGACGGTGGGAAGTTGGGCGCGGATGAGGGCTTGTTTGAGGCGCAGGGACCAGCGGAGGAGGGTCTCGGCGTCGTCGATGTCGCCCGCCGAGGGCGTCGAGACGCGGATCCGCGCGATCCGCGCGCGAGCGCGGGCGAGGATGGCCAGGCGTGCTTCTGCGCGGACTCGCTCCTCGACGCCGAGCGGCGCGCCGAGGGAGCGCGCGAAGGCGAGGAACTCGGAGATCTGCTCGATCGGGGCGTCGTCGTCCCAGGCCTTGGCCTGCTCGTGGCTGGGCAGCGCGGGGTCGGCGGCCCGCTTGCGGGGCGGCGTGGCCTCGGGCAGGCGCATCGTCGTGAGCAGCTCGGCCCGCCGGACGTTGATCGCGCGCCGGATGCTGGGGGTCGAGCGACGGACGTGGCGGGCGATGCGGACCAGGGCGATGCCGCGGATCCAGGCCCGGAACGCGAGCTCGCGTTCGCGCGGGCCGACCGGGCCTCGTTCTGCGAAGATGGGGTCTTCTGCGCGGGCGTCGTGCTTGCGGAGGATCTGGCGGACGGCCTCGTGGCTGCGCCCGATTTCTCGACAGATGACAAGGGCGGACTCGTTGAGACTCTTGCCCGTTTCGCTGAGATCTTGCGCGCGGGCGACGATCTGCTCGATGGCGGCCGGGCCGATGCGCGAGTAGCGTTTGGCCGAGCGGATGAGCTGGTCGTTGGACTGCTCGAAGCGTGTGACGACGTGCTGGGTGAAGATGAGGCGGTCGCGTCCTTCGTGGTCGACGACGCGCCGGGCGATGAGGCCGCGCTTGCGATAGCGGTCCAGGCTCTTGCGGCTGATGGCCCAGCGCTGGCAGAGCTGTTCGGTGGTGGAACACTCGCCCTCGATCTCGTCCTCGCTGAGGTGGGCCTGTGCGCTGAGGCGTTCTGCGAGGGCGGAGAGATCGCCGAGGACCGCCTCACCGACGAGGCTTGCCGAATCCTGCTGATCGGCGCTGGGGCGGTAGCCGGTGACGCGCTCGATCAGCCAATCCTCGCGGTAGAGCCTGTCGGGGTCGATGGAGACCGCGAGGGCTTCAAGGCGATCGAGGTCGCGCAGCAACGCATCGCGCGACGCGTATCGCAGTTGGTCAACCAGGTCTCGCAGCGCCGTGACGCGCAGGCTGGGAAGCGGGGGCATGGTTCCTCTCGCGCGGGTGAACCCGTGGGGTTCGACATAACCGGTTGTTCGCGAGCATCGGCGGGCCGCTGGCGCGGCCGCCGGCGGGACTCATCGCGCGACGAGCCCCGTCTTGTCGATCCATTCGTAGGCAACATGGGGTGCGGTTCCCAGTTCCAGGGCCTCACATCGTGTGGCGAAGGCCATGAGGCCCTCGATGGCGGATGCGTCGGTCCGGAATCGCAGCAGGTCGCAGAGGTATCGCAGGGCCAGGGGTTCGGGCCAGCCGAAGGCCTCGGCGCGGGTCTCGACGAGCCACGGCAGGCGGCGGAGGTTTCGGCGGACCTGGCGGTCGAGGAGGCTGGCGGCACGCTGGATGGGCTCGGAGCCCTCCTCGCCGGCGCGGCAGGCCCACATGGCGTAGACGAAGGGCAGGCCGGTCAGCCGCTTCCACTGCTCGCCGAGGTCGAGCTGATGGGGAAAATCATCCAAGGGCGGGGCGGCGACGACCTTGTCGCCGATGAGCAAGGCGGATTCGACGGATCGGCGGGCTTCGGGGTCTTCGAGCCAGTCGGAGGCCTTGCGGGGCTGGATCTGGGGGTCGATGCCGCGGGTCTCGCGGAGGATGATCCGGCAGAGGGCGATCGAGGTGTGGCTCTCGTCGTCGGCGGCGAGGGTGGTGATCTCGTCGAGGGGGACGCGCGAGACGAGGCGGACGGTCATGGTGGGGCCGTCGGAGGCGATCATGCCGACGGGGAGGAGGGTGAGAGAAGGGACTGGGGTCTGGGGTCTGGGG
>JAJDDM010000108.1 GCA_029260315.1 Phycisphaerales bacterium | reverse complement strand
TTGAGGCGATCAAGGAGCAGCTTCGCACGCACGGGATCGACCTTGACGCGGGGTGCTGCGGGGAGAGCCCCGCGCGTCAAGGTCGTGTGCGTCTCGCCGGATCTGAAGGGGCCGGTCGAGGAGATGGGCAGGACCGCACGCGACCAGGTGTTGATGGTGCGCGTGGATGCGGAGACGGCGCGCGATCTGGACGCGTGGGTGCAGACGGGCGCTGTGAAGAGCAGATCGGAAGCCGCGGCGCTGTTCATTCGCGAGGGGCTGAAGATTCGTCGGAGCGAGCTCGATCGGCTGCGTGAGGCGATCGACGAGGTCGAGCGGGCGCAGGAGGCGTTTCGCAGGTAGGCGTTGAGCGATTCGAGCGTGGGCGGAGTGGGGGGCATGGCGGACGATAGCCGACCATTGTTCGAGAGCCCCCGATCTGGCATACTGGATCGGGCATACTGGAGATGTTCGGGGGGGAGGCAATGGCGGGTCGGGCGGGTCGTTGGGCCCGCAAGAACCGGCGGTCGATCTCGGGCGAACCGCTGAGCGGGAGGAGTTCATGATCCAGGCCAGCCCCAGCCAAGCCGCGGAGCCGCCGGCATTGCCACCGGCGACGCTCGAGACGCTGCCCAAGCACCAGTTTGGGTTCGATCAGGCGCGCCACCTGCTTTGGCGGGCCGGCTTCGGCGGGACGCCCGAGCAGATCCAGCTTTTGGCGTCCTGGGGCCTGGACAAGGCGGTCGATTACCTGGTCGATCCCAGCGACATTCCGGTCGAGGAGGTCCGCGAGGATCTGTTCGCGTCCGACATCATGGAGCCGCTGAGCGATCTGGAGCGTCGGCGTTATCGGGCCGCCCAGGCGCGCGGCGACGAGGAGGAGATCGCGCGGTTCCGGGCGATGCGGCAGCGCCGCCAGCGCGATGATCGCCAGCAGATTCGGCGGGTGCAGCTCTGGTGGCTGGAGCGGATGATCGAGACCCCGAGGCCGCTGGAAGAGAAGATGACGCTCTTCTGGCACGGGCACTTCGCGACGAGCTATCGCAAGATCGAGGACTCCTGGCACATGTTCCGCCAGAACCAGATGTTTCGATCGAAGGCGCTGGGGAACTTCGGGGAGCTGTTGTTCGCGATCATCCGCGACCCGGCGATGATCGTGTACCTGGACAACCAGACCAGCCGGGTGGGCGCGCCCAATGAGAACCTGGCGCGCGAGCTGATGGAGCTGTTCAGCCTCGGCGAGGGGAACTACACCGAGCAGGACATCAAGGAGGGCGCGCGGGCGCTGACGGGGTACACCTACGAGGACGACGCGTTCGTCTTCCAGGATAACAACCACGACAAGGGCTCCAAGAGCATCCTGGGCGCGCGGGGGCAGATGGATGGCGACGACTTTGTCACCGCCATCCTCCAGAAACGCGAGTGCTCGCGGTTCATGGCCCGCAAGCTGTATCGCTTCTTCGTCGGCGACGTGCCGATGGACCCCGAGCGGACCAGCCGCGAGCAGAACCGGTTCATCGACCAGCTCGCGGGCGTGATGCTCCGCTCGCGCTACGAGATCGCGCCGGTGCTCAAGAGCCTATTTCGCTCGGCGCACTTCTATCATGAGTCGATCGTGGGGCAGCAGATCAAGAGCCCGGTGCAGCTCGTGGTCGGGGCGGCGCGGAGCTTGCTGACGCCGACGCGCGACCTCAACGTGCTGGTCGACGCGCTGGACTTGATGGGCCAGAACATTTTGTTCCCGCCGAGCGTGAAGGGATGGGACGGCGGGCGGAGCTGGATCAACACCTCGACGATGTTCGTCCGCCAGAACATCCTGAGCTACATGCTCACGGGGCGGATGCCGGTGGGCACCGATCGCAACGCCCGCGAGGAGCGGTACGACGGCGAGGCGCTGCTCGCGTCGCTGCTCGCGGCGGACCCGGCGGCCAAGGGCGACCCCAAGCGCGTCGTCGAGTACCTGCTGCGGTTCACGACCGGGCGTTCACCGACGGGGGCGCGCGACGAACTGGAGGCGTTCGTGGCCTCGCACGGCGGACGCGTCAGCGGCGATATCCTTACGGCGCTGCTCCTGCTCATCACGGCGATGCCGGAGTATCAGTTGTGCTAAGAGAGGCAGTAGGCATTTGGCATTAGGCAATGGGTCGACATGGTGCGGTGGTCTGAGCGAGTCTTCGAGCGAAGGCCACGTCGAGCGTGCAACCGCGTGGCCTTCGTCGCAGAGCCTCCTCACACCACGGCACCCGATCGCCGAACCTGGTTCCTCGCCCCCCCGACCCTGGAAGTAGAGAATGACAGACAACAAGGCATACACCCGCCGGACGTTCCTGACCTCCTCGAGCCTGACGCTCGCCAGCGCGTCGGTCGCGGTGCCGGCGTTCCTGCAGCGCTCGGCGTTCGGAATGCCGATGGCAGCGCCGGGCATGCGTTCGATCCCCGGCGTGCCGGAGGATCACGTCCTCGTCGTCGTGCAGCTCTCGGGGGGCAACGACGGGCTGAACATGGTCGTGCCCTTCGGCAACGACCTGTATTACAAGGCCCGTCCGGGGATCGGGATCCCCGCGCCCCAGGCGCTGACGATCAGCGAGCGCGACGGGCTCGGACTGCACCCGCAGATGGGCGGGATCAAGGGCCTGTTCGACGACGGGCTCTGCACGGTCGTCCAGGGGATCGGCTATCCCAACCCCAACCGCTCGCACTTCATGAGCATGGACATCTGGCACACCGCCGACACCGACGGGACCGGCGACGGCTGGCTCGGGCGATACTTCGACAACCAGTGCTGCGGCTTCGGCAAGGGCGAGAGCGGGACGGTTGAGGAGGTCAGCGGCCAGCCCGGGATCGCCGTCGGACGCAACGCGCCGCTGGCGATGCAGGGCCGCCAGAGCAAGCCCATCGCCTTCGAGAGCCCGGACCTGTTCCGCTGGACGGGCGAGGACGTCCACGAGAGCCTGAAGCAGCCGTACGACGCGCTCGTGTCGCGGGGCGAGGACAAGGCGCTGGAGCCCAACTCCAACGCCTCGTTCTTGATGCGCACGGCTCTGGACGCCCAGGTCTCCAGCGATCTGATCCGCAGCGCCGTCGATCGTGCGCCGCGCAGCCGCTACCCAAGAACCCAACTCGGCCAGCAGCTCGCGATGGTCAGCGCGATGATCGCCGCGGGATTGGACACGCGCGTCTACTACGTCTCGCTCGGCGGGTTCGACACCCACGCCGGCCAGGGCGGGCCCCAGGGCGCCCACGGAAACCTGATGCGCACGCTCAGCGATGCGGTCAAGGCGTTCTACGATGATCTCAAGCGTCAGGAGAACGCCGAGCGCGTGCTGACGATGACATTCAGCGAGTTCGGGCGGCGCGTCGGGCAGAACGCCAGCGGCGGGACCGACCACGGCACGGCGGCGCCGCTGCTGCTGTTCGGGCCCATGGTCCGCGCGGGGATCCTCGGCAATCATCCCTCGCTCAAGAATCTCGACCAGGGCGACCTGAAGTACCAGATCGACTTCCGGACGGTGTACGCGTCGATCCTGGAGAACTGGCTGAAGGCCGACAGCGAGGCGATTCTGGGCAAGCGGTTCAAGCCGGCGCAGGTGTTCGCGGCGACCTGAACCTTCTTCACCAGATCCCGCGATTGACCTGATTCTCGCAACGACCGGCGCTCGCCGACATATCATGCAATGCGGGCCTCGCCCAGCGAGGGGTTATTCAGTACGACTGGGGAAACAGGAGTGCTGCGATGCGCATCATGCATGTCGGATTGTTGCTGTCAGTTTGCACGGGCATCTGCGGTGCCCAGCCGCGCTACGAGATCATCGACCTGACGGAGATCGGCCCGCCGGGGGTGATCCAGTCCGAGGCCCGTTCGGTCAACGAACGCGGGCAGATCGTCGGCTTCGAGGCGCTGCCGGATTTCGAGGAACGCGCGATCCTGTGGGAGCCCGACGGCACGTCGCGGTTCCTGGAGACGCTGCCGGGCGACAGCGGCACGCTCGCGTTCTTCATTGGCGAGGATGGCGTGGCTTCGGGAATCTCCGAGCTCGTGCGCATCGAGATGCAGGGCCATCAGATCCGTGTGTTCGAGGACCAGAAGGCGGTGTTCTGGGACGCAGACGGCGTGCGCGATCTCAACGAGGAGGTAGTGGGGGGCGACCCCGTTGACCTGCGCGCCGCGATGGCGTTCAACAGTTCGGGCCAGATCGTCGGCGAGGGCAGGCCCGCGGGTGGAGACACCGGATTCCGCGGGTGGTCGTTGTTCGACGGGATCGTGACGGATCTGGGCGAGCTGAACACGCGCCCGCTCGGGCCGCGCAAGGTCAACGGGCTTGGGCAGATTGTGGGTTGGTCGAGGATCGGGCAGGACAAGGCGTTCCTGTTGGATGATGACGAGCTGACGAACCTGCACGATCATCCGCTGATCGGCGGCGTGACCAGCCGGGCGTGGGATATCAACGACGCGGGCGTGATCGTGGGCGAGGCGCAGTTCGATATCTCGCAACCTGAGTACGCGACGGTCTGGGAGAACGCGGTGCCGAGGCATCTGCTGGAAGGTCTGTTCGGCAGGCCGCAGGGCGTGGCGTCTGCGATCAACGCGTCCGGCGTGATCGTCGGGTTCGTGAACGATCTGGACGACCTCAACGACTCGACGCGCGGGTTTCTCATCGACGCCGATGGGACCTATCACGAGTTGATCGACCTCGTGCCGGGCGCCAAGAATCTCGGCTGGGATCGCCTGATCATCCCGTTCGACATCAGCGACAACGGCGTGATCGTCGGCGGGGGCCAACGCTTCGGGCAACTCGGGCACGCCTTCGCGCTCATCCCGATCTGCGAGGCCGACCTCGACGGCGACGGCGGGCTGGACTCGGACGATTTCTTCCTGTATCTCGGGCTGTTCGCGGGCGGCGACAAACGCGCCGACATCAACGGCGATGGGACCATCGACGCCGACGACTTCTTCGCGTATCTGGATCTGTTCGCCGACGGGTGCGACTGAGCATCGGCGGGTGATCGAAAAGAGGCCCTGGCGCGAGCCTGGGCTACGAGAGCTGCGGAACTTGTGGGAGGCAAATATCGCTGCGCGACGACCGGCAGGGATGCCGGTCCCACCGGGGGACAAGCCCAGGCTCGCGAGCGCTTTGCGTCAACTGGCGGAGAACTCGAACAACTGCGGATGACCGAGTGACGTGCCACCAGCCGTGGCTTTGCACGGCTGGTGCTTCTGAGAGAGCGCCATGGAACACCAACCGCTCAAAGCAGCGGTTGGTGGCACGACGCTGGACACGCGCGCAAATGTCCTGCTGCGAAGCACTTGCGACTACCGACGCAAAAGGCTCTCGCGCCAGGGCCTCCCTCTTCCGGTATCACGCGGAGGATCGCTTGGCGACCTTCTTCCTCGTCGGCTTCTTGGCCACCGGCTTCTTTGTTGGCGATCTCTTGCCGGTCTTCTTCGCGACCTTCTTCTTCGATGCCTTCTTTGTCGCTGACTTCTTCTTCGCCGATTTCTTCGCTGAGGGCTTGGGTCGATCCGCCCCGAAGCTCGACTCGTAGAACCTGATAAACTTCTTCGCCGGCATCCGCTTGATCGTCCTGTCGATCAGCCCCAGCGGCACGTCCTCGAGCTTCTTGAAACGCACGCAGCTCTTGCCCATGTCCAGCCGCCCGGCGTTGCCCTTGTCCCGCTCCTTTGCCCACTGCTCCTGGAACCACTCGACGCTGTTGGGATCGCAGTAGATGCAGAACAGGTAGATCGCCATGTGGTTCTTCTGCGACGCGATGCTCGCGAACGGCAGCGGCTGCTTCGGGTCGCAGTGGTACCCGTCGGGATACACCGAGTGCGGCACGAAATAGCCGATCATGCCGTACTGGATCCCCTCCTCGTAGTCGCTGTCGAGATTCTCGAGGATCACCTTGCGGACGGCCTCGAGCGCCTCGCGACGGTCCGCGGGAAGCTCGGCAAGGTACTGCTTGACGGTCGTCGCTTTGCTCTGCATATGGCCCGATCGTACCAAACTCAGGTCGCAGCCTGCAACGCGAAGACCGCGTAGCCAGGGGCGGCCGGCTCGATCTGCTCACCCGCCTCGTCGAACACCCCGGCGATCTCCATGCCGCCGGCGCGGACCAGCCTGTCCCACTGGGCCAGCGTGTACGTCCGCAGCCAGTAGCTGGCATCCGCGTATCGCGTCTCGCTCGGCGTCTCGATCGTGAGATGGCTCAACACCTGCTCGCGACGGTCTCGGGGGCTCGCCGGTGGCAGGTAGCTGACGAGTTGGCGGACATGGCATCTGCCGCGGCGCCCATCCCAGAAGTCCTCGCTCGATTGCTCATGGGGCGAACTCAGGCTCAGCCCGACGAGGTACACCCCGCGCGGCGTAAGCACACTCGCGATCTCGCGCAGGTGTGCCGTCATCGCCCGGTCGGTCTCGAGGTGGCGGATCGTGTTGATCAGGTTGAACGCCAGATCGAACCTGCGGCCCTTGGTTGCGTCCATCAGCGCATCGGCACACCGCTCCATCTCCAGTTGCAGCACGCGCGCCCGCCGGGTAAGCCCGGCACGCTCGAATCGCTCGTGGGCGTAGGCGACCATGCCCTCGTCGATATCGAACCCGACGACGCGATGCCCGCGCCCCGCCAAGACGCGCAGGTAGCGTCCGCTGCCGCAGGCGGGTTCGAGGATCGACAGTCGATTCGCATCAAGGAATCGCGCAGCGGCGCGAAGCAGCCCGTCGATCTCCGAAGCGGTGCCGGGGCTGTGCAGGATGTCGTAGACGCTCGCGTCGCTGTACAAACTCATGCAGCGGGCAGCGTAGGAGATGGTGGGCCGGCGTTGCCTTTGATATGCTCGGCAGAGGAGGCTGGCGATGACACCCGAGGCACGCGCGATCTGGTCCGCCCTGGAGTTCCGAAAGCCGATGGTCCTGCGCAACATCGAGCCGCTGAGCGAGGCGCAGATGGACTGGATCCCCGGCGAGGGCCGCAAGAGCGTGCGATGGCAGCTCTGGCACATCTGCGAGGTCGAGGACAACTGGGTCCGCCGGTGCCTGCTCGATGAGCCGGCGAGATTCCCGATGAGCGTGCCGCTCGCGGACGCGACCGAATCCGACCGCCCCAGCAAGACGCGGCTGCTCGCGTATCTCGACGAGGTCCGCACGCTCAGCCGCGAGCGGTTGGATGCGATGTCCGACGGGGACTTCGACCGCCTCGTGCGCGACCCGGACTTCGGCGAGATGCCCGCACGCGATCTCTGGGCGGGCGTGGTCACCAGCTTCGCTTGGCACGCCGGGCAGATTGCGCTCACGGCAAAGCTCATGCCCGGTTCGCCGGTGACTGTCTGGAACTTCAGCGAGTGGGACGACCCGACCAGAGGTTCTGTACGCCCGCAGTAAGCTTCTCACTATCGGACCTGACCGCCGACGCGTATCGTCCTCGGAATGAACTGACAGCGCGATCCGTTCTCCTGAAGCCATGGCACGCCCAAAGTCCTTCCAACCCGACGAGGCCCTCGACAAGGCCATGGGTGTCTTCTGGGAACGGGGGTTTGAGGGCGCCAGCATCGCCGAGCTGACAGAAGCGATGGGCATCAACCGCTTCAGCCTCTACGACACCTTCGGCGACAAGCGCGAGCTCTTCCTCAAGGCCCTCGACCGCTACAGCGAGCGCGTCGTCAGCGAGAATCTGGGGCTGCTGGGTCGGGCCGTGTCCCTGGACGACATCGGGGCGTTCCTGCGCCGGATCGTGGATCAGCCGTGCCCGCCGAATTCCGCCCGAGGCTGTCTCATGGCCCGCTGCGCGATGGAGGGGCTGGAGGGCGACGAGGACGTCGCCTCGCGGATCCGCAGATCGACCGGGCGGTTACACGAGGCGTATCAGGGAGCACTGCGCAGGGCCCGTGAGCGCGGCGAGCTCGCCGCCGGCGTGCGGATTCCGGACGCGGCGTGGACGTTGGTCATGCTCCAGCGAGGGCTGATCGCGATGGACATGGACCCGCCTCCCGCGCGGGCCGTCCGCGCGTCGATCCGGGCGACGCTGGACGCGCTGCGGGCCTGAGGCCTCGCTCGGCGGGCGGGCCATCCGATATTTCTTTCCGATCGGTTGGAAAAATCGCGCCGATTCCGGAACAATCGTTTAGAAATCGGCGTTCGCCCCCTCCAGCGAGGGCCCAGGCGCCCGCGAAAGGAGCAGCGATGGCGAGGATCAAGGTGAGCAAGGAGATCGAGGCGACCCCACAGAACCTTTGGGCGGTGCTGAGTGATATCGGGGCGGTCGCCAAGATCAACCCGATGGTCAAGTCCGCCTCGGCCTCCTGCGAGGGTGAGGCCGGGGTCGGCGACACCCGCGTCTGCTCCCTGCGCGGCGGGATGCGCGTCGAGGAGCGCGTCCGTTCGAGCATCCCCAACAAGAGCCTGGAGATCGAGATCACCGGCGGCACCATGCCCCTCAAACACGGCAGCGGCGTGTTCGCCCTTGAGCAAATCGCCCCAAACCGCACGCGCGTGGACTTCGTCATCGAGATGGCGCCCAAGGGTGGGCCGTTGTCGCCGCTGATGAGGCTGATGATGCGGCCGATGCTCGCGCGGGTCGCCAGGGGGACGCTCAACGGTCTCGGGCGCGAGGTCGCGCGGACGAACGAGCGGGCAAGCCCCGCGATCGCGTGAGGTCTTCTGGTCAGAATCGCGCGCCGCGCACGGTGCCGGCGCGATCCGAATGCACAGCGAAGGAGTCAGAGCAATGCACATGTCCCGTTCCCTCTCGGCACTCGCGATCGTCGGTCTTCCGGCGCTCGCCGGCGCGGCCCTCCTGAGCGCGCCCGCCGCGCCCCCGCCCACGACGAGCTCGGGCTTTCCGATCCACACCGCCGAGTCCGCCCCGGACGCGGTTTCCGAGCAGGTTCGTTTCGTCGAGCAGAACTTCGGCTTCGTGCCGAACCTCTCGGGCGTGATGGCCGAGTCGCCGGCGTTGATGAACGCGTACTTCGCGACGTTCGACGCACTGGAAAAGCATGGCTCGCTGAGCGGCGCGGAGGTCAACGTCGTGGCCCTGGCGATCAGCCGGGCGAATGAGTGCCAGTACTGCATCGCCGGGCACACGATGGTCGGCAAGGCGCTGCTCAAGACCCCCGATGATGTCGTCGTGTCTTTGCGGGCGGGCGAGACGCTCGATAACCCGCGCCTCGAGACGCTCCGCCAGTTCGCCCTCGCGGCGTACAAGAACGGCGGCGACGTGAGCGACGCGCAGCTCCAGCAGTTCCTCGATGCCGGGTTCACCCGCGCCCAAGCCCTTGATGTCGTCGCGGTGATCGGCTGGAAGGTGATGAGCAACTTCGCCGGCGAGCTGGCCGACCAGCCGCTGGATCCGCAGATGGCCCCCTTCGCTTGGACGCCCGGGCGCTGACTGATCTCGCCGGGCAGGGGCCGACGCGCCTGTCCCGGCATTGACCGAATCCAACCTGGGAAAGGAACGCACAATGAGCAGGAAACTGGATGGCAAGGTGGCGCTGGTGACGGGCGCGACATCGGGAATCGGAAAGGCAACGGCGATCGCGCTGGCCGACGCCGGCGCGTCGGTGGTCCTCGGCGCACGCCGGGCCCAAGAGGGCGAGGCGGTCGCCAAGCAAATCCGCGATGTCGGCGGCAAGGCGATCTTCAAGCAGACCGACGTCGCGAACCTCGCGCAGGTCGAGGCGCTGGTGCAGGCGGCGATCGACGAGTTCGGCCGGCTCGACATCGCCTTCAACAACGCCGGCGTCGAGGGCACGGGCCTCCAGCCGATCGTCGAGGACACCGAGGAGAACCTCGACACCATCCTCGACATCAACGTCAAGGGCGTCTGGCGCGCGATGCGCGCCGAGATTCGGGCCATGGGCTCGCGCGGCGGGTCGATCATCAACACGACGTCGGTCGCCGGGATCAAGGGCATCGCCAACTTCGCGACCTACTCGGCCAGCAAGTTCGCCGTCGAGGGGCTCAGCCGCTCGGTCGCCCAGGAGACCGCCGAGGCAGGCATCCGCGTCAACACCGTCGCGCCGGGTCCGATCGAGACCGCGATGTTGGATCGCGCCACTGGCGGCGATCTGAGCGCGTTCGAGGAGTGGGTGCCGCTCAAGCGAGTGGGCTCCGTGGACGAGATCGCTCGCGCCGTCGTCTTCCTCGCCTCCGACGACGCGGCGTTCATCACCGGGCACTCGCTCTCGGTCGATGGCGGCATGTCGGCCTGAACCAACCATCCCCCGACGCGACCGCCCCAGGCACGCTCTAGCCCGGGGCGGTCGTGCAATTGGACGCGTGACGGGGGCCGGCCAGAGCCGGTTATGGAGACGGTCCCGCGGGCCGATATGCTCTCGAGATTCGAAGGGAATGCACATGCGTTATCTGGACCTCCTGGGCGTCATCTGTCTCAGCACACTCGTCGGTTGCGCCCGCACGCAGAAGGCCACCACGATCACGACCGAACCCTCGGGCGCGTTCGTGAGCGTCAACGGCGAGAACCTCGGGACCTCGCCGCGGATCCACGAGTTCGACTTCAAGCGCGTCAAGGTCTTCGACGTCCGCGCCTCGATGCCCGGCTACTACGACGCGCGGACCGAGCTCGTGCGCAAGAGCCCGGCGATCCGCGAGGGCGTCGTGCGCATCGTGCTCGAGGAAGACCCCGCCTGGACGAGCACGACCACCAGCGAGGCGACCAACCGCTGGCTGAGCATCCCGATCGACCCGGCGACATCCGAGCAGGACATCTGGAACGTCATGGTCCACGCCGTGACCAAGCGCTACCCCGAGTTCCAGACGCTCGATCCCTCGGCGCTCTATATGGCGACCGCCCCGGTCTCGCGCTCGTTCCGCCATCCCAAGGACGGCAACTACGTCATCCGCACGACCTTCTTCGCACGACGCGGCTCGGACGCGCGCGTCATGGACGCCATGATCCGCTCGGAGTTCATCGAGCCCAGCGGCGTCGTTCGCCCGCACGGGCGCGTCTTCAAGGAGGACGCCGACATCATCACCGAGTTGCAAGCACGCCTCGGCACGCGCGGCGATCAGTAACCACGATCTCGCGCGAGCGAACAACACCACAGCGAACCGAAGCGAGCGCATCGCCGACTCGATCCGACGCTTCACCCTCTCGACCGTTCGCTCATTCCCGATCGAGATACTTGACGATCGTTTCCTCCAATCGCTCGCGGTCGACCTGTTCCACCAGCACCCCGTCGCGATCGATCAGCCACAGCGTCGGAAACCCGCCCACGGCGTACTTGTGCGCGATCGGATGCTCCAGATAGTTCTCCGGCGTGCTCTTTTCCCAGATGATCTGCGGCCAGTCGTACGCTCGCGACGCGACAAACTCACGCGCCCTGTCGAACTCATGGTCCACGAACACGCCGACGATCCGCAGCCCGCGGTCGGCGTACTTCTCCTCCATCTCCTTGAGGTGGGGCATCGCGGCGATGCACGGCGCGCACCACATGCCCCAGAAATCCACGAGGATCACCTCGCCCCGCCAATCCGCGGTGTCGATCGTCCCGCCGCGCAGGGCGTCGCCCGTGAGCTGGATCGGCTCGCCGAACATCCGCCGACGCATGACGGTGCGGTATCCCCGCGTTTGCGGCGGGAGATTCTCGAGGATCCAGTTGTGCCATTGGCGTTGCAGCGGCACGTCGTCGCTGCCGTGCAGTGCCTCCAGGAGCAGAAGCCCCGCGTCCGGATCTTCCTTCCATTGCAGCTCGATGTCGCCGATCTTTTCATAGTCGTCCGGATGCACCCGAAGCCCGGCGTGCTTGAGGCCGTGGATCCGATCGAGCATGTCGAACGCGCGTGCGCGAGCGCCGATCGATGTGCCGTCGTATCGGCGTGCCATATCCGCGCGTGCCGCGCCGAACGAGGCCCACGGCCAGCCGCGCGAGCGATAGATCTGTCCGATGTCTTCCAGCTTGGTTTCCAGCAGCTCCGTCAGGCGAGCGCCCTCGTAGCCGCTCTCCTCGAGCTCGGAGACGAGCGAGATCCGCCGGCGCTGCATCGCACGAAACTCGCGGAACCGCTGCTTCCACACCTCGTCGCGCGCCGAGATCGTCCGCATCTCCGCGGACATCGCGTCGATCTCCGCGAGGATCTCCCTTGCCTCACGCGGCGGAGGAAATCCGAGCTGCTCGCGCGTCTCCCGATCCGCCGGCCTCGGCACGACCACGCCATGCACCTCCGCGAGGCGCTGCTCGGTCGGATCGAGCGCCGGCTGGGCGATCGCCGGCGCAGCGAGCACGAGCGCAGCCAGACCCAGCCAAGCCAACGTGATCACGCGGAGTGAGTGCAGCATCCGACCCTCCTTTCCAGGGCGTCCGCGATTGAGCATTCTAATAGATCAAGCACCGATATATCGCCAAATACCTACGACCGACTCGCCATCGCGGTTCCGCGAGCGGAACCGATGGTGTCTACGATCCTATCAGATGCCGCACAAAATCGGCACCGCCCAGCCCCGGGAGACGCACCGATGGCACTTTCACAGCCCGCCCAGATCCTCCTGGCGCACGACCGCTGGGCGACCCAGCAACTCCTCAGCGCCTGCGGCGGGCTTTCGCACGAGCAGTTCCATCAAGAGTTCGCGATGGGCGTGGGCTCGCTGCACGCCACGCTCGTGCACGTCCTCGGCGCGACCCGCGGCTGGACCGACATGCTGCGAGGCGACATGCTCCCCGGAAGCACGCCCCGCCCCCGCCTGGAATCCGAAGGAGACATGACTGTTGAGGCTCTGCTCGCACTGCATCCGACCGTCGCCGACGAGTTCGAAGAGGCGGCGTGGACCGGCTCGCTCGACGACGACATTCATGGCGAACGCGCCGGGCGATCATTCACATTCAAACGCGGCGCGATCCTCACCCACGTCACCACCCACGCGATGCACCACCGCGCCCAGTGCCTGAACATGCTCCGCCAGCTCGGCGTCGAGAAGCCGCCGCCGTCGAGCGTCATGGAATGGACTCTGCTCGTGGGCACCGCCTGATCGGCTCCCCTAGAGTGCGCCATTCGCTCGGGGCGCGGCCCGATGGCCGCTGAGAAGCACCCGTGGAACCTGATCCGGTTCACACCGGCGGAGGGAACGCGATGGGACACAAGGTCTATGAACTCGCACAGAATCAGGACGCAAAGAGGCCCACGGAGCGTTTCGCCGTGCCGGTCCCAGGTACCCTTCAGGGTGCCACTGGTGGCTCGTCCACCAGTGCGAACGGGCAAGGACACACGTCATCTGACGTTGCATCCGACACACAAGGCGGTTCCGGCACTGGTGGGCAAGCCGCCAGTGGCACCGCCACAACCACCCCCGGCTCGTTCGCCAACGCCCCCGACCTCGGCGGCCCCCTCGCCTACTCCAGCCCCAACACCCCCGGCATGCCCGAGCCCAGCCCGTACACCGCCTGGGACTTCCTCCCCGAAGGCTGGACCGTCGAGTGCAACGAACGGTGCCGTGGTCTGAGCGAGTCTTCGAGCGAAGGCCACGCGAACGGAGCGCAAAGCCACGAGCCACGGAGCCACGAAGCGGTAGCACCGGCTTCCAGCCGGTCGGACACAGGCTCATCGTCCTTCTCGCCCCAGACCCCAGACCCCAAACCCCAGACCCAATCCATCACCTTCTCCGACTCTCGAAACATCACCCGCACCGTCATCTACCCCGCAGGCTTCAAGCCGATCACCCAGCTCGAATCCGCCCGCCTCGGCATCGTCACGCCGGAAATGCGCCGCGTCGCGCAGCGCGAGCCGCACCTGAGCGCCGAGCAGGTCCGCGACGAGGTTGCCGCGGGGCGCATGGTCATCCCCGCCAACAGGAACCACCTGAAACACAAGCTCGATCCGATGTGCATCGGGCGCGCTTCCAAGACCAAGATCAACGCCAACATGGGCGCAAGCCCCGTCAGCTCCGGCACCGATGAAGAGCTCGAGAAGCTCGACTGGGCCCTCCGCTGGGGCGCCGACACGATCATGGACCTCAGCACCGGCGGCGATCTTGACGCGTGCCGCACCGCCTTCTGCGAGAACTCGACCGCGCCCATCGGCACCGTCCCCATCTACTCCATGATCATCGGGCGCAAGCTCGAGGACTTGAACGAGAAAATCGTGATGGACACGCTGCGGCTGCAAGCCGCCCAGGGCGTCGATTACTTCACCATCCACGCCGGCGTCCGGCGGGCGCACCTGAAATACGTCAAAAACCGCCTCATCGGCATCGTCAGCCGCGGCGGGAGCCTCCTCGCCAAATGGATGTTGGACAAAAACCGTGACAATCTGATGTACGACATGTGGGACGATATCTGCGATCTCTGCCGCGAGCACGACATCACCTTCAGCATCGGCGACGGCCTCCGCCCCGGCGGCCTCGCCGACGCCACCGACGACGCCCAACTCGCCGAGCTCGAGACGCTGGGAGAACTGACCGAGCGTGCCTGGGCCAAGGGCGTCCAAGTGATGATCGAGGGTCCGGGGCACGTTCCGTTCGACCAGATTGAGTACAACGCCAAGCTCCAGCGCCGCCTCTGCCACGGCGCACCCTTTTATGTCTTGGGGCCGCTCGTCACCGACGTCTTCCCCGGCTACGACCACATCACCTCTTGCATCGGCGCGACCGCGATCGCCTACCACGGCGCAAGCATGCTCTGCTACGTCACGCCGAAGGAGCACCTGGGCCTGCCCAAGCGCGACGATGTCAAGCAGGGCTGCATTGCCTACAAGATCGCGGCCCACGCCGCGGATGTCGCCCTCGGCATCCCGCACACCCGAGACTGGGACGACGATCTCACCCGCGCCCGCGCGGCTCTCAACTGGGAAAAACACTTCGAACTCAGCTTCGACCCCGACACCGCCCGAGCCTTCCACGACGAGGACCTCGACGTCGACACCGATTTCTGCGCCATGTGCGGTCACGACTGGTGCTCGGTGCGCATCAGCAAGGAGATCCAGGATTTCGCCTCGGGCAACGCAGAGGGCTTCGAGCGGGGCAAGCCCATCCGCTCTGCGGCCCTCACCCCCGAGCAGCAACAGATCCTCGCGAGCCGGGGCGTTCTCGCGCCGGAGGAGATCCACAAGCTCGCGAGCAAGACCAAGAAGGCGATGTCCGCCAAAGGCCCGGCCGTGAGGGAGGGCGTTTCAGCGCCGCCCAAAGCCGCGTGCCATAGCGATTACGTCGATGCGGACGAGGCCAAGAAAGTCCAGCGGGAGAAGGAGGTCGTGCAGGTGGACGTGCGTCCGGCGCTGAACATCCCGAAGGAGGATCGGGTCATCTGAAATATCACGACCTGACCAAGATGCTCGAGGGCGACGGCTGGGAGCACATCCGTACGACCGGCAGCCACATGCACTATCGCCATCCGACCAAGCCCGGTACAATCACCGTGCCCGCCGGCGGCAAGGCCGGCCGCGACGTGGCCCCCGGAACGCTGCGGTCGATCCTGCGGCAGGCCGGGCTCGAAGGAGAATCGCGTGGCTGACGAACTCCGCTACACGGTCGTCATCGAGCAGGCGGACGACGGGTCGTTCAGTGTCTATGTTCCCGATTTGCCCGGATGCGTCTCGTGCGGCGACACCAAAGAGGAGGCGCTGGAGATGATCCGTGAGGCAATTCGCGGGCACCTTGAAGTCCTTCGCGATCATGGCGATGAGGTCCCATCGCCTCGATCGACCGCAACCGTCGTGGACGCCGCGTGAAGTTGTCACGATGTTCCATCAGCTTGCCAGATTAGACTCGCGACATGCGAGTCTGCGTTGTTGGCGTCGATTGCGCGACGAATCCTAAGAGCACAGGTCTTGCGCTGGGTGAATCGGAACGCGCGAAGTGCAGCGTCAGAGCCGCACAATTCGCGGCGGACGAGACGGCGTCCGATTTCATTGTCCGCGCCATCCGAGAAACAGACGCGGACCGGGTTCTCCTCGCGATCGATGCCCCGTTGGGCTGGCCGAGAGGTATGTTCGCTGCGCTCGCGAATCACCGGGCGGGGGAACCTCTGGCCTGCGGCCAGATGAGCTGTTTTCGAGACGCACGGATCATCGGATCAGAGACAGATTTGGAAAGCGACCCTTGGAGGTAGGCGCAGATCGGATCGCTCGGACGGCCGCAGCAGCCCTGAGAATATTGGACGAGATACGACGCCGGGTGTGTCTGCCATTCTCCCTCCTCTGGTCGCATGGAGGGCAGTGGACAACCGGGACGATCGAGGTCTACCCCAAAGCAACGCTCCGGTCACTCGGCATGGGCGGAGTGCCGTACAAGAAACCCGAGCACCAGCAGCAACGAGCGATGATGGTACACAGACTCGGCGATCGTCTGGGTGGTCTTGAGTCGCTGCCGCATGTGCTTCGTCACCATGACCTCCTTGACGCGTCAATCTGCGTTCTCGCCGGCCACAGATTCGTTTCCGGTGAATGCGAGCTTCCGGAGTACGACTGTGACGTTGTCGTGCAAGAAGGCTGGATCTTCGCCCAGTGGCCCGAGCCAGAAGTTTGCAAACAGAACCGTTTGACGGATTGCAGGGTGTCATCGGCAGATCTTGTCCAGACGAACGGAGTCGGCGCGGCGTTATTGATCTCGACGTACTCGCGCACAGCCGCCTCCAACTGGCGTGTGGAGCAGAAGCTGCCGCGGCGGACCGGCGGTTGGTCAGCACGCCGAACCAGCTCTCCACGAGGTTGATCCACGACGCGTACGTCGGCGTGAAGTGGACGTGGAAGCGCGGATGTCGCGCAAGCCACCGCCGCACCGCCGGCGTCTTGTGCGTGCTGTAGTTGTCGAGGATCAGGTGCATGTCGAGATCCTCGGGGACCGAGCCATCGATCACCCGAAAGAACTTGATGAACTCCGCGGCTCGGTGGCGCCGGTAGCACCGGCCGATGACCTCGCCGGTCTTGGCGTCCAGCGCTGCGAAGAGCGTCGTCGTCCCGTGACGCATGGAGTCATGGGTTCGCCGCTCGGCGACGCCGGGCCGCAGCGGAAGCAGCGGCTGCGTCCGCTCCAGGGCCTGTGTCTGGCTCTTCTCGTCGACGCACAGCACAAGGGCCTGTCCGGTGGATCCATGGAGAGCCCGACGATGTCGCGGACCTTGGAGACGAACAGCGGGTCGCTGGAGAGTTTGAACGTCTCGACTCGGTGCGGCTGCAGCGAGAAGGCCCGCCAGATCCGCGAGATCGTGCTCTGGCTCAGCCCGGTCGCTTCGGCCATCGAGCGGGTCGACCAGTGGGTCGCGTTGGGTGGCGTCCCCCCGAGCGTCATCGCGATGACGTGTTCGATCTCCTGGTCAACGACCTTGCGTGGTGCGCCGGATCTCGGCGCATCGACCAGGCCGTCCAACCCCATCTCGACGAACCCCCGCCGCCACTTGCCGACCGTCGGCCTGCTGACCCCGAGTTCCTCGGCGATCTCGGTGTTGGTCCATCCATCGGCCGCGGCGAGCACGCATCGCCAGGGCCTGAGCGGTGGTGGGACGCCGGCTCCAGCCGCGAAGCTCTGCGCGTTCTTCGTCCGTGATCATCAGCGGTTCGAGCAGATATGCCATGTGACGCAGTCTCCTTTACCAGAGATCCGCACCACCATGCAAACCGGTTGCGCCATCGCCAAGAAACTTCTGACTCGGGCCACTAGTCGCTCCATCACCCCGCACGGTGCATGGCCCCCGTCGATCTCCTTCTCTCGCGAGCGTGCCCGTGGTAAGCTCCCTCCAGGAGGATCCGATGTCCCCGCTTCGTGCCCACACCCTCGCCCTTGCCCTCGCCGCCGCCGGCGCACCCGCCCAGGAGCGCGAGGTCATCCTCCAGTGGTTCGAGGCCCCCTGGTCCGATATGGAACGCCGAGCCCCCGACTTCTTCCTCGCCGGCTACGGCGCGATCTGGATCCCACCACCCGCGCTGGCGTCAGACTTCAGCGCAGGCTACGACGCCTTCGACCGCTTCCACCTCGGCACCCCCCAACGCCCCACCGCCTACGGCACCGAGCAACGCCTCGACGCCATGATCGCAGAACTCCACAACGCAAACGCCCTCATCTACGCCGACACCATCATGAACCACAACAGCTTCCGCAACACCTCCGCCGGCTTCCAGGCCGCCGGCGGCTGGCCCGGATTCTGGCTCAACCCCCAAGACCCCCTGCGCGACAAGCTCCCCACCGACGACTGGGGCGATTTTCATAAGGGCGTCGCCTCCGGCTACCTCCAGAGCGAAGACCCCAACCGCCCGCGCTACGACCTCTTCAAGGGCGACCTCGTCGACATCGTCGACATCGCCCAGGAATCCAACAACCAGTTCATCCGCCACCCCGTCGACGACGATCCGCGCAACATCCCCCCCGGCACCGTCCACAACCGCCCAAACCCAGACAACGCGCGCCTCTACCCAGACCTCGACCTCCCCCCCGTCACCTTCTGGAACCCCGGCACCGACCGCAACCCCGGCCCCCAGCAATGGACCCTCTACCCCTTCAACACCGACGAGCCTCTCGAAGGCGACCCCGTCCCCGGCAACACAACCGCCCTGCTCACGCGCTGGACCCAGATGATGATGGACGCCCACGACGTCGACGGCTTCCGCCTCGACGCCGCCAAGCACGCCCCCACATGGTTCTGGGACATCTTCTGGGACACCGCCGTCCACCAGCGCCGCCAGACCCCCGACGGTCGCCTCATCACCCCCTTCTCCTTCGTCGAGAGCGTCGAGTCCAACGCCTTCACCTATAACGACTACGTCCGCAAGGACAGCTTCGCAAGGCGCGACGCACTCGACCTCAACGGCTCCGGCAAGCTGCGCGACCTCATCAACGCCGCCGGCTTCGCCTCCTGGAACGCACTCGACGACGCCAACTTCGGCCACATCGACGCCCAGGACGACGGCTTCCAGAACGGCTCCCTCGGCGTCAACCACGTCTTCAGCCACGACAACGGCAGCGTCGGCAACGGCTCATCCATGCCCCCCATCCCCACCGACCGCCAGATCGGCCTGTTCACCCAGGCCTACGTCCTCACCCGCCCCGGCCCAGCCATCATCTACCACAACGCCCGCGGCATCGACCGCCCCTTCGGCTTCTACCCTAGAGAGGGCCTGCCCATCGCCCTTGCTTGGAACCCGACCACCGAGACCCTCGACCACCGCCTCACCACACTCATCAAGATCCACAACCAATACGCCAGAGGCTTCTTCTTCCCCCTCAACAACACCGACCCCCAAAACCAATCCAAGGACGACGTCCTCATCTTCGAACGCGCCGGCTCCGGCCTCGGCGGCACCGAGGGCAACCTCCTCGTCGCCCTCAACGACCGGCGCGATACCGGCTTCGACACCCGAAACGTCCAGACCTCCTTCTCCCCCGCCACCCGCCTCCACGAACTCACCGGCAACGCCGCCGACCCCCAGGTCGATCCCACGAACGACATCCCCGACCTGCTCATCGTCGACAACAACCGGCGCGTCACGATCAACGTCCCCCGCGCCCGCTCCACCGCCGGACCCCACGAACGCAGCTACGTCATCTACGCCCCCGCCGTCCCCGTCGGCACACTCGAACTCCTCGGCACGAAGGGCGAACTCCCCGCCGACCCCGACAACGCCCGCGACAGCCGCCAGCGCCTCGCATCAATCCCCATCGTCCCCGCCGACACACTCACCATCCGCCTCACCACACAGCAGGCAGACCCCCTCGATCCCAATACCGACGACGACGCGGCGTTCCGCATCGACCAGGGCTTCACCGACTGGAACAACAACGGCCGCACCGACTTCTCCTTCCTCCACCAGGCCGCACCCGGATACGAACGCTTCGCCGACGTCTACGAACCTCCTCTTCGACGCCCCCGGCCCCAACGGCAACTATGAACAGACCATCGACGTGACCCAGCTCACAGAAGGCTTCCACTACATCTCCGTCGTCGCCTTCCGCCACCGCGACAGCGACGAGTCCGATCTCTTCGCCGAGTGGCGAGAGGCCATCTACGTCGACCGCGAACCCCCCGCCATCACCGTCCCCAACCTCGACGACATCACCGGCTTCCAGCACGAGGTCGTCGTCCTCGCCGAGGACCGCACCACCAACCGCGTCCACGTCATGTGGGATCTGCCCGACCGCGTCGACCCCCTCGACGCCGCCGACTTCACCAACCAGGCCGACCAGCACGACCGCCTCGAATACCGCTGGACCGTCGCCACCGGCGGCCACGGCTTCCACCGCCTCACCGTCGTCGCCTTCGAAGAAACCGGCAACGCCAGCGTCAATGACTTCGAGGTCTTCGTCGATCTCTGCGATGCCGACATCATCGACGACGGCGACCTCGACGCCGACGACTTCTTCGCCTACCTCGATCTCTTCGCCGCCGGCTGCTGAGATTCTCTGACAGACTCACCGAACCCACCGGCTCAGTCGTCTTGTCGAGAAGAACGCAGCATCAGAAGACCAATGCCCGCACCAAGAACCCCCGGCGGTCCACCGGCAGCGAAACTCACGGGTAGAGAACCTGTCGCGATGAACACCAATATGGCGCTGCCGACCGCACCGATGGCGAGCCATGTCCACTCTCGCTTGCTAATCGTCTTCGCCGCGGCCAGCACGAATCTCCTGGAGCGACTTGCGTCCAATCGGAGCGGGCAGCATCACAGGCCCGACCGTCAGGGAGGGCGTCTCCCGGTCCTTTCTCTCCTCTCCGACGCCTCGCATGTTCGTGCGTCCACATCTGAGTGCGGACAGATGGCAAGCCGGCGCCGCGCATGGATTCGAGCGATGGTAGGAGCGTGAAGAACGAGTAAACGCCCGCTCCCACAGTCGGGTCTGCGATAATCCGCCAGCCGACCACACGATACGAACGGGCTCACTCCGCTCAAACTCGCACCGAAGTCCCCCGTTTCCACCGACCGATTTGACGCTCCCTTGGAGCCGCAATGGCTTGCCGGGGCTTGTCCTCGTATCCCTCGACTCTGGGTTCAGTCGCCTCCCGCAGGGCCCGATAGCCCGCCGGGAGGTGACCATGGACAATCTCACCAGGCTCTGCTGTCTGCTCGCGGCGGTGCTCCTCGGCGGCTGCGCCTCGGCACAGCAACAGCCCTTCCGAGCCGCCTCGTTCAACATCCGCAGCGGCGTTCTCTTCGACGGCCCCGACCGCTGGTCGGCCCGCAAGCATCGCGTCATCGAGATGATCGCAGAGCTCGACGCCGACGTGCTCGCGGTCCAGGAAGCCCGAAGCGAGCAGATCCGCGAGATCCTCGACGCCCACTCCCGCTACGTCGCGATCGGCGCCCATCGCGGCAACGGCAAGCTCAGAGGCGAGGGCGTCATCACGCTCATCGACACCGACCGCTTCATGGTCGCCGAGGCCGGCGTCTTCGCGCTCAGCGACGAGCCCGACCGCATCGGCTCGATCACCTGGGACAACTCGTACCCGCGGATCTGCGCATGGAGCCGCCTGATCGACATGGACTCCGGCGAGGCCGTGCGGATCTACAACCTCCACCTGGACCACAAGGGGCGCGACTCGCGCGAGCGATCGGCGAGACTCGTGCGCCAGCACATCGAGCAACGCGCCGCCGACGAGCCCGTGCTCGTCATGGGCGACTTCAACGCGATTGAATCCAGCGAGCCGGTATTCCATCTGACCTCCCGCGACGAGTCCGGGCGCGAGCTGCGCGACTCCTTCGCGATCGCAAATCCGGGCGAGAATCAAGGGACATTCACCGGTTTCAACCTCAATAGCGCCGCCCACAAGCGCATCGACTTCGTGCTCGTGGACGCCAGGCTCGGCCTCCTCGACGCCGGCATCGATCAGCGCACGGTCGACAACCGGTACCCGTCGGATCACTTCCCGGTATGGGCCGACATCGCCTGGAGCGCCTCGCCGGTCGCCTCGGGCGAGTTCGCCTCTGTCGAGAGCGAGTGAACCGGCTTGATCGAACGCGAGACCCGATGCCGCCGGAGCAGATCGAGCGGATAGAACGTCTCACGCCATCGCACGCCGCCTTGATGGAGCGTGATCACCATGGATCGCAGGAACGCGAACGCCAGGATGGGATTGGCCAGCGGCGCGAAGAGCGTCGAGAGCACCGGCCAGCCCTGGGCGCGAGCCATCGCGGCAGACGGAACGCCGGCGATCAGCAACGCCGCGCCCGCAAAGTAGCCGGCGACCGAGCCCGTCGCGAGGGAGATCAGCGGGCCGAGCGCCGCGAGCGTCGTCATGATCAGCATGAGCGTTGGCATCCCCGCGCCCGCGAACACGTTGTACTCGAACGCCGCGAAACCGTTCTTTTCGAGCAAACGCACGACGTCGCCGGCCGTCCGGCCGAACTTGATGGTCGCCAGCTTTGCACCAATCGCTGCTCGCGTGCGCCCACCCGTGCGGCGGACGAGCACACCCAGCTTCATGTCATCGACGATCTCCAGACGCAGGGTCTCGTGCCCGCCGAAGGCGTCGTAGGTCTCACGCCGGACCATGTTGAACGCTCCCACACCGAAGAATCCGTTCCGGGCGTCGCGATTGACGCGCTGGGCCTGGTCGAGAAGCAGGCCCGCAAAGGCGAGCATGCATTGACGACCGAGGAACGACATTGGTGTGAACCCGGGCACCATCGACACATGATCGGCCTTGGTGCGTTCGCCCAACAAGACCGCCCGCGCGACCGCATCGTCCTCCATCCATGTGTCGGCATCGGTGAAGAGCAGCCAGTCGCCGGCCGCGACCTGTGAGCCCCGCCAGAGCGCGTGGCACTTGCCGAGCCAGCCCTCCGGCAGCTCATCCACGCACACGACGTGCAACGATGGATGCTCGCTCGCGAGCGCCCGCAGAATCTGACGGGTATCGTCGCTCGAGCGATCGTCGATCACGATGACCTCAACGACGACGGCTCGCTGCGCCAACGCCCGCCGAACGGTGGTCTCGATGCGTTCGCCCTCATCGCGCGCAGGAATGATGATCGACACGACCGAGCCTTCGAACTCCGTATCACCCGCCTCCAGCAAGGGCGGCGGCTTGAGCGATCGAAACGCGAGAATGCTCACAAACGCGAACCACGACCAGGCCACAAAGGCGAGCCAAAGCAAAATTGTAGCCAATGCTACCATTTACAATGCTAGCCCGACACGACCGCCCGATCCAGCATCGCGATCCTCGCATCATCGAGCCCGCGGAATGCCCGCGTATCTAGGCAAGTTCTCGCATGACATTCCGCCCCTCGCCGTCGCGGCTCGCCCACTCGAACCGCTCGTCCAGCCGGATCTTGCCCGAGCTCTCGCGGCTCAGCGTGCCGCGAGAAACGCCGCCATCGATCTGCCCGTTGTCCTGCACCTGGCAATATCGGAACTCCAGTGAGGCACCCTCAAGCCGACCAACCAGATACCCCTTGCGGATCCGCCCCCCGGCGTAGCTCGCCTCGACCAGGTCGCCCTCCTGGCGAAACGCAAAGATCGTGTCCTCGTTGACGACCCCGCCGGGCGCGCGCTCAGCGACGTGCATACGAACGCCTTCGAGGCTGATCGGCTCACCGCTCATCTCGCCATCCCCATCACGCCATCGTCATCCCGCCATCGACCGTGATGACCTGCCCGGTCAGGAACCCCGCGTCGTCGCTGGTGGCATACGCGACCGCAGCAGCGATGTCCTCGGGCGCGCCCAACCGCTTCACCGCGATCGCCCCCTTCACCTGCTCGACGATGTTCTCCGGCAGATCCTTGGTCATATCCGTCTGGATGAACCCCGGCGCGACGACGTTGCACGTCACCCCCTTGGAGCCCAGCTCTCTGGCGATCGTCCGGCTGAACCCGCTCAGCGCGCTCTTGGCCGCCGCGTAGTTCGCCTGCCCGGAGTTCCCCACCAGCCCCGACGTGCTCGCGATATTCACGATCCGCCCGAATCGCTGGCGCATCATGGGACGAGCCGCCGCCCGGCACGCCGCGAACACGCTCGTGAGATTCACCCGCAGCACGTCGTCCCACTCCTCGTCGCTCATCCGCATCAGCAGGTTGTCGCGGGTGATCCCGGCGTTGTTCACCAGGATGTCCAGACGACCGAGGTCACTCGCGACCGACTCGACCATCTGCGCGACGGCCTCGCGATCCGAGATATCGCACGCCCGGACCGTCGCCTGCCCACCGCCGTCCTCGATCTGGCTCTTGAGATCGTTCAACGGAGATTCGGACCGGGCGCACAGCACGACGTGCCGAGCCTCACGATCCGAAGCCAACCGAGTGGCGATGGCGCGCCCGATGCCTCGGCTTGCGCCCGTCACGAGAGCGACGCGGGTATCTGACATGGAGAATCCTCCCTGTGGGCTGTGGGGCCGGGATCGTAGAACGGCGAATCCTCGGTTGCTCGACAAAGACAACGCCGATCCCCGTCGCGGGATCGGCGCTGACCGAAACCATGCCGCTCGAGTTAGCCGCCGCTGCTCGACGACCCGCCGCCCCGCCCAGGCCTCGACGGGCTCGCATCGTTCCCGTCGTCCAGATCCGGAATATCAGGAATCACCGGCGCGCGCACGAGCTCGACGCGATAGTCGTTCAGACTCCCGCCGTCCCAATCGCGCACCGCAAGGCGCACCTCATCGGTCGCCGGCAGCGGCGAGAAGAACCACCCGTCATCAAACCGCTGGGCGTCCCACATCAGCACATACGACCCCGACGCGTCCTGCAGCGCCGTTACCAGCGTCGCCGACAGATCGGAGGTCTCGACGTTGTCCAGGGATGAGTCCGCCGCAGCGATGATCTTGTCCATGTGCTCAAGCATCGCGTTGAACGCCGGTTTGAGCCTGGCCATCTGCTCCTGCGCCTCGGGCGGTAGCTCTACACCCTGCGGCATCCCCATCATCTGGGCAAACTGAGAGAAATCCCCCGACGCCATCTCCTCGATCATCGGCTTGGCGATCTCCAGCGCGTTGCGCACCGCGTCGTCGGTCACCCCCGCGAACTGCGCCGCGTTGATCCCGCCGGTGAGCTGCGCCAACTGGCTCTGCGGAATCTGCGAGCGAATGTCCGCGGGCACGGCATCCAGCACCACCTGCTCCATCTCATCCAGCAAGCGCGAGACCTCGGGCGACAACCCGCCCCCTCCCTCCCGCGGCTGCCCCCCGCCGCCCATCGTCAGCATCACCACCCGCGCCGCGTCCAGATCCGTGCTCCACCAGTTCTGCTCGACCTGGCTCAGCACCTCTCGCCCGTCGGCGCTCAGCATCGGCCGCAGCACCTCGCCGTCCTTGGAAACCAGCGCCGACGCGAACAGCGCCACGTTCTCCGCGAGCCCCTCGTCGGTCGGCGCGTGCTCCTGCGGAAACTGCACCCGCGCGTCGAACCCATCCAGCGAGTCCAAGACCCGACTGAGATCGACAGGCTCCGGCGGCGGCGGAGGCGGCGGCGGAGCACGCTTCGGCGGCGGAGGCGGCTCCTCCTTCTTGCACGCAGACATCTGCGTCAGCGTCGCGCCGAGCACCGCCGACAGAGCAATGCCCCCGGCCAATCGCGTCATCGAAGTTCTCTTCATCGTGCCCCTCGGGATTGCGGGTTCTCGATCCTGGGTCTCGACTCACGCCCCCTCGGGCGCATCGTGGCTGATCACCTTGCGGCCACGCTCTATTCGACGCATGAGACCGCTCAGGGTTCGCCCGGGCGCAAGCTCGTGATACTCGCCCTCGATATTCTTGTTCATCCACGCACAGCACGCCGACCACCGTACGGGCCAGGTCAACTGCTCCACCAAACGCCGACGGATCTGGTCAGGATCCTCAGAATGCGGCTCGGCGGACACATTCGCCAGAACCGGACACCGAGGTGCGTTGATCCGGGTAGTTTCCAGCGCCGCCCGCAGGCGATCCGCCGCCGGCTGCATCAAAGGCGAGTGAAACGCCCCCGCCACCGGCAACGGCGAGGCCCTCAGCCCCTCCTCCTGGGCCAGCTCTGTCGCCCGCTCGCACGCCGCCTTCGACCCGCTGATGACGACCTGTCCCGGGGCATTGAAGTTCGCACAAACCAGCACGTCGTCCTGGCGAGCCTTGTCGCACAACGCTTTGGCCTTGTCCTCGTCGGCACCAATGAGGGCGACCATGCCCGACCGCTGGGCCTCGGCGGCCTCCTGCATCGCCTTGCCCCGCAAGGCCACCAGCGACAGCCCGTCCTCGAACGAGATCGCCCCCGCCAGGTGCAGAGCCGTATATTCCCCCAGGGACAGGCCCGCCGCCGCCGCGAGCTTCGGATCCCCCGGCGTCATGCCCAGCGACTCCAGCAGCCCGTGCCAGCTCGCGACCGAGCACACGAAGATCGCCGGCTGCGAGACATCCGTCCGGTTCAGCGTGTCCTCCGGCCCCTCAAAGCACAGCGAGCTCAGGGTCGCCGGCAGCGATCCCTTCAACAGGGCGTCGGCCTGCTCGAAGATGTCGCGGGCGGCCCGCGAGGCGTCGCGCCACGCGAGGCCCATCGTGACTGCCTGGGCTCCCTGGCCCGGGCACAGAATGATCATCGGATCCGCCATGCGCGATCGTAGGGTGCGTCAGAGGGCGTCGGTTTCTCGCGACGACCAGCTCACCCGCCCTCGATCCGCCGCGATGAGGTACCATGACGGTCCGAGACAGCGGGCCCGGACTGGGGCGCGAGAGCAGGCGCGACGGAGTGCGCAGGAGAGGCCACGGATGGCGATCAGGCTCGGCATGTTCCATGGGCGATTGGCCCTGCTCGTCGGCGCGTTCGCCTTCGGGCTGATGCCGATCCTCGCCCAACTCGTCAACCTCTCGGTCGTCCGCCACGACGAGCTGCTCGACGCCGCCCGCGAGCGCCTCGTGCGCTTCGAGTGGACCCCCACGACCCGCGGCAGGATCCTCGATCGCAAGGGACGCGTGCTCGCCGAGGACCGCGCCAGCAGCGCCGTCGCGATCGACTTCGCGGTCTTGAGCGGTCGCTGGGTACAAGAAGAGGCCAGACGCCGGGCCCGCGATCGCCACGCCGACCGCTGGCGCGACCTCGACGATCCGACCCGAGAAAAGCTCGTCGCGCGATACGCCGAGGTGCTCCGCGAGCACGTCGATCGAATGTACACCGATCTGACGTTCCTGCTGGGCGTGCCGCGCTCGGAACTGACCGAGCGCGCGGCGGAGATCGTGCAGCGCGTGAACGAGCGTCACGAGCACCTGGTCTCCCGCCGCCTGGGTCTGTCCATCGTCGCGGGGCAGCCGATCACGACGGGCGTGCGGGCCAACGCGGGCGAGCCGATCCGCGAGCAGACCATGCCGCACATCGTCGTTCGCAACGTCGCCGACGCCACCGCGTTCACCATCAGCCAGCGCGGCCGCGAGACGGTGGCCCTGGATTTGCCCGGCGGGGCGCTGCTCGTCGAGCGATTCCCCGGCGTGTCGATCGACGAGTCCAGCGATCGCCACTATCCCATGGAGACCATGCGCGTCGCGCTCGATCGCTCGAGCCTGCCCTCTTCGATCGCCAGCGAGAGCGAACAGACCATCGAGGTCCGCGGCGTCGCGACAAACGTTCTGGGTTGGATGCGCTTGATCGCGCTGGGCGAGGACTACGAGCGACGCGAGATGCTGCGAGAGGACGATCCTGCGTTTGCCGAACGGGTCGCCTCGACCGGCGGACGCGATCGAGGCATGTACTTCCCCGACGACCCCGCGGGCCTGCTCGGCGTCGAACGCGCCATGGAACACCAGCTGCGCGGCCTGCGCGGCCTGCGCACCACACGCCTCGACAGCCACGAAGAGACCGTTGAACCTCCCGAACCCGGGCGCGACATCGTCCTCACCATCGACATCGACCTCCAAGCCAAGATCCGCGCCATCATGGACCCCGCCTTCGGCCTCGCACGCGTCCAGGAATGGCACGGCCAGACCCGCGAGATGATGCCCGAGGGCACGCCCCTCAACGGCGCAGCCGTCGTCCTCGACGCCCGCTCCGGCGAGATCCTCGCCATGGTCTCCACCCCGAGCTTCACCCGCGCCGAATACGCCGAGGACCCCGGCGCGATCCTCGACGACGCCATCAACGCCCCGCTGCGCAACCGCGTCACCCAGGCGGCCTATCCCCCGGGCTCGGTCGCCAAGGCGCTCGTGCTCATCGACGCGATCGAGCGCGGCGTCTTCTCCCTCGGCGAGCGCATCGCCTGCAACGGACACCTCTACGAGAACAAACCCGACCGTCTGCGCTGCTGGATCTTCAAGAGCTACACCACCACGCACACGATCGATCTCGGGCACGACCTCGACGGCGCAGAGGGCCTCATGACCTCCTGCAACGTCTTCTTTTTCACACTCGGACGCCGCCTCGGATCCAACCGCATCCAGGAGATGTACCGGCGCTTCGGCGTCGAGAGCGCCTGGGACCTGGGCCTCGGCTTCGAGTCCCCCGGCATGCTCGGACACAGCGCTCGCGGCGCAACCGCCGGGGTCCAGACCGGCGACGCCATCCAGATGGGCATCGGCCAGGGGCCCGTCGCCTGGACGCCTCTGCACGCCGCCGACGCGCTGGCGACCATCGCCCGCGCCGGCGTCCACGTCGCCCCCCACGTCGTCCGAGGCCAGCGCGGCGAGGCACGCGAGCCCATCACCATCCGCCCCGCCGCCCGCAAGATGGTCCTCGACGGACTCCGCCGCGTCATCGAGGATCCACGCGACGGCACCGCCAACCACCTGACATTTGCCGACGGCCACCGCGAGCCGATCTTCGACCTGCCCAAGCGCATCACCGTCTGGGGCAAGACCGGCACCGCGACGGCGCCGCCGCTCTTCGAGGATGAGCCAGGGCCCGACGGCGAGCTGAACGGCAGACGCGACGACCACGAGCGGATCCTGCGCAGCGGCGACCACTCCTGGTTCGTCGTCCTCGTCGGCGAGGGCGAGCCGCGCTACGCCATCGCGGTGCTCATGGAGTACGCCGGCAGCGGCGCAAGGGTCTCCGGCCCGATCTGCAACCAGATCGCCCGCGCGCTCGTCGAGGAGGGGTACCTTCCCAGTGATCCTGGATGAAGCCGCCTTTCTGGTGAAAGGAACGACGAGCACGCGCTTCGGCGTGCTCGATTCGCTGCGCCCCCTCACGCCCGCGTGGCTCTGCGTCGCAAGCGCCCTGATCCTCTCGCTGCTGGGTGTCTACGCGATCGACCTCGCCGAGCGCCCCGTCAACGACGGCGCACTGGCGATGGCCGCGCCCGCGATCAAGCAGGCGATCATCGTCGCAGGCGCATTCGCCCTGGCGCTTCTGGTCGCGGTGCCGCACTATCGCTTCAGCGCATACCTCGCCGTGCCCGCGATGCTCGTCATGCTCGCGCTGCTTGTCTTCCTGCTGCTGCCGATGGTGCCGAGCTCGATCGTCGCGCCCCGCAACGGCACCCGCGGCTGGATCAACCTCAAGTTCTTCCTCTTCCAACCCAGCGAGATCACCAAGATTGCCTATGTGCTCCTCATCGCCCGCTACCTGCGCTACCGCGACCATCACCGCAAGTTCTGTGGCCTCGTCCCCCTGGGCATCATCACCGCCATCCCCGTCGGCCTGATCACGATCCAGCCCGACCTCGGCACCGCCGCCCTGTTCATCCCCGCGCTGTTCGCGATGCTCCTCGCCGCCGGAGCCCGCATCCGCCACCTCGCGATCATCGTCGTCGCCGCGGCACTCACCGCCCCCGCGAGCTATCCCCTGCTCCGCCCCCACCAGCAGCAGCGCATCGCCTCGCTCTGGGACCAGATCCAGGGCGACATGAGCACCGCCAGCACGACCAACTTCCAGGCGCTCACCGCCCAGCGCGTCGCCGGCGCAGGCGGGCTCGTCGGCACGTCCGACGCCCAGGCACGCAGCCTCCTGCATTACAATCGCCTGCCCGAGGCGCACAACGACATGGTCTTCGCCGTCGTCGTCGCCCGCTTCGGCGTCCTCGGAGGCCTCGCCGTCGCCGCCCTCTACGCCATCTGGATGCTCGGCGCTGCCGCAGCCGCGGCGATGACACGCGACCCCTTCGCTCGCCTCGTCGTCGTCGGCGTCAGCGCCTTCATCGCCACCCAGGCCATCATCAACATCGCCATGACCATCGGCATCTTCCCAATCGTCGGTATCACCCTGCCCTTTGTCAGCTACGGCGGCTCGAGCATCATCGCCTGCTGGCTCATGACCGCCCTGGTGCTCTCGGTCGGCGTCCACCGACCGCTCCCGCCCTATCGCAACTCCTTCGAGTTCGAGCAATGAGTTCGCCTCGCGAGCCGCGAGAGCCGAGCGAGCGTCGAGCATCGGTCTTCGCGGATCTGCCCGATCCGGAGGCGATCACGCCGAACGCCGAGTTTCTGGAGCTTTGCGACGCCCAGGAGATCGCGTTCGACGCCGGTGACATCGAGCGCCTTGGGCGGTATCTGGCGCTGCTTCTCGCTGCGAACGAGCGTGTGAATCTCACGGCGATCCGCGATACCGACGCCGCCTGGATCCGCCACATCTTCGACTCGCTCACGCTGATCGCGATGCTCAGCGATCTCGATGCCGGCGCCCGAATCATCGACGTCGGCGCGGGCGGCGGCTTGCCCAGCCTGCCGCTGGCGATCACGCTGCCAAACCTGGACTTCACGCTGCTGGAGGCGACGGGCAAGAAGGCCGAGTTTCTTGCCCTGGCGATCGGTCGGCTGAAGCTGCCCAATGCGCGCGTGATCCAGATGCGGGCCGAGCAAGCCGGCCAGATGCGCGCCACGCATGGTGCCACTGATGGCTCGTCCACCAGTGCGGGCGTGCAAAGCCGAAACACTGGCGGACAAGCCGCCAGTGGCACGGGCAATGAGTTCAATCGTGTCGCGAGCCACCGCGAGTCCTACGACGCCGCCATCGCCCGCGCCCTCGGCCCGATCCGCGTCGCCAGCGAACTCACCGTCCCTCTCATCAAGCAGCACGCCCTCGTGCTGCTCGTCAAGGGCGAGCGAGCCGAGGAGGAGCTCTCCGACGCGGCACACGCACTGCGCGAGCTGCGCGCCACGCACGCGGGAACGTTCGACACCCCCACCGGCAAGATCGTCTGCCTGACCAAGCACAGCGCCACGCCCAGGATATACCCCCGTCGCGACGGCGAGCCAAAGCGCCATCCGCTCTAACAGGCCGCTGAACGCCCGGCGATATCAACCAAGCCCCCGATAGCGTCGGCAGCTCACCAAAGCACAGAGAAAACCAATCGTTCCCACTGTTCGGTGAGCGGCCTGCTCGCACCGCCCTATCGATTGGCTTTTCCACATGCAATGCAATGAGCCGTTGAGCCAACCAACAATCCCTCGTGATCAGCGATCGCCCCATCCTCCTCGCCGACGGCGTCTGCAACCTCTGCAACGTCGCCGTCCGCTTCATCCTCAAACACGAACGAGCCCCAACCCTCCGCTTCGCCTCCCTCCAGTCCGACGCCGCCAAGCCCCTGCTCGAAGGCCGCGACATCCCCGATCTCTCCACCCTCGTGCTCATCGACGACACCGGCGTCCACACCCGCTCCACCGCCGCCCTGCGCCTCTGCCGCCACCTGCGCGCCCCCTGGCGTTGGCTCGCCATCCTCCGCGTCATCCCCCGCCCCATCCGCGACTGGTGCTACACCCGCATCGCCAAGCACCGCTATCACCTCTTCGGCACCACCGACGCCTGCCCCGTCCCCCCCGCGGATCAACAGGACCGCTTCCTCGACGCCGACGAGCGCAACAGGCCCTCCCCCTGACCGCACACGATCCGCCCCGGGCGAACATCGACAAGCAAATCGCGACCTCCGCCCGGATCACCGAGACGAGGCGCGACGCCGCGACCCAAGCGCGAAGAAAAAGGCCGGAGCATCAAAGCCCCGGCCCTTCCCCAATCATACGCATCGTCCCTGCTCAGAACTCGGGCTTCCCGTGCTTGGTGTGCTCCTCCACCCGCAGCGTCTTCAGGAACTCGATGATCGACGCCCGCTCCTCGCTCGAAAGCTCGAAGAACATGTCCCGGCTCTCCCGCGCGTCCCCGCCGTGAAAGTAGATCGCCTCGGTCATCGTCGACAGATCCCCGCGATGCCCGTACGGATCGCTGTTGCCCACGTCCCACAGCTTGCGGCTCAGGAACTCGCCCGTCGGCCTGGGCTCGGCCGGAATCGTGAACTCGCTCGGATCCGCGAACCCGTTGAGCGTCCCCTGCGCAAGAATCTCATTGTCGAAGTGTCCGAAGTCCGCGTCGTTCAGATTGTGTCGCTTCAAGTCCGTGAACGGGCGGATGATCGCCGTCCCGTGCGGCCCACGCTCCAGGTTCGGCTTCGCGCCGTCCTTGGTCATGTCGAACGTGAACGGGTGCGGCACGTCCAGCAGCCGCAGGTTCCCCGCCGGGTTGTACGGATTCGGCTCGCTGAAATCACGAGAACGCAGCGTGAACTCACGCACATGGCATTCGTTGCAGCCCACGGCGTCAAACAACATGCTCCCGCGCTCCGCCGCCTCGCGACGCTCGCGCTCCTTCGGCCGAACCTCCACCGGCACATCCAGCGCCGCCTGGAAGATCGTCGCCGCCGTGATGTCTCCCACGCTCAGCTCGTTCACCACACCGTCCAGGTCCGCGTCGACATCCTCGCCGAAACGCTCGACCGTCTGGATCCCGTGGTGATGGTTCATCGCGTTGTTCGTGAACTCGCGCAGCGAGACCACCGCCCCCTTCTGGTGGAACGGCTTGACGATCAGATCCCAGTCCACGCCCTCGATCTCGCTCGGATCGATCTTCCCGTTCGGCATCGCCGTCACTCGCCCGAACTCCACGCCCTTGGCCACCAGCGCAAGCGTCACCGGAACGTTCAGACGCGCCGCCTCCTCCCGGCACTCATCCCGGATCGCGTGCAGCTCCTCGGTCATCTCCCGCGCCAGCATCTCGATCGGCCCGGCACCCATCATCCCCAGCGTGTTCCGCTCGTTCGAGAAGTTCCCGGACACCGACTCGGTCACCGGGTCTAAAGCCTGCGCAAGCACGAACACATTCGCCACGAAGTCTCCCGCGCCGCCCGCTCGCGGCTGCGCGTGACACCCCGCGCAGCTCGTGCTGTCCGGCGCGCTCGTCCGGATCATGTGCGGCTCATCCGGCACCCGCGGCGCGCCCGTCCCGGTGCTCGCCGGGCGCCCCTGCCCGTCCAGCGCGTTGAACCGAGCGCTGAACACGGCCGCCCCGTGCTCGACCAGGTCCTTCATCCGCACCCGCCCGCGATCGATCTCACGCTGGCTCAGGTGCCGCTCCACCGCCGGACGTTCGCCGATCACGACATCGTCCGGATGATGCATCGTCATGCCGATCATCAACCCGACCCCGCCGACGCCGCCGACACACCAGGCGATCCATTTTCGCCCCTTCGCACCAATTTCTGCGCGCATGAATACCACCCTCGTAACGCGGCCGCTCGCGCCACGGGATCCCCCCCCGTGTGCGTACGCCCAACCTTCTCTATGGCGACAAACATACCACGAGCAGGCACGCTCTTACGAACGAACCCAAGGTTTCTATGGGGGAACTCTCGATTGAGGCAAAGCCTCCAGCCGCCGCGTGACTTACCGGCCGCACCGAGCTCTCAGTTGCGTCCAATAACCGACCGGGTTGAGCCTCGAAACCCGCGCTTGGCCCCGCCTCAACTCCAGCCCAGCTTCAACCCAGCCTCAGCCCTGCTTCTGCTCGCGAGTGTATCCGTACTTCCGCTTCAGCGGCTTGATCACCAGCCCCGAGCGGATCGCCTTGGCGCTGACGCGGACCTTCTTCTGCACCCGCTTGGGCTTCCCGTCCGCGTCGAGCACCGGGTTCCCCTCGCCGTCGGTCACCTCCACCATGGCGTTGACCTTGTGCAGGTTCGGCTTGAACGTCCGCCGGGAGATCCCCGTCGCCTTGAGCCCGAAGCCCCCCTTGGAGATCTTCTGGCCCGACCACGCGCGCTTCTTGCCGAAGGTGGTCTTCTTGCCCGTGTAGTAGCATTCAAACGGCATATCTGGCTCCAGAGTCTCGGGCCGCAATGCTAGGCGGCGTCCCATGCCCCGACAATCCCGCGCCGCCACGCCCACCGCCGGGTCCAACATCGCCCACCCAGAACGCCAAGTCGCTATGGTGCCCGGATGAAATCCACGACCGCCATATCCACAATCCTCCTGGCATCCCTCCTCGGCTGCGCCAGCTCCTCCGACCACGCCGCCATCCGTGCAGTCTCCGAGAGCATCTTCGACGCCATGGAGACCCGCGACGCCGAGCTCGCCGCCACCCATCTCATCCCCGAGGGCGCGTTTATCAGCACCGCCGAGGGCGAGTCGGGCCTCACCAGCTTCACCATCGCCGAGTGGCTCGCCGAGCTGCCGACCCAGCAGTCCACGATCCGCGAGCGGTTCACCGCAAAGCCCTTCATCCTCGTCGAGGGCGACATCGCCGTCCTCTGGGCAGAGTACGAGTTCGAGGTCGACGGCGAGCTCAGCCACACCGGCATCGACGTCTTCAACTTCATCCGCACCGACGACGGCTGGAAGCTCGCCGGCGGCGTCTACAGCGTCATCCCCGCGAACTGAAGTTTCTTGTCACCGAGCGGCCAACCGCCGTGCCACCAACCGCTGCTCTGAGCGGTTGGTGCTGTTGTTCGCCAAAAGCACAACACCGAGCCGCGAGCGCGAGCTCGCGAGAGATCGTCCGCGCCGCCATCGACGCACGAGCAATCGAGCGCCGCCGGCTCTCACCGACGACGCCGTAAGGAGCTGCTTCGATTGGCTAGGCCGTGTAGAACCGCTCGCTCACAACCTTCCCGTTCCGCCACCGCCGCACGAGGATCTCGTTCCACAGGATCGGCCCCTCGGGGCCCTCCATGTCGAACGTCCACTCGGAAAGCGACACGCCCTCGCCGACGCCCCCGCTGACACCGGAGGCCCGCAGCGTCGCGCCGTTGAACGCCTTCAGCGTCGCGAAGAACCCGCTCAGGTGCGCGTGCTGGGCCGCCCGCCCGACGCGCGCCTCGCCGTTGCCCTCCTGGAACGTGCAATCCTCGGCGTAAAACTTTGCCAGTGCGTCGAGGATCTTGCCCTCGCCGGTCATCGCGTCCAGCTCGCCGTTCAGGCGGGCGATCTCGTTCGTCTCGATCGTGGTGGTCATGGTGATGCTCCGATAGCCTGTGCGTCGCCGACCTCTCGGCGCGCAGTGTCTTCGTGAGTCGGCGCTCGCACCGTGCGAGCGCGACGATGGCGCGCGTCACACGACGCTCGCCGCTGCAATCTCAAATGGGAACTGCGGATCGGCAGGGAGGCGTCAGAACAGCGTCAACCCCATGCCGTCCAGCGACGCCTGGAACGCGTCACGCCGGTCTCTGCGGCTCTTCGTTGACGGGCTCGGGCTCCGCATGCGGGCATGAACCCAGGCGCCATGATCCATATTCCCGCTCCCGCCACAAACCCCCTATCCAAGTCACAGAACCGCGAACGCACGAGCCATTTGCGTCGATTGTCACATGTGCTTCGCGGCAGGATGCTTGTGCGAGTGGCAAACGTCGTGCCACCAACCGCTGCTTTGAGCGGTTGGTGTTCTATGGCGCTCTCCCTGAAGCACCAGCCGCGCAAACCCACGGCTGGTGGCACTTCGCTCGGCCATCCGCAACTGTTCGAGTTCTCCGCCAGTGGACGCAAAGCGCTCATAAGCTCGCGACGCATCACCCAAACACCGACCCCGTCCAATACAGGCAGTCCAACGCCACATCTTCCGGATCGCGTTCCTCGAGCACGGAGCTGTCGTCACGGATCGCGGCGGTTGCCGGGCACTCCATGGCGAGCTCGCGCGGCTCCGACTTCTCCGCAACCCTCTCCCCCAACTCGCCGCTCCCGCCCACCCGTCCACTTGTGATACCCTCCCCCACACCCCATGTTCAAGTACCTCTCCGCACAACTCCCCTTCGCCTTCCAGCGCCGCTCGACCCGAGGCAACGCCGCCGTCGTCGTCCGCCTCGTCCTCGTCCTCCTCGCCCTCATCATCCTCTACAGCCTCGTCTTCCACTTCATCATGGAGTGGGAGAATCGCGCCCTCGGCACCGACCACAACTACACCTGGATCACCGGCTTCTATTGGACGCTCGTCGTCATGACCACCCTCGGCTTCGGCGACATTACTTTCGCCAGCGACGTCGGCCGCCTCTTCTCCATCCTCGTGCTGCTCACCGGCGTCATCTTCCTGCTCATCCTCCTGCCGTTTGCTTTCATCCAGTTCCTCTACCTCCCCTGGGTCGAGGCCCAGACCGCCGCCCGCACGCCGCGCGAGCTGCCCGATTCCACGACAGGGCACGTCGTGCTCACCCACGACGACGCCGTGGCCCGCGCTCTGATGGCCCGCCTCGCCCAACGCGGCATCCCCCACGTCCTCATCATCCCCGACTTCGACGAGGCGACCCGCCTCCACGACCTGGGCCTGGCCATCATGATGGGCAACCTCGACTCGCCCGAGACGTACCGGCGCGCACGTCTCGACCACGCCGCGCTGCTCGTCGCGACCGCCAGCGACGCCCAGAACGCGACCATCAGCTTCAACGCCCGTGAGATCGCCCCCGATGTCCCCATCGTCGCCAGCGCCGGCGAGGAGGTCTCGGTCCGCGTCCTCAAGGTCGCCGGCTGCTCGCGCGTTCTCCGGCTGGGCGAGATGATGGGCCAGGCACTCGCCCGCAGGACCATCGGCGGCGACGCCATGACCCACGAGATCGGACGCCTCGACGATCTCATCGTCGCCGAGGCAAGCTGCGTCCGAACCCCACTGGTCGGCAAGACCCTCCTCGAGAACCGCCTCAACGAGCTCGGCGTCAACGTCGTCGGCGTCTGGGAACGCGGCAGGTTCCAGGCCGCCGGGCCCCAGACCGTCATCGGCCCCAACACCATCCTCGTCCTTGCCGGCACCAAGGAGCAACTGGTCAACTACGACGAGCACTTCGCGATCTACAACGCCGCGGCGGGGCCCGCCATCGTCATCGGCGCAGGCCGCGTCGGCAGCGCCGTCGCCCGCGCCCTCCGAGGCCGCGCCGTCGATTTTCGCATCATCGAGAAATCCAAGGTGCGCGCGCAGGGTGACAACGTGATCATCGGCAATGCCGCGCGCGAGTCAGTCCTGATCGAGGCCGGCATCAAGGACGCTCCCTCGGCCCTTATCACCACCGCCGACGACAGCGTGAACGTCTATCTGACGCTGATGATCCGCCACCTGCGCCCCGACATCCAGATCGTCAGCCGCTCGATCCAGGACCACACGGTGGACACGCTGCACCGGGCCGGGGCCGATTTCGTGGTCTCCGAGGCGTCGATGGGGGCCAGCGTGATGATCAACCTGCTGGATCGCAGCGATCTGCTCATGCTCGCGGAGGGTCTGGATATCACGAGGCTTGCCCTGCCCAAGTCGCTGGCGGGCAAAACGCTCGCCCAGACCGACATCCGCGAAGAGACAGGTTGCACGGTCATCGGCGTGACGGTGAACGGGCAGACGCGGATCAATCCGGATCCGAACGTGCCGCTGGTGGAGGGGGCCGAGGTGCTGCTGATCGGGAGCATCGAGGGCGAGCGCCGGTTCCTGGAGCGGTACGGGAAGAGCTGAGTTTGCATCGGACCGGGATCGATTGCGGGCTCGGCGTTCGATGCGCGATCGGCGGAGCGATATGGGGCTTGAACTCGGGCCCGCACCTTGGCCCGATCTTGGACGTGTGTCGATCTTGGGCGTGTGTCTGGGTGGGACCCTGGGCGCGCGTTGGCCGAGCGCGAGGTGCGAGCAAGGAGTCTGCTCGCGGCTTTGCGCTGGGATTCCTGGAGGCGGAGTTGCTCGGCGGGGGTCATGGGCTCGGCGGGGGCGGTCGTGGCGAGGCGCTGCAAGGTTGCGCGGGCGGTTGCGCGGGCTTGGCGCTGGAGGTGCTCGTCGCGTTTGGTCTCGATGCGGTCGAGGGATGTGAGGGCCGCGGCGAACTTGGGAGAATCGAGCCAGGCTTCGAGTTCGCGCAGGGTGATGTCGTGGATGTCGCAGAGGTCGAGGGGGGTGAGGTCGGGGTCGAGGTAGTCGCGGAGGAG
>JAJDDM010000107.1 GCA_029260315.1 Phycisphaerales bacterium | reverse complement strand
GGGAAGAAGGTCGCCGCTGAGTATGCGTATGTGATGGAGTTCGAAGGGGACAAGATCAAGCACATGACGAAGATTTGGAATGATGGGGTGAGTTTGGGGATGTTGGGGTGGGTGTGAGCGGCGAGTAGATATAGTAGATATTGCCTGCTATCTCAGTGGCCACACCACCCGCCTAACCTTCCGCATTGCACGCAACTATATATTCCGCCAATTCCTCAATCCGAGATTTAAGATCCAGTACGTTCAAGTGCCGCTCCTCAATTGTCGTCAACACTTTTTGTATCATTCTGACCTTATTGTCTAAATATTTCCGAATCCATATCTGCCCATCTTCTACTTCAAGTGCGGCCATTCGATCGGAAAGTCGATCACCTTCACCGAAGTTGTCAAGCTCGCACCGAACGCCAAGCGCTTTAAGTGTTCCATTAATACATTCTAATGGAATGTAGTTTTCAATCTCTCGGCCACTGGTACACCACCCAATCCCACCGGCCTCAGCTACCTCCCGAAGCACACGCTCCGCCCGTGCCTTCAACGGCTCCGCCTGAGTTGCCCGATCACGGTCAACGATCACTACCGCGTTTCTTGAGAGCCGGAGGGCATTCATAAGATCGTCGCTTTCTCCCTCGCCGAACGCCAAGTACGACACAAGTGCGCCACCGTACAGCACGAACTGGTAGTCCACGCCTTCCTTCAAGCTTGGCTGGTGTAAGTCGAGCCAATGACGCACAAGCAATCGGTCCGTTGGGCCTTCTACCCACACGCATACATTTGCTTGTAGCACATCACTTGCGCGTTGACCAAGGTCATCCAAGACCGTCCTGGCATCAGTATATCCCGAACACTCGTTCGCGACAGACCGGCCTCCAACTAGCGATACTCGCACAACCGCGTCGAGGTTTCTCTCATTCAAGAAGACGGACGAATGTGTACTAAAAATCACCTGCCCCTGCTGTCGCTCCTTGTTTACGAATCTGGCGAACACTCGCTGTAGCGTAGGATGCACGCCAAGCTCGGGTTCTTCAATAAGAAAAATTCGATTCCCATCGTACGCCAATTCATAAGCAAGAGCCAAGCAATGCACAATGCCGTCACCTAAACTCCGAAGGGGTAGCATATGCCCAGACGATTTCCGAATGAGAATCTCACTCTCTTCGCCAGCCGGCACCAACTGTGCGCCGCGAAGTCCTGACAGGGTCTCAAATAGTGATTGAATTCTCGCGAAAATAGGGCCCAAGTGCCGGTCCGCTTTCTTCGGGTTTGACAGTCGCAAAAGCCCTTTATGGAGGCTTTCCGCGTCCGTTACCTTAGCGGCATGATTACGCCAACTCGGCAAATACAGTGCTCGTCTCTGAATGTGAGAGCAAGCGGCATCCGCGCAAGCCTCCAGGATTTTGTTTGGATCTGCGAGACCGTCTCTTGATATTCCAGACACGCATTCAGTGATGATGGACAATTCTTTGCTTCTTGCGTCACCGCGAATCGTTGATATAAAGAGGACTTCGCCATTATCCCTGGAGAGTGCATCTGATATTTGATTTAAACTCTTCCGGCTAGATGCTCTTTCTATGAGTGCGCTACGTTCGACGCTGAATATGAGGGCAAGATTTACTTCATCTTTGGCATCCGAACCCTCGTAGGCCATCAAGTCAGGCAGGCCGGTCTTGCCATTTACATTTGCGTTTTGTATTGCAAATCGGATTGAAGAAAGCAGATGAGATTTACCGGAATTATTTTTGCCAATTATGGCGATTGCGTTGCTATCGAGTGACACTTTAACCCGATCTCTATAACCGAATAGTCCCTCAATCTCAACAGATTTTAGCTTCATAGTTGCGAGTCTGTCAGGGGATGGGACACCACCGCTATTACCTCTTCCGCCGCGTCGGTGAGGATTCTGGCGACCCTCAGGGTTGGGAGGCTGTAGGCTACGTTCTCGAGGAGGATCCTACCACAATCGCAGTCACCCCGCCTCGCGCTTCCTCGACGCCGGCGTGCGGCGGATGGGGCCCTTCCAGTCGCGCTGGATCTCGCGGAGGTGCTCGGCGAGGCGGCGGACGTCGTTGCCGAAGCGCTCGGAGAGGTCGCGCCGGATCTGGCGGATCTCGTCGATGAGCGGGTCGGGGCGGTTGTCATTCATTCGTTTCCTCCTCGGCGAGGAGTGCGATGAGCGCGGCTTCGAGCGGGTCGAGGTCGCGTTCGATCGTATCCCAGAGTATGTCTTCGTCGACGAGCTGGTAGGCGTGGACGATGAAGTTTCGCATGCCGCGGACCTTGGGCCAGGGAATCGTGGGCGTGCGTTCCTGGACGCTATCTGGGATGTGCTTTGCGGCTTCGCCGATGATGTTGAAGTCGGCGCAGACGGCGCGGACCGTCTTGAGGTCTGACTTGAAGGTGTCGCGGTCCATGCCGGCGGTGAACTGGCGTATCTCTTTGATGGCCGTCAGCATGTGGCGGACTCGCTCCTGCCACGGCTCAGGCGACACGGATCGCCTCCCTGTCGGCGCGGTCGCGGATCGCCGGCCTCAAGGCGCGGCGGAGGACGAGATCGACCTTCGCGTGGAGCGCTTCTTCTATCTGGATCTGGAGTCCGGCGAGGGAGAAGAGCGTGGGGCGAGCATCGGGCTCGAACTCGACGAGGATGTCAATGTCGCTGTTCTCACGAGCCTCGCCTCGGGCGAGGGAGCCGAAGATGGCGAGGGAGCGGACGCGGTAGTCGCGGCGGAGGTCGGGGAGCAGGGCGCTCAGGATTCGGAGTGTCTGGTCGAGGTCGGGCACGGGGGGATTATACGGGATCAGGCCCCTACCGCCGCCGTCACCTTCTCCGCCGCATCTGACAGATCCGTGGCGGCTTGGAGTGTCGGCAGGCTCGCCGCGGCTTCCTTGAGGATGGCTCTGCCGGCGTCGACGTTGGTGCCTTCGAGGCGGACGACTAAGGGGACCTCGAAGCCGACCTGGGCCGCGGCGTTGACGATGCCCTGGGCGATGACGGCGCAGTCCATGATGCCGCCGAAGATGTTGACCATGATGCCCTTGACCGCGTCGTCGGAGAGGATGATTTTGAAGGCCTCGGTGACGGCTTCTTCGGATGCGGAGCCGCCGACGTCGAGGAAGTTGGCGGGCTCGCCGCCGTGGAGCTTGATGATGTCCATGGTGGACATGGCCAGGCCGGCGCCGTTGACGAGGCAGCCGATGTTGCCGTCGAGGGCGATGTAGGAGAGGCCGAACTTGTGGGCCTTGAGCTCGGCGGGGTCTTCCTCGGCGGGGTCGAAGAGGTTCTGGATGTCCTTGTGGCGGAAGAGGGCGTTGTCGTCGAAGTTGAACTTGGCGTCGATGGCCACGACGTGGCCTGGGTCTGGGGTCTGGGGTCTGGGGTCTGGGGTGGAGGAAGGGGTAGAGGGGGAGGTGAGGACGAGGGGGTTGATCTCGGCGAGGGAGCAGTCTTTTTCGCGGAAGAGTTTTTCGAGCTTGAGCATGATGCTCGCGGTCTGGTTGGCGTGCTTGCCCTTGAGGCCGAGGCGGAAGGCGGCGTCGCGGGCTTCGTAGGGCTGGAGGCCGAGGAGGGGGTGGATGGGTTGTTTGATGATTGCGCCGGGGTTCTTGGCGGCGACTTGTTCGATCTCGACACCGCCTTCGGCGGAGGCGATGAGGACGTTTCGGCGGGAGGCTCTGTCGGTGGTGATGGCGAGGTAGTACTCGTGCTGAATGTCGACGCCGGCGGCGACGAGGAGCTTGTTGACCTTGAGGCCTTCTGGGCCGGTCTGGGGGGAGACCATGCGGTTGGTGAGCATGAAGCGGGCGGCCTCGGTGGCCTCCTCGGCGGAGCGGACGAGCTTGACGAAGCCGGCCTTGCCGCGGCCGCCGGCGTGGACCTGGGCTTTGATGACCACGAGATCGGTCCCGCCCTGCTCGGCGACGGCCTTGTAGGCGGCAGCGGCGTCCTCGATGGACTCGATGACCATGCCGGGGGGGACGGGGATGGCGGCGGAGGAGAGGAGGTCGCGGGCCTGGTGCTCGTGGATCTTCATGGGCGGATGGTAGTGGGTTCCTGCGAGGCGGGAGCGTTGGGAGTGACGTGGGGCGCATGAGAAAGGGGGCCCTATAGGGGGCCCCCACTCATCGCGGGAATCGAGATTGGGGCGGGCTCAGCAGCCCTGGGCGAAGAGGTCGAGGTAGCCGAAGAAGTCGTCGGAGTCGCAGTCGCCGTCGCCGTCGATGTCGCAGACGGGGAGGTTGTCGCTCGCGAAGGCGTCGAGGTAGTCGAAGAAGTCGTCGCTGTCGGCGTCGCCGTCGCCGTCGAGGTCGGCCGGGCAGCCGTCATCGGCCTTGATGCGAAAGCCCTGCCATCCGCCGAGTGCGGCGTCGAAGGCGAAGACTTGGCCGTTGGTGTAGCCGAAGCCCCAGGTGGCGGGAATATCGCCTGGGATGTTGCTGGTGCCGATGAAGTTTCCGGAGGTGTCGAAGACGTGGACCTGATCGTTGGCGGCGTCGCCGACGATGATCCAGTCGTTGTCGGGGTCGTAACCGATGGTGTTGGTGCCGTTGAGGCGTCCGCCGGAGAGATCGAGATTGAAGGTGGAGTCGAGGCTGCCGTCGGAGCGCCGGACGACGTTGACCTGAGAGTTTCCGCTCGCGCCCGAGTAGAAGACGTCGTTGGCGGGGTCGTAGCCCGGAACCGTCTGACCGTCAATGAGCCCGGGAAGCGAGACGAGTTCGAGGTTTGCGGTGCCGTCGTAGAGCCCGCCGCCGTCCAAGCCGATGGAGAGTAGGCCGCGGTTGTTTCCGCCGCCATTTGCGGCGAATGTAGCGACCTCGAGATCGCCGGTGTTGGGGTTGTAGTTGAGCGAGCGGAGATCGACGACGATGGTGCCGTCGAGGAGGAGGTTTCCGGCGGCGTCATAGACGTTGCCGGTGTTGGAGGCAAACCCGCCGCCGCCGGCGTAGTACTGGTCGAATCCGGGGTGGTATGCGACGTTCATCGGAGCGCCCCAGTTCTGGGTGGGCGCGTCGAGGAAGATCGTGGGCACGCCGTCGATGGGCTGTGCGGACGCGATGGCTGCCGTGCCAGCAGCGGCGATCAGGACGAGCTTTCTCATTGGATCCTCTCTTTCGTTCCATGGGGCAGTCGGGGGGGGATACCCCCACGGTGCGTGTGGTTTTCCAAGAGCCCGTTTGCCCTTCGGAGGTACTAACCTACAGGACTTTGGGGTGACATTCAACCGTAAATCAGACTGCTCAACCGGATCCGGTCGATCACAGCACATTCGAGGTGGTGCTGACAGATCCCGAAGAGATACCGGTGAAAATACGAACGTGGGCTACCGTCAAATATGAACGGGCGGCGTCTTGTGGCGTCGGGATCTCGCGAAAGGCCCGACGCACGAGGGTGCATGCATGCATGATAGAGCGACCCGCCTTTGCGGGCCGCCCTTGACATAGATGGGAATCGACCTCAACAGCCTTGGGCGAAGAGGTCGAGGTAGCCGAAGAAGTCGTCGGCGTCGCAGTCGCCGTCGTTGTCGATGTCGCAAACGGCGAGGTTGCCGTTGGCGAAGGCGTCGAGGTAGGCGAAGAAGTCGTCGGCGTCGGTGTCGTCGTCGCCGTCGAGGTCGGCGGGGCAGTCTCCGCCGTCGGGCGTGGGGAACTCTGCGCCCCAGTTGTTGCCGGCGCTGAAGCCGGTGTCGATGGTCTTGAGGAGGTTGCCGCTGCGGTCGTACTGCCAGAGCGTGGAGGCTCGGGCGGTCCAGAGTGTCTGGGTGCTGCTCTCGTAGGCGAGCGCGTGCCCGTCGCCCTCGTTGTGGGGGAAGGAACTGAGGAGGTTGCCGGCGAGGTTGTACTCGTAGATGCTGGAGGCGGCGGAGATCCAGAGGGTGCCGTTGGCGTGGTCGTAGGTGATGCCGACGAAGCGATTGTCGCCCGCGAGATCGAAGATCGGCTCGCGGTTGGAAGAGTCGAGATTGGGAGCGAGGCGGTAGACGGTGGCGGTGGAGTTGAAGGCGTTGCCGAGCTCGTAGGCGAACTCGCCGTCGGACGTGGCGTCGACGGCGAGGACGGCGTCGTATGGGACCGAGCCGCCCATGGGGTTGCCCACGAGGTCGTACTCCAGCGCGTTGGGCTGTGCGCCGTTGTAGTCGCCGATCCAGACGGTGTCGTGGACGGTGATGGGGTAGCCGCGGACATGGGTCGTGGTCTGTGTTCCTGATCCGCCCTGGTACATGGTAAGCGTGGCGCCGTCGCCGTTGGTGGTGTAGAGGACCTCGGTCTGGGCGCTTGCGCCCGAGACGAGCCCCGCGATCGCGATGCATGTCAGATGCTTCATGTCTCTGTTCCCCTTTGCCGAACGGAGCGTTCGGCGGATTTTGTCGGCGCGGTCCGATACAAAGGACTCGCGCTGCGTTCTCAGGGTGAACATACAGGGAACGGGTGGCTCGTGCAATGGGAAATGCGGGGCCGATTCTGAAGAGTGTCTGGTGACCTTGGCGGATGGCCGGGGCGGGGGGAAACACGCGGGAGCGCGAACCCCTGGCGTGCTTTGCGGATCGAGGTGGCGTCGATTGGGGTGTTGGAAACAGGCAAGAAAAAGACCCGTACCTGCGGGTCTTGTGGAGCTCTGCGAAGTTTGGGGGTGGCTCAGCAGCCCTGGGCGAAGAGGTCGAGGTAGCCGAAGCCCATGTGTTGGGGATGTCTCCGGGGATGTTGCTGGTGCCGATGAAGTTTCCGAAGGTGTCGAAGACGTGGACCTGATCGTCGGCGGTGTCGCCGACGATGATCCAATCGTTGTCGGGGCCGTAGCCGATGGTGTTGGTGCCGTTGAGGCGTCCGCGGGAGAGGTTGAGGTTGAAGGCGGCAGTGAATCAATGCGGAGCATCGCGGCTCGATGGCAAGCGGATCGCATCGGCGCGACATGGGGAGGGCGTGAGGACACTCCTCCCGTGCCAGCCTCTGGTACGGGAACCCTGGAGGGCCGGGCGTCGATGCCCGGCCCTTCTCTGATGACGAGCGTGTAGTCGGAAGACCCGTCCCGCTCGGTCGCTCCCGCGGGTGGAGATTTTCAGGTAATGTTGGTGGGGCGGGGTGGCCTCCGATCGCGCGATACATGGCGTCGGGAGATAGCCCGGCGGCCCGAGAGGTTCTATCCTTCGGCCCATTTCGGCGGATCGGGCGGGGCGGAGGGCTCGCGGCTCGATCGGCGGCCCGGGTTTGAGCGAGGATTCCATGGCGAGCGGCACCATCAGTCAGGTCATCGGTTCGACGTTTGACGCGCAGTTTCCCGAGAACGAGTTGCCGGATATCTACAACGCCGTCAAGGTCGCGTGGGAGCAGGACGGCCAGCGGATGGGCCTGACCGGCGAGGTGCAGCAGCACCTGGGCGGGGGCAAGGTCCGGGCGGTGGCGCTGGGCTCGACCGACGGGCTGCGTCGCGGGATGGAGTGCGTGGATCAGGGCGAGCCGGTGACGGTGCCGGTGGGCGAGAAGGTGCTCGGGCGGGTGTTCAACCTGTTGGGCGAGCCGATCGACAACCGGGCCGCGCCCGAGGGCGTGAAGCGGAACCCGATCCACGCGAGCCCGCCGGAGTTCGACACGCTGAACCCCAAGACCGAGATCCTGGTGACGGGTATCAAGGTCATCGACATGCTGTGCCCGTTCGTTCGCGGCGGCAAGATCGGGCTGTTCGGCGGGGCGGGCGTGGGCAAGACCGTCATCATCCAGGAGATGATCGCGCGTGTTGCGCGAGAGTTCGGCGGATACAGCGTGTTCTGCGGCGTGGGCGAGCGGACGCGCGAGGGCAACGACCTGTGGCTGGAGATGCAGGAGGCCGAGTACACCGACGAGAACGGCAACAAGGCGCACGTCATCGACAAGGTGGCGATGGTGTTCGGGCAGATGAATGAGCCTCCCGGCGCGCGTCTTCGCGTGGCGCTGAGCGGGCTGACGATGGCCGAGTACTTCCGCGATGAGAGTGGCAAGGAGACCATGATCTTCGTAGACAACATCTTCCGGTTCACGCAGGCGGGTTCGGAGGTTTCGGCGTTGCTCGGGCGTATGCCGAGCGCCGTGGGGTATCAGCCGACGTTGAGCACGGAGATGGGCGAGTTGCAGGAGCGGATCACTTCGACGAACAAGGGCGCGATCACGAGCGTGCAGGCCATCTATGTGCCGGCCGACGACCTGACCGACCCCGCGCCGGCGACGGCGTTCGCGCACCTGGACGCGTTCGTCGTGCTGGGTCGCGAGATCGCCGAGAAGGGGATCTACCCGGCGGTGGATCCGCTCTCCTCGACGTCGCGCATTCTGGATCCGGGGATCCTGGGCGAGCGGCACTACGCGGTGAGCCGGCGGGTGCAGCAGATCCTGCAGCGGTATCGCGACCTCCAGGACATCATCGCGATTCTCGGTGTGGATGAGCTCGCGGAAGAGGACAAGCTGATCGTGGCGCGTGCCCGCAAGATCGAGCGGTTCCTGAGCCAGCCGTTCTATGTCGGCGAGGTGTTCACGGGCTTCCCGGGCATCTATACGAGCCTGGAAGATACGATCGACAGCTTCGAGCGGTTGTGCAACGGCGAGGGCGACGACCTGCCGGAGGACGCGTTCATGTATGTCGGAACGCTGGATGATGCGCGGGCGAAGGCCGAGAAGATGGCGGCGAGTTGATCGTCCACCCAACGGACACGAGTATCCTCCTTTGATTCTTCTTCCATATTCTTCGTTTTCTCCAGAGTAAACTTGAAATAGCCCGACGCTTTCCTTGGTTACCGCGGAACCGGAATCGCCTAGGGGCGATAACGTACAGGAGGATCCGCTATGGTGAGTCGAGGAATCGGCAAAGGGATCGCGGTGGCGTTGGCATTCGTCCTCGGATCAAGCTCGGCTGTCCATGCACAGCCGTTGCCCGCTGATCAGCTCTGCACGGATGTCGATCTGACGGAGTTCATTCCTCGGGCCACCCACCGGCTATCAGTGGACGACCGGGTCGTCATGCCTCATCCTGGGCGATGCTCAGCAAGATGGCTCTTACGAGATTCTGCTATTTGACCAGGCCTACGCGCTCAGCGTTCAGCCCCCAACATCCCCACTCTTAATGATTGGGACAGCGACTTTCCATGTGATGCGGCCTATCACACACATGGCTCCGGAATCGGTCCACATCTTTGATGACTCCGAGGCGATAGTCTTCGAGGCCGACGGACAGTTGGATCATGATTCGATAGCATTCACGCTGACAACGCCTGTAGGCACCTATCACCTATCCGGCATGGGCGGCATTGTCCAGATACTGTTTAGCTCTCCGGCGCAGGTTCCGGTGGATCGGTACATTATCGTACCAACAGTTGAGCACGGTTCGGCTGGGCGGGCGGCGACGGAAGCGGACCAGTTTGTTGAGGTTGTGGAGAATGCGCTCAATCTCCCACCGGTTGTGCCGCCTCCCGGACCGATCAATCCGAACACACAGTCATGTGCAGATGCGTGCGATGTCGCCTATGACCTCGCGGTTGCGATTGCGGACTCCACCTATCAAACTGAACTGGCCAACTGCGGCCCATCGCTGACAGGTATTGGGACAGGGTGTGCGGTACTCGGGCTATTTTGGACCGTGGTCCCGCCTCCATTGATCAACGGTGCAATTTGTTGTGCTATCGGGAGTGTGCCTGGTGCCATAATCGAGTATCTCGATTGCAAATATGACGCCGGGCGCAACTATGCCAACGCCCTGAACATCGCCTTTCTCACCTGGAAGGCGTGCATGGAGAGCTGTGGGTATCAGATTGTAGAGCAATAACATGTGGACTCGTGATGTTCCATTGCTACGACGGCAGTTCTGGCTGTTCTTCCCATGGGCGTTCGTTGGTGGAGCTTTGGGAGCGGGCTACTTCGTCGGTATTCTGTCGATCGATGGGCGCCCCGAGTGGCTCATCTGGCTTGGGCGAGTGACGCTCATTAACCCGGTGATATACGGTGTTTTTCTTATCGCCTATCTGCGATTGCGCAGGAGCGTCGTTCGGAGAGAGTATGCCGTCTGCCCCGGGTGCGGGTATGACCTCGACCCGCGGATCGAGTCGGGCGGGTGCCCGGAGTGTGGGCGAACGTATATCCAACGCGAGTTGGAGCTTGTTTGGCGAAAGGCCTTTCGCCAAGTCGCTGGCAGATCGTGAGAGCGTCCCCCGAGGACGCGTTCATGTATGTCGGGACGCTGGATGATGCGCGGGCGAAGGCCGAGAAGAGCGCCGCGGCGGCGGACTAAGAAAGACCTCAGTACGGTTCATGGGACGCCCCGCCCAAGGCGGGGCGTTTTCTTGCGCGATCGGCGCACGCGATCGGCGGCGAGCGTCGGTACGCCGTCGGGGATCTGCTCTGGTGGATCGACGGAAACCGACTCAGCCGGGCGGGGCGTCGGATGGGGGCGGCGAGGCAGTGTCGGTCGCGGTTGTGCCCGCGTCGGTGGGGGACGTGGCGGATGACGTTGTGTCCTCGGACCCGACCGGGCCGCAGGAGTCGCCTCAGGTGCAGCCGGCGAGGAGGGCGAGCAGGGCCATATGGGGATGAGGGGACGGAGGCGTTTCATGGGGTCTCCTGTTCGGAGCAGATTCCGATTGGTGCCAGACAGTATCCACCCGGATCTTCGCGGACTCAGACCCGGTATCAATGGTCGATCGCGGGGGGTTGGGGTGGCGGGGCAGGCTGGCGGATCTGGGGTCGCGAGGCTTGGGTATCGTCCGAAGCGACTTTATATTTTGATTTGTCAAAGCAAATGGATTATATACACTCCTCGGATGGCGAGCGTCAAGGAGGGCGTGCGGCGGCTGCTGGCGGCGTATCCGCGGATCTACTTCGCGTGCCACCAGCGCCATCGGCGGGATCCCAAGACGGGCGATGCGCTCAGCGCGAGCCAGGCGAGCGTGTTGGATCATCTGGACGACCGGGAGGCGACGACGGTGGGCGGGCTGGCCGAGCACATGGGGGTGACGGCGTCGACGATGTCGCTCAATCTGGATCGGCTGGAGGCTCGGGGGTATGTGCGGCGGGAGCGCGATGCGCGGGATCGGCGGCGGGTGGGTGTGGTTTTGACAGAGGCGGGGGTGCGGATGCGGCTGGCCGCAAGCGTGCTGGAGGAGGGGTTAATCGAGCGGCTGTTGGAAGGGATGAGCGAGACGGATCGGGAGGCGGGGTTGCGGGGGTTGGAGTTGT
>JAJDDM010000106.1 GCA_029260315.1 Phycisphaerales bacterium | reverse complement strand
AAGGCTCGCGTGCTCACGCACGCGGCTCCGATCCAGCTCCTGCGCATTCCGTCCATGTCTCGCGCGTCCGGGTTCTCGTTCGTCCAGGAAACAAGGCGTCATCGCGGCGATCGAAGCGCAACGACTCTCTGGAATCCGTATTACGCCCGGGACGATCGAGCGCGCGGTGCGGTTCCTTGAGCGCATAAGGCGGGACGAGCTATCGTGGAGCGCGGACGGCTTCTCGCGAGCTTGCGCTCGCGGCTCCGTGCGAAGCGTTGGAAGTCCAACAAGAGCACCGACCGCCCAGAGCGGCGGTTGGTGGCACGGGTGACGGAGTTTGTTGGGTTTAGGCGTTCTTGCGGCCGCCGATGACCAGACCGATGATGAAGAAGATGAAGATGGCCCCGGCGAGCGCGCCGCCGATGATCATCGGGTTGGGCGGGAGCTTGGCGAGCATGCCGCCGGTGGCGGCGTCGGCCGAGACGCCCTTGGACTGGCCGATCATGACCAGGGCGACCAGCGCGACGGTGGCGAGGATGCCCAGGGCCATGACGAATGACGCGGCGCCGACGGCGGCGGACCACTTGGGATCGACGGTCTCGGCGGGCATCATCATGCCGGTCGGGGCGGTCCCGGTGTCTGCTTCGGTCTGTGCGGTGGTGGACTCGAAGAGATCGCCGGCGGCGGCCTCCTGGTTGATGCCGGTGTCGCCCGAGTCGCCGTAGACGTCCTGGAGCAGGTCCGCGCCGAGCGAGGTGTCGTCGCTCTCGCGGGTGAGATCGAGCAGACCCGAGCCGGACGCGGCGGGATCCATCGCCGAGAAGTCCGGGGCGGTCTCGCCGGAGGTCTCGGACATGACGGTCTGTGCGCTGGGGTCTGCGGTCTCGGTCTCTTCGGCGTCGAAGATGCTGATGCCGGTGCCTTCCTTGGAGTCGGCAAGGCTGATGCCGCTGGCCGAGCCGCTGGAGGCGAGGCTGATGGGCTCGAGGTCGTCTGTGATGTCGATGTCGCCGGCGTCGTCGCCGCCGTCGGCGAGCAGGTCGACCTGCTCGATCTTGAACATGAGGCGGTCGCGGTCGCGGAACTCTTGGAGCTGCCCGCTGGAGGCCATCTGCTCGACCTCCTGGATCGACTTGCCGAGCTTCTCGGCGGCTTCCTCGAGCGTGTAGAACATCTTCGCCATAGCCAAATGCCTCCCAAGGCTGAATCCCAGCGCGAACCCTATTCTAGGCCGCGTGCCGACAGATCCGAGCCAATCGCGGGGGCGGTTCCGACGACCCTGGAGTCCCAGCCCGATCGAGGCGTTCGAGCTGACCCACCCACGCGTGAGCGGCGATCTGGACGGGCTGCGGGTGCTCCAGATCGGCGATCTGCACGTCCGGCGGCGGCCGGGGGAGCGGTCGGCGATCGCTCAGCTGATCGAGGGCGTGGCGCGGACGCCGGTGGACCTGGTGCTGCTGGTCGGGGACTACATGCACCGGACGGGGCACGAGGACGCCGCGATCGAGGTGTTGGAGCGGCTGCTGGAGAGGCTTGACGCGAGGCTGGGGGTCTTCGGGGTCTTCGGCAACCACGACTCGCCGGCGTTCTGCGAGCGGGCCGAGCGGCTCGGAGGCGTGCGATGGCTGGTAAGTGAAAGCGTGCGGGTCGAGCGGGGATTGCGCCTGGTCGGGGCGAGCTTTCCCGAGGACTTCGCGTCGGCGGTGCTGGGGGAGAAAGCGAAGAACGAAAAGCGAAAAGCATCAAAGCAGGAGCTGGTGCTGGGGTTGTGCCATTACCCCAACGAGCTGATCGCGGCGAGCGAGTTGGGGATCGACGTGCTGTTCGCGGGACACACCCACGGCGGGCAGTGGCGCCTCGGCAGGCGGCTCAGCCCGCACACCTCGTGCGACCTGCCGTGGCACCAGGCCTCGGGCGTGCTGCGCTACCGCCAGAGCCTATGCGTGATCTCGCGCGGGCTGGGCGAGGCGGTGTTCGAGCAGCGTGTGTGCTGTCCGAGGCACGCGCCGCTGGTGACGCTGCGCGCGGGGGCGATCGCGGGGCCTGTCGATGCGAGGTCGGATGTGGTGCGGCGGGTGGTCGTGTGGTGAGGCGTCGTCGGTGAGAAAGCACCCGGACCTTCGCTCGAAGACTCGCTCAGGCCCGGCGTCCGGCTTGGGCGAAGTGTGATCAGCCCACCATCCGCATCACGCTCACGGCGGGGTACAGCCCGGCGACACCCTCTCTCGGCAGGACCTTTGGCGGATAGCTCGTGTTGATCGGCTGCAAGCGAATCAGCTCTTCTCCCACCTGATTCCGCTCGAAGAAGACCCGCTTGAACGTCGACGCGTGGTCGGGTTCGAGGCGGCAGAAGCAGTCCTTGCCCTCGCTCGCGTCGCGCGCGGGGCTGAAGATCACGATGTCGCCCTCGAGGTACCGCGGGCTCATCGAGTCCCCCACGACTCTTGCCGCGAACGCGTCGGGGTCGGCAAGGTCCGGGCAGCGGACGTACTCGTCGGCGATGCGCGCGGGGTAGCCCAGGTCGGTGAACTCGCTGGGATAGCCGGCGGCGACGGAGTTGATCAGCGGGACTTCCAGGGGCAGGGCGACGCGCTCCGGCGAGGTCTCGGCGTCGGGGTGTTCGATGAGCGAGCGCAGGGTGCCGTCGCGCAGGGCCTGGTCGAGGTCGCCGGCTTTGAGCAGGTCTTGCAGTCGGCGGTCGCGCGACTCGAAGCTTTCCAGGCGCTGGCGGATGGAGCCGGGGGTGCGCTCGAGGCGGGCGAGTTCGACCAGTTCGCCGGGCGGAAGCATGAGGGCCTGTTCAATGGCGATGACGAGGTCCTCATTGGGCGGGGGCTTCTTGGCGGTCTCGATGAGCGAGAGGTAGGAGCGGGCGCAATCGACGGCGTCGCCCAGGCGGGCCAGGGACATCCCCAGCTCTTGGCGTCGCTCGCGGATTCTCGTGCCCAGTTTTCCGCTCATGGTCGTCCCTCGTCCGCTGATTCGTGACTATACCAAACATGAGCCTTGCAGATCGTTTTCTTTTTGGTAAACTTTAGCGATATGTTCGTCGGGAGGTGACGGACGGTTGCGGGGGCCTGAAGAGAAAGGGACGAGATGGCGGGCGTCGATCTGAGACGGCGGGTGGAGCCCGGGCTGGTCGAGCTGATCCTCCTGCGGGCCGAGTTCCTCGCACAGGGCGATCGGGCGCTGCTGGAGGCGTATTTTCGGCGGGGCGTCCCGGTCGAGGAGCTGGCGGCGCTGGAAGGGCGGACGGGCAGGGCCGTCCGCCGGCGGATCACGGTGCTCTGCGAGCGGGTGCTCGACGACATGTTCGTGTATGTGATGCGTTCGCGCGAGCGGTTCGGGACCAAGCGCAGGCGGGTGGCGGAGGCGGTGTATCTGTGGGGGCTCAGCCGACGGGTGGCGGCGGTGCGATTGGGAATGAGCCTGTACACGGTGCGTCGGCACTGCGACGTGATCGAGGAGCTGGCACGCGGGGCGGGGGTGGCGGCGTGAGCTCGGGCGAGGGGCAGGGCGCGAGCCGGCGAGCGGAGGTTGGTGCTGAGGGGAGTCGGGCGGACAAGGCACCAACCGCTCAGAGCAGCGGTTGGTGGCACGACGCTCGGCGCGTGCGAGAGACCCGCTGCGTCTTCGGGCTCAGCGAGGCGGGATCTGTGACGATCGACACGCGTCGGCGGGCGCGTGCGAACGCCGGCGCGGACGCGGTGCTCGATCGGTTGGGCGCGGGCGGTGTGGCGCTGCTGAGCGGGCCGAGCGGCGGGGGTAAGTCCTCGGCTCTAAGTGCGATCGAGACGCGGGCTCGCGAGCGAGCCATCGTCGTCGTTCGCGCGAGCACCTCCCGCTGTCGATCGCACCGCGCGCCCGTCGCGCTCGTCGGCGGGTCGCTCGATGCGGCCATGGGGACGCTTGCCAGCGCGGGGCTGGGCGATGCGCGGCAGATGGTATCGCCGGCGGCGGCGCTTTCCGATGGCGAGGCGTTCCGGTTGACGCTCGCGTGCGCGATGGGCGAGGCGATGAGGCGAGGGCTCACCACGGAGTTGCACGGAGTTGCACGGAGTAGGAAGTCGAGGCGGTTAGGAGACGGAGGACTCGCGGACAGATCCGGGGCCCCAAACTCCGTGGCCCGCCGTGGCCCTCCGTGTTTCAATCTCTCGCCCGAGGTCTCCCGCCCGATCGTGCTCGTCGATGAGTTCTGCTCGACGCTCGATGGCGTCACGGCGACGGGCGTGGCGCGGACATTCTCCCGCTGGGTGCGGCGCGAGGGCGTGCGGGCCGTGGTCGCGACGGCGCGCGATGAGATGATCGAATGGCTCTCCCCCGATCTGGTCTGCTGGCAGGGGCTCGATAGCGACCCGCTGCTGGCGTGGAGAGGGGTCGATGGAAACGTGCGAACTGGCGGGGCGGTTGCGGCGGGCGGCGGGATCGGGGGCAAGGGGTTCGGGGGCGAGGATCGAGATCGAGCGCGGGTCGCGTGAGGACTTTGATCGCTTGGCGCGGTTTCACTATTGCGCGGGGGCGCCGGCGACGGTCGACCTGGTGCTACGAGCGCGAGTCGTGGGCCTGTCCGAGATCGCGGGGGTGCTGGTGGTCAGCCGGGCGGTGCTGAACGGGGCGTGGCGGGAGATCGCGTGGCCCGGACGGTTCATGCACGCGGATTCGGCGCGGGCAGCGCGCGAGGTGAACGCGTCGCTGCGGTGCATCTCGCGGGTGATCGTGGAGCCGAGGTTCCGGGGGATGTCGATCGCGCGACGATTGGTCGAGGCGTACCTGAACGACCCGCAGAGCCCGGCGACGGAATCGATCGCGGCGATGGGTGCGTTCTGCCCGTTCTTTCAGCGGGCGGGGATGTCGGCGATCGAGGCGGGCCCGGCGCGCCGGGATCGTCGGCTGCTGGCGGTGCTGCACGAGCGCGGGCTGAGGGTGCGCGATCTGCTGGAGATCGATTGGGAGGAAGAGGCGGGCGAGTTGCGGCGGGCGCTGGGCGTGTGGGCACGCGGGTCGCGCTCGACGCGCGCGATGGGCGAGGCGCGGGCGGGTGAGCTTGCGTGGCTGGCGGCGAGGCGGCTGATTCGCCCCCGGCGGGTGTTCGTGCATGGACGTGGGGATTGGGCTGTTCGAGGCGGGGATGTTCTTGAGAGCGAGGGGAGAGGGGATGGGTGAGGGGCATGGATGGGAGAGGCCGAGGACGCCTCTGGAGTTGCATGAGTTGCTTGCGCGGGAGTTTGGGATCGAGGTGCCGATGTCGGCGTTGATCGCCGGGCACGCGTCGCCGTTTGATTATCTCGTGCATGCGTTCTTCGAGGAGGAGGGCTGGGTGCAATCCTGCGGCGCGTGGCGCGAGCGGCGCAGCAGCGAGCAGGCGGTGCGCGATTGCGTGGTCTGGGCCAATCGCGGCGGGGGCAAGACGTTCCTCGGGGCCGTCGTGACCATGCTGGACATGATCTTCAAGCCCGGCGTCGAGATTCGCATCCTCGGCGGCTCGATGGACCAGTCCAAGCGGATGCACGCGCATTTGGCGGGGCTGTTCCGCCATGGCGCGATCGCGGGCATGGTCGAGGGGAAGATCACCCAGACGCGCGTGCGCCTCAACAACGGCTCGACGTGCGAGGTGTTGGCGCAATCGCAGACGTCGGTCCGCGGCACGCGCGTGCAGAAGCTCCGATGCGACGAGGTGGAGCTGTTCGATCCCGATGTCTGGGAGGCGGCGCAGCTGACCACCCGATCGAAGCAGTGCGGGGATGTGTTCGTGCGCGGGGCGATCGAGTGTTTGAGCACGATGCATGTGCCGCACGGGATCATGTTCAAGATCGTGAAGGAGGCCTCGGGCGGGCGTCGGCGGCTGTTCAAGTGGGGCGTGGTGGACGTGCTGGGCGCGTGCGATGACACGCATCGGTGTGTGGATGAGGACGGCGAGGCGCTGTGCCCGCTCTATCCGGACTGTGGCGGGCGGGCGAAGGGTAGATCGGCTCTCCGAGCCGATGCGCGTCCTACTCATCGGCTCGGAGAGCCGATCTACGGGCATATCTCCGTCGAGGACGCGATCGATCTGCGCGGGCGCGTGGGCGATGCGACGTGGCAGAGCGAGATGCTGTGTCTGCGCCCGAGCAGGAGTGACACGGTGCTGCCGGAGTTCGACGTGGGGGTGCATGTCGCGCGGGAGTTGCCGAGGAATCGCGACCGGTGGCTGTGGCTGGCGGGGATGGACTTCGGGATTCGCGCGCCGACGGTGGTGCTGCGGGCGGGGGTGGATTGCGCCGGCGTGCTGTGGATCGTGGATGAGCACGTTCTCAGCGACGCGGTGCTGGACGTGCATATCGGGGCGATCAAGGACGAGTCGCGATGGCCCGTGCCGAGTTGGGTCGGCGTGGACCCGGCGGGGCGTCAGCGAAACGACCAGACGGGGTTGAGCAATATCCAGCGGATGCGGCGCGAGGGGCTGGACGTGCGCAGCCGGGCGATGGGGTTGGGCGAGGGCCTGATGCTCGTGCGCGCAAGGCTCAAGCCGGCGAGCGGGGAGGCGCGGCTGTTCGTACACGAACGCTGCGAGAAGCTGATCGAGAGTTTAGAGCGGTATCACTATCCGAGGGAGGATCCGCAGAGCCTCACGCCGGTCAAGGACGGGTTCGATCATGCGGTCGATGCGCTGCGGTATCTGATCGTGAACCTGGACCGTCCGGTGACGACGACGCGGGGGAGCTACTTGTGAGAAGGATTCACCACAGAGGGCACAGAGAACACAGAGGGGAAGAACTCACCACGGAGTTACACGGAGTAGCGCGGAGTTGAAGAGAGAAGGAGGCTTTGCAGGAGGAGTTCGGCACAAGCGGGTCGAGGGTACGAAGTCAGGCGATATCACCACAATGGTCCACGGTCTTCAAGGAAACGACGAGGAATCGTCTTCGGTTCCCAACTCCGTGTCACTCCGTGCAACTCCGTGGTTCAAATCTCTTCTGCCTCTGTGCCCTCTGTGGTGAGTCGTCCTTCACATCGGCGTCGGGGCGATGATGGGGACGAGCCACTCGATGACGACGTAGAACGCGAAGCCCAGGGCGACCATGCCGACGATGACCTGGGCGGTCATCCACAGGGTCGCGGGCCAGAAGTGCTTCATGTCGTCGACGCGCACGGCCTTGTAGGCGATCGAGACCAGCAGCGCCAGGGGCAGGAGCAGGAGGAACCAGACGTGGTGCAGGTCCAGCGGGTCGATCAGCGGGCGGTAGGCGAGCAGATGGATCACGACGCCCCCTTCTTGAGCACGGCGTCGAGGGCGCCGGTGGTCCTGACGGGCTCGGCGTCCTTCTCTTCGTCCTCGCGCCGATGGGTGGGGAGCAGGGCGTCGAGGAAGACGATGAAGTTGAGCATGCCGGCGATGACGGTGTAGAGCACGCCGATCTCGTTGACCTTGCCGAGGCTGAGGTCCATGCGGTTCTTGCCCGGGGGGGCGATGACCGGGGGCAGGGGCCTGCCGCGATCGTCGGTGCGGTTGACGGTGGTCTTGAACTGGCTCTGGTGGATGGCGTTGGTGGCGAAGGCGATGGGCCCGACGAGGGCCTGGGCGATGAAACTGATGCGGGTCTCGGAGCGTGGGGACTGGCGGTCGACGACGCTGATCCCGCCGATGAGCAGCCCGCCGAAGTAGAGCCCGAGGATGCCGAGGGCGATGCAGGCGGCCCGCTTGTACTTGCGCTGGATGAGGTGGCCTGCGCCGGGGAGGATGAGCGCGAGCACGCCGGCGATCGGGTCGAAGGGCGTGGGGTCGGAGGTGTCGGCGGGCGGTGTCATGAGGGCGGATGGTAGCGTTGGGGCGGGCGTCGGTCGGTGGTGGGAACCGGGCGGTCTGGGGCTCGTCCGAAAACTCGTGGGGCGGGGGATTGACACTGGGCGGACGGGCCGTAAAGTGCCGCCGATCGGGGGGCCCGATCGGCCAGCGAGGAAGGAGTAGCGCCGATGAGTGTGACCGAACGCGAAGAGCTGCTCGTCGCCACGCATGAGTTCATCGCGGGGTTCGACGATGACGATGATGACGATGATGACTTTCTCATCGATGATGACGACGACGATGAGGAGTTTTTGGATGATGAGGAGGACGATCTGGAGGAGGCGGGCCTCGCCGACGATGACGACGATGAAGAGGACGAGGAGCTCTGAAGCGCGTGCCTGCCGCGGAGCCTCCTTACGGGAGTGTCGCCATGGGCAAGAGTTATCGTCCGAAGCGTTCGAGTGTGGTGGATCGGCGGTCGGGTGTTGATCGCAGGGACATCGAGGAACCGGGGGCGACCGGGCTGGAGCGTCGGCGTGGGCCCGGGAGGCGTCTGAGCGACTTCACGCGGTCCGCCGAGGAGGGCGATCTCACCAAGGAGCAGTTCCTGTTCCTGATGGCGATCGACGCTTTCAAGAAGGCGAACCACGCGGCGTTCCCGTCGTGGAGCGACGTGCTGGAGGTGGTGCGGCTGCTGGGGTATCGCAAGACGATGGTCAGCGAGCTGAGCCTGCCCAACGCCGAGGATTGGCGCGAGCCGCACAACGCACCGTCGAATGTGCGCCCGGATCGCTGGGCGGAGCGGTTCGACGACGACGAACTGGACGAGCTGGACGAGGGGCTGCGCGAGGCGGCGTAGGGGCCTTTCGCGGGCGAGTTTGCACGACATTCTGTTTGACAGATGCACCGACCGCTCAGCGCAGCGGTCGGTGGCACGCTTTGCGGTCGTCGGTGGTTCGTTAGGGGAACGTGGTCGTTGCGATGGTGCGGACCTTGCCCTCGGGGGAGATCTCGCGGACGGTTGGGGCGATGTCGAGGGGGAAGTCGAGGACGTAGATCGTGCCGGTGTGTGCGATGGCGACGCCGGTAGGCTCCATGAAGGCGGCTTCGGAGGTGAGGCCATCGGTGGATGCGCGTGCGCCGGTGCCGGCGATGGTCTGGAGCTTGGCGGCGCGCAGGCGGAGGATCTTGCGGGCGAGGCTGTCGGCGATGACGAGCGAGCCGTCCTTGTCGACGGCGAGGCCTCGCGCGCCGGCGAGGCCGCGATCGAGGACGGTCGAGAGTTCGCCGGTTGGAGAGATCTTGCGGATGCGTGTGCCGAGTTCGGTGAAGTAGAGGGCGCCGTCGGGGGCGAGGGCGAAGGCCGAGAGGTGGAGGTTCTCGAACTCTTGGTTTGGGCAGAGGTCTTCGAGCTCTCCATTCGGGCGGACGCGGACGATGCGGTGGTGTCCTTTTTTGCCGGTGACAGCGACGATGGACTTGTCGGGCAGGAGGATGAACGGGTCGCCGCCGGCGGCGACGGTGATGTCCTGCGGCCACTTCGCGTTCGGCCAGGAGTCTTGGGGATAGAGGCGGCTGACGTTGCCGTCGGGGGCGATGGTGACGACCGCGCCGTTGCGGTCGCTGGCGGTGACGAGGGCGTCGTCGAACTGCCAGAGGTCGTGGGGGACGGAGAGGTCGGTGGCGTCCTTGCCGACGGCGAGGGGGCGGGGGTCTTGGCCTGGGGTGACGAGCCAGACGGTGTGGGCGGCGGGCTGGACGAAGGCGATGTCGCCGGTGGGGAGGACGGTGATGCCGGGGGCGGGGTGGGCGAGGGTGATCGCGGCGAGGAGGTGGATCATGGAGAGAAGAGTAGTTTGCAGAGTGGGCGGATCTCCTGGGAAGGAGGATCTGAGATTTCAGATTTGAGATTTCAGAGTCGAGACCTCGGATACGGGAGTGGAGGCTCGGGTGGGACGTGGCATTGAGGGTGCGAGGGCGGTCAAGTTTGGTTCTCGTAGTAGTCGAGGTTGAGTTGGACGTATGTGGTCCACTCCTCGGGGACGTCTTCTTCCGGGAGGATGGCCTTGACGGGGCATTCGTCGACGCAGAGGCCGCAGTCGATGCAGGTGTCGGGGTCGATGTAGAGCATGTCTGCGGTCTGGAAGTCCGCCTCGTCGGCGGTGGGATGGATGCAGTCGACGGGGCAGACCTCGACGCAGGAGGTGTCCTTGGTGCCGATGCAGGGCTCGCAGATCACATGGGTCACTGGGTCGGTCCTTTCTCTCTGCGATCGTAGGACGAAATGGCGCAGGGGCCAAAGCGCGGGAGTGTCATAGGAGAGAAAGCCCGGGCGATTGCCCGGGCGTCGTGCGGTCGTCGTTGTGTGCGATGGGTCGGCTGGCCGGCGGGGCTCAGCAGCCGGCGGCGAAGAGGTCGAGGTAGGCGAAGAAGTCGTCGGCGTCGCAGTCCTGGCAGCCGTCGATGTCGCAGACGTCGATGTCGCCGTTGGCGAAGGCGTCGAGGTAGGCGAAGAAATCGTTGGAGTCCACGTCGTTATCGCCATCGAGATCGGCGGGACAGTCGCTGACGGCGGCGGCGGACGCCGCGCCGTGGTGGACGCGCCCGTTGCCGAAGAAGAGGTCGAAGCCGGGGTCGCCGACATCCTCGGCGGTGTCGTTGATGATCGCGCGGACCTCGACGGCGGTGAGGTCGGGGTTGATGCTGAGGATCTGTCCCGCGACGCCGGCGACGTGGGGGCTGGCGGCGCTGGTTCCGCTGAAGCCCGGGTCGTAGTTGGTGGGGCCGCCGGGGCCGGTCGAGAGGATGCCCTCGGTGGGGCCAGCAACGTCGATGTGGTCGCCCCAGCCGCTGAAGCCGGGCTTGAGGTTGTTGATGTTGATGCCGCTGATGGCCATGACGTTGTCGTAACCGGAGGGGAACTGGCGGCTCTGCCCGCCGTGGTTTCCGGCGGCGGCGACGGAGAGGACGTTGTTGGCTTCGGCGTAATCCATGGCCTCCTCGGTGAGGGGGAGGCCTCCTCCGCCGGAGAGGCTCATGTTGAGGACACGCGCGCCGTTGTCGACAGAATAGAACGCGCTGCCTGCGACGGAAGCGTCGGAACCGGAGGTGTGCCACCACTTGACGTGCATGACGGTGGTGTTTGACATGCCGGCAACGCCGACGCCGTTGTTGATGGCGGCGGACATGATGCCGGCGACCTGGGTGCCGTGCCCGAAGACGTCGTTGACCTGGTTGTTGTTGCGGACGAAGTCCCAGCCGTTGACGTCGTCGATAAACCCGTTGCCATCGTCGTCGATGTTGTTGGCGGGGATCTCGCCTGTGTTGACCCAGTTGGCGCTGATGAGGTCCTCGTGGTTGAGCACGGTGCCGGTGTCGATGCTGGAGACGATGACGTCGTGGCTGCCGAGTGAAACGTCCCAGCCGTCGGGGGCGTGGATGCGATCGGGCGCCCACTGCTGGTTGTACATGGGATCGTTGGGGATCAGCGTGGGCTCGGGGATGTTGTTGGTGCTGGACCACGCGACGCCGGCGAGCTGACCGACAAAGGCGGCGCCGGCCTGGACGTCGATCGCGGGATCAACCTCGGCGATGCGGTAGAAGCTCAGCGGGTGCGGGCGAGTGGGGTCGCCCTTGTAATGCGGGGCGTGCTGGAGGGACCGCCAGGTGATCGGCGTTCCCAGCTCGGTCTCGATCGCGCGCATTGCCTGATCTGTGGGTTGGTCGGCGAACTTGACGATCATCTCGCCGGGAACCCAGCGGAAGGCGTTGTCCTGCTGGACGATGGCGACGACCTCGTCGGCGAGGGCGGCTGGTGTGAGCGCGACGGGCGCGAGGCCCGCGAGTGTGGCGAGCAGGCAGGTGGCGGTGGCCTTGGTCATGCAGAGTCTCCGTATTCGTTCTTCCATTTCCCAGATCCGCGATCGGCAGATGGCGCGGCTTCGCTATCGGACGCGTCGGTGCGCGCACTGTCAGCGGTTTCAAGGTAGCACAGATTGAGGGCCGCGCTGTCAAAATGGTGCATTTCTTCACCCGAACAGAGGCCGATCGCTCGTGGATCACCCGCGCAACCGGTCGCCTGCCGTCGCAGGTACACTTCGCCCGATGTTCGGGATCGCGGCGGAGATGACGGGGCGAGGTGGGGCGACGCTAGCCACAGAAGCAGCGCACGGGGAGATCTCGCGCACCGTTTCGGTCGTCGTGGGGATCGTGGCGATCGCGTGCGTGGTGGGGGTTTTGACCAAGTTCGTGCGTGTGCCGTACACGGTGGCGCTGGTGCTGGTGGGGCTCGCGGCGGCGGCGATCGAGGCGACGCCGACGGGGGTGTTGATCAGCGAGGAGTTGGTCCTTTTGGTGTTTCTGCCGCCGCTGCTGTTTCAGGCGGGGCTGCACATTGATCTGGGTTTGCTGCAACGGGCGTGGTTGCCGGTGGCGCTCTTGGCGGTGCCGGGGGTGCTGCTGACGACGGTGCTGGTGGCGATGGCGATCAGGCCATTTCTGGTGGGCGAGTTGGGCGAGGCGGGGGCGACGTGGACGGCGGCGCTGCTGCTGGGGATCGTGCTGGCGCCGACGGACCCGATCAGCGTCGTGGCGACTTATAAGAGCGCGGGGGTGCCAAAGACGCTGCGGACGGTTGTCGAGGGTGAGGCGCTGTTCAACGACGGGACGGCGGTGGCGCTGTTTGCGGTGCTGAAGACGGCGATCGTCGCCGGGGGCGTGGCGGGGGTCGCGGCGGGGGTCGGCGAGGATGCGGCGCACGGCGTCGCGGAGGGCGCGGGGCAGGTCGAGATCGGGGCCGTGCTGAGCTCGTTCGTGTTCAAGGCGGGCGTGGGGACGGTGCTGGGGATCGGGCTCGGCGGCGTCGCGTTCTTCGTGCTCAAGAAGCTCGAGGACCATGTGTTGGAGACGGCGATCACGATCGCGCTGGCGTGGGGGTCGTTCGTGCTCGCCGAGGAGATGCACGCCTCGGGCGTGATCGCGGTGGTGGTCAGCGCGCTGATCATGGGCAACTACGGCAAGCTGTTCTCGATGAGCGACGAGACGCGGCGCACGCTGACGGGGTTCTGGGACAGTATGGACTTTCTGGTGAACTCGATCCTGTTCCTGCTGGTGGGCTTCGAGCTGAGCGACCCGGCGATCGGGGGCGTGCGGGGCTTGTTGCGGGCGGACGTGCTGCTGGCGGCGGCAGCGGTGATGGCGGCGCTGCTGATCGCGCGGGCGCTGACGGTGTATCCGGTGGTGATGGCGACCAAGCGGCACTGGCCCAGGGGATGGAAGCATGTGATCTGGTGGTCGGGCTTGAAGGGGAGCCTGTCGCTGGCGCTGATTCTGGGGCTGCCGGAGGGCGAGCTGCGCCGGTTCGCGGCGGCGGTGGCGTTCCTGGTCGTGTTGATGAGCCTGTTGGGACAGGTGCTGACGATGGGGGCGTTTATACGGTGGGTGCGGGGGGCCGAGGAGATCGAGACGGGGAGCGAGCCGGCGGGGGCGGACTGAGGAAAATCGAAAATAGCAACGCGAAAAACAAAGAGCGGGAGGGGGAGCCTTGCGTTGTATTGATCTTCGTTGTTCGCTTTGCTGATTTCCTACGCCAGGCCCCGGAGCAGGACGCCGACGAGGTAGGCGATGACCGCGGCGAGCGCGCCGACGGCGAGGGTCTCGACGCCGCCGAGGAGTCGGCGCTGCTCGACGACGCGGGCCTTCAGCACGCCGACGAGGAAGAACGCGACGCCGGTCATGGCGATGCTGACGGTGAATGGCGAGGCGAACAGGTCGTTCCAGATGGCGTTGGCGATGAACGGGAGGATCGGCAGCGCGCCGACGAGGTTGAACGAGACGAATGTCGCCAGGGCGGTCTTCCAGGGGCTGGGTGCCGAGAGGCTGAGGCCGAACTCCTCGGTGATCATGGTGTCGATCCACTGCTTCTCGTTGGCGGTGATGGTCTCGACGACTTGGTCGAGCACGTCTCCCTCGAAGCCCTTGTCGGCGAAGATCTGGCGGATCTCCTCGCGCTCGCCGTGGGGGATCTTCTGGATGTGGCGGGCCTCCATCCGGCGGACGCGTGCCAGGTGCTGGGCCTCGGCTCTGCGGGAGAGGAAGTTGCCGGCGGCCATGCTGAAGCCGTCGGCGAAGAGGTTGGCCAGGCCCAGGATGATGACGATGGCGGCGCTGAGGCCCGCGCCCTGGACGCCGGCGACGACGGCGAAGGTGGTGACGGCGCCGTCGATCGCGCCGTAGACGAAGTCTCCGAGGTAGGTGCTCGCCGGGCCTTCTCGGAGGCGATCGCGGACGGCGTCGGGGGTGTGCTCTGCGCGGAGTTCGGCGTGCTCGGGGGTGGGCATGGGCCATTGTTCGGTCGTTGGCGGGGGCGGGCTTCAGGGGGCGGGTCCGATTGGGGCGTGGGCGACAAAGCGCTTTGCAACGCGGGGCCGATCCGGTAGGCTGGACGCACAGTCGAGACGAACATCTCAGAGAGGAGTGGGCGGTATGAAGGCTTCATTGGTCATGCTGGTTGTCGGGGCGGGTTCCTCGGTCGCGATCGCGCAGACGAGCCCCTTGTACATGATCGCGTGGGACTCCAACGAGGCCGTGATCGTGCAGAACGGGCTGCTGGTCTCGACCTGGACCAACAGCGGTGCGTTCGGCGAGTGTGGCCTTGCGATGCATGAGTCGATCCGCGTCGTCGGACGCAACAGCGGACAGGATGGGCGAGAGTATGACTTCGCCGGCGATCTGCTGGGAGGCGGTCCTTACTCGAATCCCGGCTTCACCGATCTGTACGACGGGACGACCGACGGCACGTTCAACTACGCGGTCGCGCACAACGACTTTGACACAGACTTCGCGGTCGTCCGGGGCGACGAAGACTGGGCGGGCCTCGCGGTACACTTCGTGCCGACGGTGAGAAGCTCGGGCATCGCGTTTGATTCGAGCGGCGGGACGCTGTGGATCGCCAACAACTCGGGCGGATTCAACGGCCTCCAGGAGTACGACCTCAACGGCAACATACTCACGGACTTGACGCTGCCGTTCATTGGGGGCGCGGGATACGGCCTGGCGTACGATCCGGCGGATGACACCCTCTGGATGACCGGCGCGTTCAACGGCGGGGCGGTGGACTGCTATCAGCTCGACAAGCAGGGCAATATCCTGCAATCGATCGATCTGCCGAACCATGTGACGAACTGGATCAGCGCGGAGATTCTCTTCGAGGGCGGTGGCTGCCCCGCGGACCTTGACGGCGACGGGGACACCGACGCGGACGACTTCTTCGCGTATCTCGACGCCTTTGCCAACGGCGATCTGGGCGTGTGCGACATCGACGGGGACGGCGATTGCGACGCGGATGATTTCTTCGGGTATCTGGATCTGTTTGCGGGCGGTTGCTGAGTTCGCGGATTTGGCCGGCTGAATCGCCGTTGGGTGAAACCGCGCGGGCCGGGCGGCCTTATAGACCGTCGTTCGCGGCACGCGCCCGGTGGCTCATGCGCCGGCGAGTTCGAAAAGCCCGCGGACCCTGGGGAAACGAGGCTTCGATGCCCGGCGGTCCTGTGAGAGCAGGATCGGGGGATCGGTGTCTCGTGGATCGAGCTGTCGGGGTCATCGTGGCCTTGGACTGAACTGAAGCCCGGGGGCGCAGGAGTATCGAGCAATGAGATCCGCGATCACGATGTTGCTGTTGACGTGCGGCACCGCGGCGGGCGAGCCCCCCATGTACGAGATCATCGACCTCGGCGATCTCGGCGGCGAGCTCGCCAATGGGCTGGATATCAACCAGGCTGGGCAGGTCGCCGGGCAGGCCGAACTGCCCAAGATCACCGCAAGGCCGTTCATCTGGACCGACGGCGAGATGGTGGACCTGGGCGCGTTCAGCAAACATCCCGGGGCCGGCGGGGTTGCGCGTGGGATTTCCAACAGCGGGCTCGCCGCGGGCGGGGCTGCGTTCGACGAGGAGTTCCAGGGCAACCCGATCCTGATCACGAGGGCGTTCTTCTGGAGCGACGCGACGGGGATGGTGGAAGTGACGCCGGGCTTGGACCCGCTGCTCTCATCCGAGGCCTGGGGCGTGAACTCCTCGGGCATCGTCGTCGGCAAGGGCGGGATCCAGGGCGGGCACTCCTGGTTCTGGACACAGGACGACGGGCTGAGGCCGATCTTCATTCCGGGTTCTTCCGGCGGCGGGCACGCCGAGGACGTCAACGATGCGGGGCAGGTCACGGGCCATCAGTGGACGGACGCCGAGGAGTTCGTGGGTTGGGTGTACGACACGCGGACGGACGAGGCGAGGATCCTGCCGAACCTGGGATTTGCGCGATCAGAGGTTCGAGATATCAACGACGCGGGCGACGTGGTCGGTCGTTCCAGGACCGCGCAGTTGCAGAACCGCTCGGTGCTCTGGCCCGCCGATGGTTCGATCGTGGATCTCGGGCTGCTGAACGAGGACGTTTTGCGCAGCGTCGCGAGCGGTCTGAACAACGACAGAGTGATCGTGGGGACCGACGCGACGGCCGGCGAGCCGCAGATCGGCTGGATCTGGATCGATGGCGAGAAGTTCCGGCTGGACGAACTGATCGCCGACGACGATGCGCGGGCGAGCTGGATCATCACGTCGCCGCTGGCGATCAACGACGCGATGCAGATCACGGGGATCGGGATCCGCGACGAGATCCCGGGTCGGGCGTTCCTGATGACGGCGATCGAGAGTTGCGGCGCGGATCTGGATGGGGATGGGGATGCGGACGCGGACGATTTTTTCAGTTACCTGGACGCATTCGCATCGGGCGATCTGGGCGTGTGCGACGTCGACGGCGATCAGGATTGTGACGCCGACGACTTCTTCGGCTATCTGGATGTTTTCGCGGCGGGGTGTTGAGACTGAGCAATGCCGGGTCACAGCAAAGCGGCAAAGCCGGAGGTGCGGCCGCGGCGCGGGGCCTGCGGGACTGCCTTGGTCTCGTTGAGTCGCGTTGTGAGCACCGATTTGCAAAGCAAAGGTCGGTGGCATTCAACGCCGTGAACTTTACTCGGCCCTTGGGCAACGGATTAGGCTAGGGATCGCCGCGCGGGGGGTGAAGAAGCACCGAGAAGGCCGCAGAGCCGGCCATCTCGGTGGCACGGTTCTGGGAGTTCACGGCGTTGGGTGGCACGGCTCAGCCCAGCAGGTTGTAATAGAGGATGCAGCGCAGGGCGCTCACGCCGTCGCGCCAGGTGATCTTCTTGCCCTCGGCGTAGGTGCGTCCCGCGTAGCGGACGCCGACCTCGAAGATCCGCAGCGGGCGGGTCGTCTCGCCCTCGCCGATGCGCATCCGCGAGAGGCGGGCGATGATCTCGGGCTCGAGGCCGAAGCGGGGCTCCTTGATCTCCAGGCGTGCGAACACCTCGCGGGTGAACGCCTTCGAGCAGCACTCGATGTCGGTCAGGTTCAGATTCGTGAGAACATTGGAGCTCAGCGTGATGAACCGGTTGGCCAGCGAGTGCCAGTAGTAGAGCACGCGGTGGGACTGGCCGATGAAGCGCGAGCCGATCACCGCGTCGGCGTCGCCGGCGAGGATCGGGGCGAGCACCGCCCCGTGGTCCTGGGGGTCGTACTCCAGGTCGGCGTCGTGGATCAGGGCGATGTCGGCCTCGATCTCCGACGCGGCGTCGAGGGCCGAGCGGATCGCGGCGCCCTTGCCGCGATTGTTCGGATGATGGACTCCCATGATGTCGTCGCGCTGCGCGAGATCGTCGACGATCTCGGCGCTGGCGTCGCTCGAGCCGTCGTTGACCAGGACGATGCGGCGTTCGAGGGGCGTGCCGCCGGGCGCTGTCGGCGGCGCGACGGCGTCGATCCGCTCGATCGCCCGGCGGAGCAGGTCCTGCTCGTTGTAGACCGGGATGAGGATGGCAAGACGCATGGATGGGATCCCGGGGAGGCCTTCAAGGCGCGCGGATGTCGAGCTTACGCGATCGAGCCCGACCCGGTCAGGATGCGGCGCTGGGGGCTGGAGAGGGCGAGCCGGTCGAGTTGGCTCGGGGCGATCCAGCGCCGACCGCCGGTCGCCAGGCGCGTCCCGGGTCGCCGGGCCGCGGAGTAGATGACGAAGCTCAGGTCGCGATGGGTCGTCTGGAAGCTGAATCTCGCGCGCTCGCGCAACTCGCCGATCGGGAGCAGCTCGCGCACTTCCCTGGGCCTCGGCGGGCGATCGTTGCGCTCGATCGTCGGGGCCTGGTGCATGGAGGCCCAGAGGCCGTCGCTCGGGCGCTGCTCAATAAGGACTCGATCGCGAGCATCGCGGACGATCACGCTGGCGCAGTAGATGGGCGTCCGTCGAACGCGCCTCGCGGCGGGCGGTATGTCCTCGGCGAGTCCTCGCTGGCGCGCGAGACAGCCCTCGCGAAGCGGGCAGCGATCACAGGCGGGTGCGCGGGGCGTGCAGATAAGCGCGCCAAGCTCGATCAGGGCCTCGTTGACGCGCCCCGCCCCGCCGGGGATCCCTCGTGAGGCGGGGCTCGCGAGCAGCTCGCTTGCCCTTTCTCGTGCCCATCGCCCGGCGGCGGGCGATCTCGGATCGTCGTCGAAGGCGAAGAGCCGTTGGAGGACGCGCTGGACGTTCGTGTCGACCGCGGGGGTCGGCAGGTCGAAGCAGAGGCTCGCGATCGCGCCGGCGGTGTACGCGCCCACGCCGGGCAGGGCGCGGATCGCCCGCGGATCGGGCGGAAGCTCACTTCCGTGGTCGCGGACGATGGCACGAGCGGCGGCGTGCAGGTGGCGGGCTCTGCGGTAATACCCCAGCCCCGTCCACGCCGCGAGCACCTCGGATTCCTCGGCGGCAGCCAGCGACTCGACCGTGGGGAATCGCGCCATGAATCGCGGGTAGATTTCCCGCACCCGGGAGACCTGGGTCTGCTGGAGCATGAGTTCGCTGACCAGGACCGGATAGAACGGGCGACGACCGGCGGGGAACTCTCGCCAGAGCAGCTCGCGTGCCGAGGCCTCGAACCACGACAGCAGCGCCCGGATCCTTTCGGACGGAGCCGGCGGGTCGCTCTGGCGGGATCGGGCGGATCGCGTGGCGCGGGGCATCGGGCCAACGGTACCGATGTCAACCGGAAATGGCCCGCCGGCGGTCTTGGACCGATAGACTAAGTTCGGGCGAGTAACTTCAGGGTGCGGCATTGGGCACGTTGGGCGACAGAATCCAGGACCTGCTTCGGCGGCTCGGCTCCTACCCGTTCTGGGAGGTGCTGATCGAGTTGCTGGTGATCGGCGCGATCGCCTGGTTCGTCGTCCGCTTCGTCAAGGGTACCAGGGCGGCGGGGGCGCTCCGAGGCATCCTCGTGCTGTTCGTGCTGCTGGTCGCCGGGGCTGTCCTGCTGCGGATCCTGGGCGGGCAGCAGGCGTTCCCGCGCCTGACGTACCTGATGACGGGGCTGCTCCAGGTCGGTGTGCTGGCGCTGATCGTCGTGTTCCAGCCGGAGCTTCGGCGGGCGCTGATCCGCCTGGGCGAGTCGATGAGCCACGCGCCGTTCATGCGATCCAACAGCGTCGGCTCGATCGCGACGATCAATGCGATCGTCGAGTCGTGCTCATACCTGAGCAAGGCCAAGTTCGGCGCGATCTTGGCGGTCGAGCGGAAGATCGGGCTGCTGGGCCTGATCGAGGGCGGGACGGTGCTGGATTCTGCCGTCAGCTCGCGCCTGCTCCAGACGATCTTCTTCCCGGGCTCTGCGCTGCACGATCTGGCGGTGTTGGTGCGGGGCGATCGCCTCCACGCGGCGGGCGTGCAGCTCCCGCTGGCAGAGCCCGAGGAGATGCCCAACCCCTCGTTCGGCTCGCGACACCGGGCCGCGGTCGGGCTGACCAAGGAGTGCGACGCGATCGCCATCGTCGTGAGCGAAGAGACCGGCAGGATCCGGATCGCCGAGCGCGGCAGGCTGAGCGAGGCGATGACGCCCGACGAGCTGCGCGCCGCCCTGATCGAGCGGCTCACGGGCGGCGCGGACGATGGCGAGAACACGACGAACGACGCGGCGGTGTTCGAGGAATCCGGAAGCGAAGTGGCGGGCGAGGGCGACGAGCCGATCAAGAAGATCGAGCCCGAGCAGCACCGCTCGGCGGGGTGAACGATGGGTGAGCATGCGCGCACATTCGGCGTCGTCGCGGTCATCACGCTGCTGATCTGGGTCTTCGCCGAGGGCGAGAGCCTGCGCAGCTCGCCGGTCACGCTTCGGGCGACGCTTGTCAGCGGCTCGCCCGATCTGGTCGTCTCGCTGAGCGAGGGCGAGGATTGGGACGGGACGGTCGAGGTCCGCGTCGATGGGCCCACGGCGCGACTCGACGCGGTCCGCGCGGAGCTTCGCCGGGCGGAGATCGTCGAGCTCACGACGCGCGAGTTCGGCACCGAGGGCGGCGTGGTCCGCCTCGCCGAGGCGTTGCGATCGCACCCGATCTTCCGCGACTCGGGCGTCTCGATCGTGGACGCCGACCCCGGGACAATCTCGATCGAGATCGATCGCTTGGTGCAGCGTGAGGCGCGGATCGAGGTCGACGCCGGCGGCGTGCCGGTGCGGGGCCTGGCCCAGCCGATTCCGGCGAGCGTGACGCTGCTGTTGCCCGAGCGGGTCGCCCGCGAGTTGGATGAGCCGTTGGTGCTGACCGCTCGCCTCCAGGACCAGATGGTGCAGGGGCTCGCCGCGGGGCAGGCGCAGACGATCTTCAATATCCCCGTCGAGCTGCCGGCGGCGCTGGCGGACCTGGGGGATGTGTTGGGGGAGCTGCCGACGGTAGATGTGCGGTTGACGCTGGCGGTGCGTCGTGAGACCCAGTCGATGGCGTCGGTGCCGGTGGTGGTGAGCATGCCCAGCGTGATCTCGGATCGCTACGTCGCGCGCCTGGCCGACGGCGATCAGTTCGTCACGCCCTTGGAGCTTCGCGGGCCGGTCGGGATCTTCGAGCAGGTCGGCCCGGGCAAGCAGTACGCCCCCAGGATCGACGTCTTTTTGACGCCCGAGCTGCTCTCGGCCCAGGTGCCCGGCGACGGCAGCGAGGTCGAGATTCCGGTCACCGGCACTCTCAGCGGCGTGCCCGCCGGCGTCGAGCTGGCCCAGGAGCTCCAGGCGAGCCGGGTCTACGTCCGTAGGCTGGCCGAAGCCCCGGGCGGGCAGCAGCCGGGCGAGCAGTAATCGCGATCCGCTCGGGCGCGTTCAACGTATCTCGCCACCACTGCAATTCCGGTCATTGACTTCCCAAGCACGCCCTCACGCGGATCGGAGCGCGGTTTGGACGAGGGCGTTTCTCCTGGCGAGTCTCGGCGCGATCACAACCGTCAGATCCCGTTGACGGGCCATCTGGCGGTTTCCGGCTTGCACGACGGGCGGGACCGGGGGATACTGGGCGGGCGGGGCGGACCGAGGAGCTTTCCATGCATATCGGACGGGCGTTTGCGGGTCTGTGCGTCGCGGTGCCGACGGCGGTGGCGTTCGTTTCGATGAGCCTGCCGAGCGAGGATCTGCTGGTGGGGGCCTTGTCGTCGCCCGCCGAGGCGGTGCCGGAGGCGACGTTCGTGAACTGGGAGACGCCGCACGTCTCCCCGATCGCGATGACGCCCGACGGGCTGACGCTGCTGGCCGTGAACACGGCGGGCAACTCGCTGGAGGTCTTTGATCTCGGGTCGGGATCGCCCGTCCACGCCGACTCGCTGGAAGTGGGGATCGACCCGGTGAGCGTGCGGGCCCGCTCGAACGGCGAGGCGTGGGTCGTGAACCACGTCTCGGACTCGATCAGCGTGGTGGATCTGGCGTCGATGCGCGTCGTGCGGACGATCCTGACCGATGACGAGCCGGCGGACGTGGTCTTCGCGGGTTCACCCGAGCGGGCGTTCGTGTCGTGCTCGCAGGTCAATCGCGTGCAGGTGTTCGATCCGGGCGATCCGAATGAGCCGCTGGCGACGATCGAGATCGAGGGCGAGGATCCGCGGGCGCTGGCGGTCAGTCCCGACGGGAACACGGTGTATGCCGCGATCTTTGAGTCCGGCAACGGCTCGACGATCCTCGGCGGGGGGCTGACGCTGAATGGCGGCAACGCGTATCCGCCCAACGTCGTCAACAACCCGAACGGGCCGTACGGCGGGGAGAACCCGCCGCCGAACGACGGCAACGCGTTCAGCCCGCCCATCGATGGCAACCTGCCGACGCCTCTGGAGGTCGGGCTGATCGTGAAGAAGGACGAGCAGGGGCGGTGGATGGACGACAACGGCGGGGATTGGTCGCAGTTTGTCACCGGCAACCGCGCGGCCCAATCCGGGCGACGCCCCGGGTGGGATCTCGTGGATCAGGACCTCGCGGTGATCGACGCCTCGGGCCTGAGCGTGCAGTACGCCACGCGCCTGATGAACGCGTGCATGGCAATGGGCGTGAACCCGGCGACCGGCGAGATCGCGATCGTCGGGACCGACGCGACCAACGAGATCCGCTTCGAGCCGAATCTCAACGGCAGGTTTCTGCGGGTGAACGCCGCGATCGTCGATCCGCAGACGTTTTCGAGCTCGATCGTCGATCTGAATCCGCACCTGAGCTACCCGGCGGGGCCGGACTTCGATCCGATTCCGCAGGAGGAGCGGGACATGTCGCTGGGCGATCCGCGCGGCGTGGTCTTCGAGAGTTCGGGCCAGATCGGCTACGTCACGGGCATGGGCTCAAACAGCGTCATCGTCGTGGACGCCTCGGCCAATCGCGTGGGCCCGGGGCCGGGCGGCACGGTGATACCTGTCGGCGAGGGGCCGACGGGGCTGGTGCTCGATGAGGCGCGGGCGCAGCTCTATGTCATGAACAAGTTCGACGGTTCGATCTCGGTGGTGGGCACGCTTGTAGAAGCCGAGATCGAACGAGTAGCGTTCTTCGATCCCACGCCGATCTCGATCAAGCTGGGGCGCCCCCACTTCTACAACACGAATCTCACCAGCGGGCTCGGGCATATGTCTTGCGCGTCGTGCCACATCGACGCGCGGTTCGACCGCATCGGCTGGGATTTGGGCAGCCCGGCGGGCGAGATGAAGGCGTTCGACCAGAACTGCCTCGACAACGGCTGCGAGGATTGGCACCCGATGAAAGGGCCGATGACGACCCAGACGCTCCAGGACATCATCGGGCACGAGCCGCACCACTGGCGGGCGGATCGCTTCGGCCTCGAAGAGTTCAGCGGCGCGTTCATCGGGCTGCTGGGCGACGACGTGACGCTCACCGACGACCAGATGCAGGAGTTCGAGGACTTCCTGGCGACCATCCACTTCCCGCCCAACCCGTTCCGCGAGTTCGACAACTCGCTGCCGACGGATATGGAGCTTGATGGGCACTTCACGATCGGCAGGTTCCAACCGGCGGGACAGCCGCTGCCCAACGGCAACGCGGTGCGCGGCCTGACGCTCTATCGCGGCGCGCGCCTCGACGGCGTCAACTGCGTGACCTGCCACACGCTGCCGACGGGCATGGGGATGAACGGTTTCTTCCGGGGCCTTCAGTTCATCGAGCTGCCTCCCGGTCCCAACGGCGAGGAGCACCACGGCGCCGTCTCGGTCGACGGCTCGACCAATATCTCAATTAAGATCCCGCAGACGCGAAACATGCACGAGAAGGCGGGCTTCAACGCCACGCAACTCCGCAACACCGCGGGCTTCGGCTACCTGCACGACGGCAGCGTCGACTCGATCGAGCGGTTCATCGGCGAGCCGGTTTTCAGCCTGGACAACGTCCAGGAACTCGCGGATCTCACCGCGTTCATGCTCTCGTTCAGCGGCTCGGAGCTACCGCAGGGCAGCCCGACCAACCCGCTCGAGCCGCCCGGACCCTTGAGCAAGGACGCCCACGCGGCGGTCGGCCAGCAGCTCACGCTCGACGACTTCGCCAACGCCACCCAGGACGAGCTGGATCGCCTCCAGGCGATGCTCGACGAGGCGAACACGGGGACCGTTGGGCTCGTGGCCAAGGGCGCCTTTCTCGGCGAGCGCCGTGGCTTCCTCTACACCGGCGGCAGCCTCTATCAGAGCGACCGCCTGGGCCAGGTCTTCAACCACGCCGTGCTCACGAGCCTGATCGTGCCGGACTCGGAGCTGACCTTCACGGTTGTCGCGCCCAACACCGCCCAGCGCATCGGGATCGACCGCGACCAGGACGGGTTCCTCGATCGCGATGAGTTGGACGCGTGCGCCGACCCGTCGGACGCGCTGAGCACGCCGGACAACTCTACCTGCTGCCCCGCCGACATCGACGGCGATGGTGACGCGGACGCCGAGGACTTCTTCGGGTATCTCGACCTGTTCGCTAGCGGCGACGACGCGGCGGACATCGACGAGGACGGAGACATCGACGCCGAGGACTTCTTCGGGTACCTCGATCTGTTCGTCCAGCCTTGCGACTGATTCCAAGCCCGGGGGCCATCCTGTCCGATTTGCGCTTTGTTTGGGCGATCTCGCCGCGCTCGCCGCTGGGCTCGGGACCAGACGAGCGCTATCCTGTGGGCCCCGCTTGGGAGAGCGGGGGTGGGCCACAAAGACGAGGGATACCCGTGAAGATCAAGACCGACGAGATCGCCAGCATCATCAAGCAGGAAATCGAGCAGTTCAAGGCCGAGCTCGAGGTCAGCGAGGTCGGTCGCGTCGTCGAGGTCGGCGACGGCATCGCACGCATCTACGGCCTGGCCAAGGCCATGGCCGGCGAGCTCCTCGAGTTCGAGACCTCCGAGGGCGCCGTCATGGGCCAGGTCATGAACCTCGAGCTCGACACCGTCGGCGCCGTCATCTACGGCGACTACCTCTCGGTCAAAGAGGGCGACGTCGTCAAGAGCACCGGACGCCTCCTCGAGGTTCCCGTCGGCGAGGCCCTCCTCGGGCGGGTCGTCGACGCCCTTGGCCGCCCGATCGACGGCAAGGCGCCCATCGAGACCTCCGAGACCCGCAAGGTGGACATCATCGCGCCGGGCATCGCCGGCCGCCAGCCCGTCCACGAGCCGCTCCAGACCGGCATCAAGGCCGTCGATGCCATGATCCCGATCGGTCGCGGGCAGCGCGAGCTGATCATCGGCGACCGCAAGACCGGCAAGACCGCCGTGGCGCTGGACGCGATCATCAACCAGAAGCAGTACTGGGGCACGCCCGAGGCCGTGGTCTGCATTTACGTCGCCGTCGGCCAGAAGGAATCGACGGTTGCCGGCGTCGTCCAGACGCTGCGCGAGAACGGCGCGATGGACTACACCATCGTCGTCAACGCCGGCAGCTCCGAGCCCGCCCCAATGCAGTACATCGCGCCCTACACCGGCTGCACCATGGGCGAGTACTTCATGTGGCAGGGCAAAGACGGCAAGACCCCCAAGCACGCTCTTTGTATCTACGACGACCTCTCCAAGCAGGCCGTGGCGTACCGCCAGCTCTCGCTGCTGCTCCGCCGCCCGCCGGGGCGCGAGGCCTACCCCGGCGACGTGTTCTACCTGCACTCCCGCCTGCTCGAGCGCGCCACCAAGCTCTCGGATGACAACGGCGCGGGCTCCCTCACCGCACTCCCGATCATCGAGACGCAAGAGGGCGATGTCTCGGCGTACATCCCCACCAACGTCATCTCCATCACCGACGGTCAGATCTACCTCGTGCCCGAGCTGTTCTTCGCCGGCGTCCGCCCGGCCATCAACGTCGGCATCTCGGTCAGCCGCGTCGGCGGCAACGCCCAGGTCAAGGCCATGAAACAGATCGCGGGCTCGCTGCGCCTCGACCTCGCCTCCTTCCGCGAGCTCGAGGCCTTCGCCCAGCTCGGCACCGATCTCGACAAGGCCACCCAGGCCAAGCTCGATCGCGGTGCGAGGATGGTCGAGCTGCTCAAGCAGCCGCAGTTCAAGCCCGCGCACGTCACCGACCAGATCATCTCGATCTTCGCCGGCACGCGCGGCTTCCTCGACAACGTCAAGCGCTCGGACGTCGCGGCGTTCGAGCAGGCGATGATCGCGTACATGCACACCTCGGCCAAGGCCGTCTGGGACGAACTCGACCAGATGCGGTCCTTCGACAAGGGCGGCGAGCTCGAGGGCAAGCTCAAGGAAGCATTGAATAGCTTCAAGAGCGGGTGGAAGCCGCCGGCGGCGTAGAGTACGGGCGATAACTCCTCGCAGCTTCCAACGACACGACTCATATGGTATGATCGCACGACCGCTCGGTGTAGCCGGAGACGGCAATATCGCGTAGCGCAATCGAACCGGAAGGCGCGAGATGAAGAGTGCATTTATTGTAAGGCAGCCTTGTCTGTTCTTCGTTTCATTCCTGCCCGTTTACGCCGTGGGACAAGTGGCGCAGTTTCCTTCTCCCGTTGTTCCGACCGAGAGCGATCCCCTTTAAGTCGTACTTGCGGATCTTGATGGCAACGGGTACGCCGACATCGTTACGATCGATCGGTTTGAAGATTCCATCTCTGTCGTGATGAGTCTCGGCGACGGCGATTTCGGATCGCCACTGTCGTACTCTGCCGGCCAGTCGCCCGAGGCCATCTTGGCCGTTGATCTCAACCAGGATGCACGGCTGGACGTCGTTGCAGTGAATCGTGCGAACGGCAGCATCTCCGTTTTCTTGAACGACGGAGCCGGCGACCTGGCTGATATTGCTACATATCAGGTTGGTCCGCATCCGATCGCGGTCGCCGCTGCGGACTTGGACAACGATGGAGATCGAGACGTCGTCGTCACCGATGTTACAGAGTCCGTTGTTCACATCCTCGAGAACGATGGCCTTGCCAACCTGACAACCTCGGGAGCCTTCGGGACGGGTATGTGGCCCGACGGAGTTGCCTTAGCTGATCTTAACCAGGATTCTCTGCTAGATATCTGTACGGCCAACGATGGAAGCGACGACATCAGTATCTTGTATAATGTTGGGAATCTTGTGTTCGCGACCGCAGTCACCGTTGACGTGCCATTGGCACCCAAATCGGTTGCGGCTGGAGATTTGAACGGCGACGGGGTGCCGGAGATTATCGCATCGGGAGTAGATGTGGACGAGAGTATCGTCGTCCTTTCCGATCTCGGCGCAGGTGTATTTGAGGTCGTTGAGTCCGCACTTGTTCCAGGGGGCTGCACAGAACTGGCTTTGCGAGATATTGATCTGGACAATGATCTTGACGTGCTTTCGATGTGTGGCGAGGGCCGGTGGCGGCTTCATGTGTTGGCGAATGACGGCACAGGCTCGCTTGGCGCGCCGCAGGATTATTGGGCGGGGCTGCAGATTGGCGATGTCAATGGCGATGGCGACCTCAATGCGGCAAGCACCGGGAATGATATTGGCGCGATTGTTACATATGGTGCGCCGGGTGGAGCGTTTGTCGGGCACAGCGCGCACTCGATGGTAGACGGGGCTTCGGGGATCGCCGCGGGCCTGCTCGACGATAATGAATCCCCCGATCTCGTTGTACCCCCTCCGATGAGCGACCAGATTTCCATCTATCTCAATGACTCAATCGGAAACCTCCGCGAGCCAGCTCACATCTCGGTACCCTCGCGGCCTCGCGCAGTTCGCCTCGCGGACGTCGACGGCAATGGCTCGATGGACATTGTCATAGCGTGTGAAGAGGCCGACGCGATTTGCGTTTTGCTCAATGATGGCTCAGGAGAGTTTGGATCTGCGACCCAGTACCAGGCCGCGGGGAGGCCTGTCGCCCTGGATCTCGCGGACATTGACGGCGACGCTGATCTTGACTGCATTGTCGCCCACTTTATTGGCTCTGGCAATGTGAGCATCCACGCGAATCAGGGGAATGGCTCGTTCGTTGAGATTGATCGCCTGGAGGCCGGTGACGAACTGGTCGATATTCAGGTAGCGGATGTGAATCTAGATCAAAGCATGGACTTCGTCGTTGCAGCCCGTTCGAGCCAGGACGTGACGGTGTTCATTGGGAATGGGACGGGTCAGTTCGTCGTTGGCGAACAACTGTCCCACCGTTTTCCGGAGGCAGTCGCGCTAGGCGATCTCTCCGGTGACGGCAAGGCGGACTTGGCTGTTGTATCTCGGGGTGGACCGGTCTGCATATTTCACGGAGATGGAGCTGGCGGCTTTACGAGTCGTGCAGAGTATCCGATTAACGTTATCTCGGATTTATCCTTCGCCGACCTGAATGGAGATTCGCACCTTGACATTGTGTGTGTGGGACGAGGTAACGGCGGCGAGTTATGGGTTCTCACAAACACCGGAGATGGGCTGTTTGAGGATCCCGTGCTGTATACCGCCGTATCTGCAGGATGGGTCGATCTCGCCGACATGGATGGTGACGGTGATGTCGATATCGTGTCGAGCAGCGCCAGCCGCACATGGGGTTTGTCGATCCTCTGGAATCAGATTATGACTGATCTGCCCTGCCCCGCCGACCTCACCGGCTCTTCCGACCCCAACGACCCCATCTACGGCGTCCCCGACGGCGACGCCGACGCCGACGACTTCTTCTTCTACCTCGACGCATTCGCCACAGGCAACATGGCTGTCTGCGACATCAACGAAGACACCGACTGCGACGCCGAGGACTTCTTCAGCTACCTCGACCTCTTCGCCGCCGGCTGCCCGTAGCGATGGAGCCGGCGCGTTGACTACGCCGCGGGCCGGTGTATCGGCGTTTACTTCGCGATCAGCCCGCGCTCCATCAGCAGGTCGATCACCTCCTGGGCGCTCTCGTTTACGGTCTTGCCGGTCGTATTAATAACAAGCTCGGCGTTCTCCGGCGCCTCGTACGGATCGTCGATCCCCGTGAATCCTTTGATCTCGCCCGCGCGGGCCTTCTTATACAGCCCCTTGGGGTCGCGCTTCTCGCACTCCTCGATCGGCGTATCCACAAACACCTCGATGAACGGCAGCTTGGCCTCGTCGTGGACGGCTCGGGCCGCGTCGCGGTCGGCCTTGTAGGGGCTGATGAAGCTCGTCAGCGTGACGTTCCCGGCGTCGGAGAAGAGCTTGGCGATCTCGCCGATGCGCCGGATGTTCTCGGCGCGATCCTCGGCGGAGAAGCCCAGGTTCTTGTTGAGCCCGAAGCGGATGTTGTCGCCGTCGAGGCGGTAGCAGTTCACGCCGGACTGCACGAGGATCTGCTCCAGGGCGCTGGCGATGGTGCTCTTGCCGCAGGCGGACAGTCCGGTAAACCAGACGGTGCCGCCTTTGCATTTGAGGGCCTCCCATCGCTCCTCGCGGGTGATATTGCCCTCGTGCCAGTGGATATTGGTGGACTTGATCTCGGACATCGATGCTCCTTCTCGCTTCCTCGTGAATCTCGTGGAGGCGAGTCTAGGCGGATCGCGATCCGATGCCCAAGGTCAAGAAATCGCACGACAAGAGGCCCTGGCGCGAGCCTGGGCTTGGGAAGCGTTGGGTATCCCAAGGAGCCCAGGCTCGCGCCAGGGCCTCATTTCTCGATCGAACCCTAAAGCACGAACAGGTCGAGATACCCGAAGAAATCCTCGGCGTCGATGTCCCCGTCGCCGTCGATATCCGCCCGGGCGTCGCCGGCCGCGAACAGGTCGAGATAGCCGAAGAAGTCCTTCGCGTCCACGTCGCCGTCGATGTCGATGTCGGCCGGGTGCGGAACGACCGCGAGCGACGGATCGGGCATGAGCACGACCGGGCGGACGCCGTCGTCAGCGGTGATGCGGAACGCGTCGGCGCCGGTTTCGCTCGCGCCGCCGAGGACGACCTCGAAGGCTCCGCCGCCGAGATCGGTGATCGCGCCGATCGTCGTCCGCCCGTCCGATCCCGGGGCGTGCTCGACGCTGATCGTCGTCGGCTTGGTGATCGCGTTCTCCTGCCAGTCCATCAGCAGCACGGTCATCGTCGTCTCACGCCCGTCGGCGAAGAGCTCGTCGGCGAGGGTGACATCGCTCGTGACCGCGTCGGGTCGTCCGGCGAGATCGTCGCGCCAGTTGTCGAACAGCCCGCGGAGTTGGCGTGTGGGGTCGTCGTCGCCGCCGGTCTGGTTGGCGATATTGAATGTCATGAAGTAGTCGCCGCTGGCGCAGCCGAGATCGCTCGGGAACATGCCGACGGCGCTGCTGCCGAGGTTCGCCAGGGCGCTGGTCCCGGCGTTGCCCCCGGGCGAGATCGCGTCGGCCAGACCGTCGCCGGTCAGGTCGGTCGCCGCGAAATCCTGCCCGCCGCCCGAGAGCCGGTTGTCCTCGCTGACGAGGCTGAACCCGCCGGCGCCGTCGTTCTCGAATGTCGTGAATCGCGAGCCGCCCAGGCGCATCGCCAGCAGATCGAGATCTCCATCCCCATCGGCGTCCGCGGCGTCCATCTCGACCACCCGCTCGGACACGAGCACATCGGCGCGGAGCATCACGCCGCCATCCTGGAGGTACACACTGATTCCACGCCCGTTGCGATGCGAGACCGCCAGGTCGTCGTCGCCATCGGCGTCGAGATCGGCGCTGACCACGTCGTACGGATCGTCGAGCGTCCCCAGCGAGCCGATGAACGCGAAGTTCCCGGTGTTCTCCACCATCGCCAGGCGGTCGATCGAGTCCTGTGCCGCCGCGATATCCAGATCGCCGTCGGCGTCCAGATCGAACAGGGCGACGTTCTCGGCGTCGTCGTCCACGCTCACCAGGATCGCCGGGTCGAACCCGCCCTGCCCGTCATCGAGGAAGATCGCGACCTGATCAAGCGATCCCGTGGACGTGACGATGTCATGGACGCCGTTGCCGTTGAGATCGCCCAGCGCCAGCCCCGCCGGCCCGCCGGGCAGTGTTGCGAGCCGGACCGGGGCGTCGAACCCGCCCACGCCGTCGCCCGCGAAGACATGGATGGCATTGTCCGACGGCACGCCGACCACAACATCGTCGTTCCCATCGCCGGTCACGTCGCCGGTCTCGATCTGCTCGCCGCGGCCGGGCAGGGCCCCGATCAACTCCGCGGCGTCGAGCTTGACGAACCGCGCGTCGGGCGTGGAGTTGAGCATCCGATACAGCCCGCCGTTGCCGGTCGATACCGTGTCCGCCAGACCATCGCCGTTGAGATCGATGAACCCCACGGCGTACGACGGCGGCGCGACGCGATAGACGCTCAGGCAGGAGTCCACGTCGCCCGTCCGCCCGATCAGCATGTAGGCGATATGCGCCGATTTATCCGTTTCGGGATCGAATCCGTTGGGGGGCGAGCCGCAGCCGTCGGGATCGTTCCCGCACGAGCACCGACCATCGCCGCCCCAGATATGCGCCGCCTCCATGCCCGCCATCATCTTCTCAGCGAGATCTCCCGGCGTGTTGATCACCGCGTCCACCGCCTCATCAATAACCGGCGAGCCCGCGAGCACGTTGCCCTGGATCGCGTAGACGATGGTCGTCTCGTGCCCGCCGTGGAACGACTGGAAGCTGCCGGTCGTGCCGCCAGCCCATTGTCCGGCGTTGGCCCCGGTAAAGGTCGCCACGCCGCCGATGGTGTCGATGATCCCGTACTGGCGGGACTGGTGGGCGTTGTCGAAATCGTCGAGAAGGTCGACGATGGTGACCGGATCGACCCCCTCCAACAGGCGATCCCGGGCGAAGACGCGGTTGTAGCCCCGCTGATCGACCGAGGACTGGGCGGTGACCCCGCCCCGTCCGACGATCATCACCGGCGTGTTCGCTCGCAGATCGAACCCCGTCAGGCAGGTCGCCGAGCCCAGGGCGACCTCGCCCGTGCGGGTGTCGATGAGCAGGATGGACCAGGTGGCCTGGGCGGAGCCGGCGAGGGCGGCCAGCGTGAGGGCGGCAGTGGAGAGACGGCGGATCATGACAACCTCCTCTATGCCCGGCGCGCGGGGCGGGGCGTGCAGGCGTCGGCTTAGACGGACCGCAGCACGGGCCCAAGAGAAAGATACCGCCGAAATCGCCCTCAGAGCCCCGGAATCGGCGATTCGGCACCAGAACGGGGGAAGCCCTTGGGTCCGAGAGGCGATTGACCCCCGCCCCGGCCCGGATACCATCGTTTCCGCCGTTGGCCCCGCTCGGTGCCACTGGTGGCTGGTCCACCAGTGGCCATCTGGGCTCTGGTGGGGATACGCCGCTGTAGCTCAGTGGTAGAGCGCACCCTTGGTAAGGGTGAGGTCAAGGGTTCGACTCCCTTCAGCGGCTGATGGCTCGGCCCCGGGGATCCTTGGGCCGGCAGGGTGGGTGCCGCGATCGGCTGGGAGGCCGAGGCGGGCCCGATTCGGTCTCGTGCTCGCTCGACATGTCGATTGGGCGCGCAAGAATGATTGATCGCGTGGGTCTGCGCCAATGGGGCGCGGCGACGCGAGGCGGATCTTCGCACGGTAAACGAGGCTCTTAACGGGGTCGGTGACGACGAGGTAGATCAAGATGGCCAAGGGTGTATTCGAGAGGACCAAGCCGCACGTCAACGTTGGCACGATCGGCCACATCGACCACGGCAAGAGCACGCTCACCGCGGCGATGAGCGCCCGCTCGGCGGCCCGCTTCGGCGGCGAGATCAAGAGCTACGCCGATATCACCAAGGGCGGCACCGTCCGTGACTCGTCCAAGACCGTGACGATCCACTCGTCCCATACCGAGTATGAGACCGAGAACCGCCACTACGCCCACGTCGACTGCCCCGGGCACGCCGACTTCGTCAAGAACATGATCACCGGCGCCGCCCAGATGGACGGCGCGATCCTCGTGGTCGCCGCCGACTCCGGGCCCATGCCCCAGACCCGCGAGCACGTCCTGCTCGCCCGCCAGGTGGGCGTGCCGTACATCGTCGTCTTCCTCAACAAGGTCGATCTCGTCGACGACGAGGAGCTGCTCGAGCTCGTCGAGATGGAAGTCCGCGAGCTGCTCGACAAGTACGACTTCCCCGGCGACGACACGCCGATCATCCGCGGGCAGTCCAAGGCCGCCGTCGAGAACCCCACCGACGACGAGATCTGCAAGCCCATCGATGAGCTGTTCGACGCCATCGACACCTACATCCCAGAGCCCCCGCGCGAGACCGACAAGCCCTTCCTCATGGCCGTCGAGGACGTCTTCAGCATCAAGGGTCGCGGCACCGTCGCGACCGGACGCATCGAGCGCGGCGTGGTCAAGGTCGGCGAGCCCGCCGAGATCGTCGGCCTCACCAAGGCCAGCGCCAAGACCACCATCACCGGCGTCGAGATGTTCAACAAGACGCTCGACCAGGGCCAGGCCGGCGACAACGTCGGACTGCTCATGCGTGGTATCGAAAAGGACGCGATCGAGCGCGGGCAGGTCATCTGCAAGCCCGGCTCCATCCTGCCGCACACCAAGTTCAAGGGTGAGGTCTACGTCCTGACCAAGGAAGAGGGCGGGCGTCACACCCCGTTCTTCAGCAACTACCGCCCGCAGTTCTACATGCGGACCACCGACGTCACCGGCAGCGTCAAGCTGGTCGGCGCAGAGATGTGCATGCCCGGCGACAACATCGAGATGGAGGTCGACCTCATCGACAAGCCCGTCGCGATGGAGAAGGGCCTGCGATTCGCCGTCCGTGAGGGCGGCAGGACCATCGGCTCGGGCGTCGTGACCGAAATCATCGAGTAAGGAACGGAGTGCGGGTACGCCAATGACCGTCGCCTCGACATTCGACAAACCGATCGCGGAGCCCTCCTCGGGGCTGCCGACGACCATCGGGGGCGCGACGATGTACGCCATCGCGTTCGACATGGACATCGAGGCCCTGCGCAACGCCTACGGCGATCCCTACAACAACGCCTACGGCGAGATCCGCAGAGTCCTCGAGACCCACGGGTTCAAGTGGCGCCAGGGCAGCGTCTACTTCGGGGACGATTCGATCAACGCCGTCACCTGCGTCATGGCCGCGATCGACCTTGCCAGAACTCTGCCCTGGTTCGCGGACGCGGTCCGCGATATCCGGATGCTCCGCATCGAGGAACTCAACGATCTGACCCCCGCGGTCAGAGAGGCTGGGAGTTGACCTATGGCCAAGAAGAAGGAAGCCCGCGAGTTCGTGTGGCTGCAGTGCAGCGAGTGCGGCGATCTCAACTATCGCACGCCCATCAATGTCAAGGGCGGCATGCCCGAGAAGCTCAAGGAGGGCCTGCGCAAGTACTCCCCGAGGTTGCGCAAGCACACACTCCACAAGATCAAGAGGAAGTGAACGTTCATCCGCAGCCAACGCCGGACCGCATCGCGGCCAGATCGCATCCGGTCTGGCCCTTTCGCTGTCTGGAGCGAGAGCATCTGCTGACACGCCAGTAGCTCAATTGGTAGAGCAGCGGATTCCAAATCCGCAGGTTGGGGGTTCGAGTCCCTCCTGGCGTGCGTCCGATCGAGTTCGCCCCGCGACGCGGAGTCGCCGGGGCATAGCAAGAGGTCTTCCACATGGCCCAGGGCGTGTACAAACCTGGACAGGGATACTGGGTGCGGGTGCTCACCGCCGTCTTCGCCGGCGTGCTCGTGCTCGCCGGCGGCGCGTGGGCCTGGAAGCAGGGCGCCCTCATCCGACCGCCCATCGAGAGCTGGCGTCTCACGCTGCGCGGCGTGCAGGCAGAGCCCGCCCTCGGCGACCGCGTCGAGTTCGTGGGCGTCAACCCACTCAAGCCCCTCAGCGCCGACGGACGCCAGACGCCCGAAGTGCTCGGGCACGCGATCGTGAGCGAGGTCGAGCCCAACCGCATCATCGTCGATGAGCTCGAGTTCAGCGAGGGCCTCAACCCCAGCCAGGCCGATCGCGTGAGCGACGCCGGCGGGGGCGAGTTCGCCGCCCGCATCGTCGGCAAGCAGGGGATCCCCGCGTACGAGCCGATCCTCGTGCAGCTCGCGCTGATGGGCGGTGTCGTGCTCCTCGGCGGGCTGCTGGTCTATGTGTTCGTGGGCCTGCACAAGCGCACCTGCGAGTTCCTCATCGCCACCGACGGCGAGATGAAGAAGGTCAACTGGTCGACCCGCAAGGAGATCATCGGCTCGACCTGGGTCGTCGTCTTCGCGTGCTTCCTCATCGCCGCATTCCTGTTCGGCATCGACTTCGTCTTCGCCCTGTTCTTCCGGGCGGTCAATGTGCTCGAGACGACCCGCAGCTGACCCCAAGTTACTATTCAGCCGAGCGCCGAGAGCGCCGGGAGGACCGAGATGGTCGAAGAAAACAACAGCGACGTGCAGGACGCCCCGGCAGAGGAGCAGGCGACAGAGAGCGCCGCCCAAAGCGCCGCCCAAAGCGAGGCCCAAAGCGAGGCCCAGAGCGACGCCCAACGCGACACACAGAACAGCGACGCCGCGCCCTCGCCAAAGGCCGATGACAAACCCGCCAAACCCGCCAAACCCACCAAGCCGCCGCTCGACGGGCGTCCGGACGAGATCGCCGACGTCATCGACGAGGAGGAGCCCGTCCGCCAGGAGGGCATGGACTGGTTCGTCCTGCGCGTCGCCTCCAACAAGGAGCACTCGGTCCGCAACACCCTGCTCCGCAAGGTCCAGATCGACGACAAGATGGAGTGGATCGGACGCATCCTCGTGCCCACCGAGAAGGTCAAGACCTTCAAGGCCGGCAAGCAGAAGATCACCGAGAGCAAGCTCTACCCCGGCTATGTCTTCGTCGAGATGCGTCTCGAAGAAGACGGCCGCATCCAACAGGACGTCTTCTTCCTCATCAAGGAGACGACCGGCGTGGGCGATTTCGTGGGCACCGCCGGCAGGCCGACGCCGCTGAAGGACCACGAGGTCGAGAAGATGCTGCGCGACAGCCGCAAGCCCGACGACGAGCCGACGCTCCGCCTCACCTTCGACAAGGGCGAGGAGGTCACGATCAACGACGGGCCGTTCGAGGGCTACGAGGGCTCGATCGACGAGGTCATGCCCGAGAAGAGCGAGGTCCGCGTGCTCGTCACCATCTTCGGCCGCCAAGCCCCCATCGACGTCAAGGAGTGGCAGATCTCCAAGGTCGGCGAGAGCTGAGCCCCGCGGGCCCGAACATGGCGAATCAACCACCGAAGCGACGCCGCCTGCGCAGGATCCTCGTGATCCTCGCGGGCGGGCTGCTCGTGCTCGCCCTGCTCATCGCGATCCTCGTCCCAACCCTGGGCGCGTCCATCGTGCGATCCAAGATCGCCGGTGCCGCCTCCGATTCGATCGCTGGCGAGGTCGAGATCGGCGGGTTGGGTCTTTCCTGGACCGGCTCCCAGCGTATCTCCGGCCTGCGCGTCCTCGATGAGTCCGGTTGGCAGGTCGCCTCGCTCGACGGCACGCTCCAACGCGGCCTGCTCTCGCTCGTCTTCTCCCCCACCAACCTCGGCGAGATCACACTCAGCGGCAGCGCCCGCCTCGAAAAGGGGCCTTCCGGACAGTTCACGATTCTCGAGGCGACCAAGCCAAGCAAGCCCGCGCTCCCTCCCTCGGACAAGCCCGCGAAGCTCCCCTCGGGCCTCAACGCCACCATCAACATCGACACCATCGACATCGAGCTGATCGAGGACGACCGATCCAGCCACATCCGCGGCCTGCGCGGCGGCGGCACGATCCGCCCCGGACAGCCCGTCACCCTCGCCCTCGCGTCCGAATCGATCGAGCACGCGGGCAACACCGCCGGCTCCATCACACTCAACGCAACGCTTGCGAGCTGGTCCGATCGCGGCGGCACCATCACGCCCGAAGCCGCCGCCATCGACGCCGAGCTTCGCATGGAAGACGTCCCCAGCGATCTCGCCCGCGCGATCGCCGGCCTCCGCGCAGACTTGGCTTCGGGCCTGGGCAGCAGCTTCACGCTCATCACCACGGCAAAGGGCAGCGCCACGGATCTCACCGCCTCGCTGGAGTTCACCGCCGAGCACGCCCGAACTTCCGCTCGCGTTCACGTTGCGGCCGATGTGATCGAGTTGGCCGAGCCTCTACGGGCGAGCGGTCAGGCCTTGCGGTTGGCGCGTGCCGTGCCGGGTCTTGCCGGGGCCTTGGAGACCGCCGAGCAGACGCTCGAGTTCCAGAGCGACCCCGAGGCGACGCTCACCATCGACGCGCTGCGCGTCCCCCGCACCGAGAGCGGCCTGGCCCTCGACCAGGCGTCGGCGAGCGCCCGTGTCGAGCTGCCCCTCATCGACGCCCGCCTGAGCGTCGACGACGAACGCCACGACATCGCCCTCTCCCCCACGACCGCCACCGTCACCCTCGCGCCCGAGTCGGGCCTCGCCGTAACTTCCAGCGGCTCGGCGACGATGGACGGGCGCGACGCCGGGCGCTTCCAAATCGCCGCTTCCCTCGCGCGCCTCTTCGACGACGCCGGCAACTTCACCTTCGACGCCCAGCAGCTCGCCGGCGAGGTCTCGATCGACGACGCCGACACCGCCCTGGCGCAGCCTTGGATCGGCGACACCGTCGACCTCAGCGAGGCCATCGGCCCGGCGCTCAGCGCCCGCGTCGCCGTCGAAGCCCGCGGCAGCGAGCGCCTCGCGAACCTCGCCGTCAACAGCGAGCGTGCGACCGCATCGGGATCGCTCATTCTCGCAGAACGCCTCATCCGCTCGACAGATCAGCCGCTGAGATTCTCACTCCACGTCCAGCCCGATCTCATCCGCGCCCTGCTCGGCAAGGACGCCCCCGTCGAGCTTACGGCCCCCGCGACGCTCGCCGGCGAGCTGGCGAACCTGCGCATCGATCTCGATCGACTGAACGAGCCCGATCGGATGGGCGGCGCGATCGCCGGCACCGCGATGGTCCGCGTCGAGGGCGCGCCCGCCATCCGCCTCACCCGCGACGGCGCGGCACCCATGACCATCGCCTCCTCGACCATCCGCGCCGCCCTCACCCCCGCCGGCGTCGCTTCCACCTCCGGCGACCTGCGCCTCCAGCGCGACGCCGAGCCCTTCGAGGCCAGCTTCGAGCTCGCCCAGATCGACCTGACGGCGCTGCTCGAGCGTCGCTACGCCGCCAGCGGCGTCCGCGGCAGCGCGGCGCTCCGCGACGCCCCCGTCTCCCTGCTCAGCGATCTCGGCGTGATGATCCGCGACGCCAACGGCGAACCCGTTGATCTCAACGACCTCGCCGCGCAAACCGTCGGCGAGCGGGTCTCGGGCTCGCTCTCGTTCGAGCCGCGCGCCGACGACCTCGCGCTCACCGGCTCGCTTGCGCTTGCCGACCTCACGGGCGAACTCTCCGGTTCCCTGGGCGACACCACCCTCCGCATCGACAGCGCCTCTGCCGACGGCGCCATCCGCCCCCGCACCCTCCAGGCCCTCCTCGACACCTTCGTCCCCACCCTCGACCCCCAGCCGCGCATCGCCGGCCAGACCGCCTTCCACATCGCCATCGGCCCGACCCTGCTCGGCCTCGACGCCGGCGACATCGCCCAGACCCTCGACGCGACCGTCACCCTCGAACGCGCCGACCTGCGAGGCCTGGGCCTCAAGATGGCCGACGACGATCGCCGATTCCTCGGCCCCGTCCTGCTCGACGGACTTACGGCGAAGGTCGCGCTCCAGCCGGGCGAGGCCCGCGATACCACACTCGCCCTCTCGCTCGCGCTGCTCGATGAGTCCGAGACCTCGATCGGCGCGATCGCCCTCGACGTGACGCGCACCGCCGGCGCGATCAAGGGCAGCGCAAATCTCCAGGGCGTCAGCCTCGCCCTCGCCGACCGCTTGTTACAGTCACCCGGATTGGTCACGGGCGCAGCCGGCCCGACGCTCAGCTCCGACATCGAGTTCGATCTCACCGACGGCGTCTTCCTCTCCGCCGCCGTCGATACCGAACGCCTCGAAACGACCGACCGGATCTCCCTGGCCCTGCGCGAGCGTGAGATCGAAGTCGGCCCCGTCCACGCGTCGATCGATCTTGACGGCTCCTGGCTCAGCGAGCACATCGCGCCGTCGCTGCCGATCTCGATGAGCTCGCGGACGCGCCTGGTCCTCGACGCCGACACGACGCGCCTGCCGCGCGCCGGGCACGCCGGCCCGCTGGCGTTCGACGCGCGCGTCCGCACCGACCGCCTCGCGCTCGCGCTGGAATCCGGCGAAGGCGAGATGCTCAACGACCTCGACGTGCATGTCCGCACCGATCCGCAGATGCCGAATCTCGTCCGCCTCGACGCCGGCGCATTGCGTGCCATGAGCGAGCCCGGCTCGCGCGCGATCGAGGCCACCGGCACCCTCCAACTCGCCCGCGACCCAGCCGGCACGATCCTCCCCGACGAGTCCGTCCTCAACCTGCGTGCCTCGGCGAACAACGCCCCGATCGACTTCCTCGACGCCCTGCTCGACCAGGGCGGCGTGCTCAGCGACCTCGCCGGAGGCGTCGCCAGCGCCGAGTTCGTCGCAGAAGACCTCACCAAAGACCGCGGCGGCGTCCGCCTCTCGATCGACACCCCCACTACCACCGTCAACCTCCGCGGGCGCGTCCGCGACGCCACCTTCCGCGCACGCCCGATCGACGAGGGCGAACAGGCCCAGATCCGCGTCGCGAGCTTCACGCCGCAACTCTCCTCCAGGATCTCCGAGATCATGCCGCTGCTCTCGGGCATCGAAAAGGATGAGAACGACCGCCCCGCGACGCTCACGATCAAGCGTCTCGAGCTGCCGCTCGACGGCGACCTTTCCAAGCTCAACGCCAACGTCGATCTGGACCTCGGCACCGCCGGCTTCCGCGCCAGCCGCGCCTTCGCGCCCTTCCTCAAGGCCCTCTCCTGGGACGTCGACGCCCAGGCCGGCAAACGCCTCAAGCCGATCAACCTGCGCGCCCGCGACGGCGTCGTCCTCTACCGCGACGTCCGGATCCCCCTCGGCGAGTTCACAATCCGCCTCGACGGGCAGGTCGATCTCGCCAGCCGCTCGATCGACGCCGTGACGTATCTGCCCTTCGGCTCGCTCAGCGCCGAGTTCGGCGCAGATATCCAGGGCCAGATCGCCCGCGTCCTCGGCCCCCTCGGCGTCGCGCCGGACATGAACACACTCCAGGTCCCCATCCGCCTCAGCGGCCCCATGGGCTCGCCCCAGGCCAGCCTCGCCGGCGACCTCTTCGTCGAGAGCCTCCGCAGCAGCTTCAAGCCCGAGGATCTCCTCCGGGGGGGCCTTGACGAAGCTCTGAAACGCATTGGCGGCGGCTGAGCAGAGAAGCTCTCGGCACAAATTCCCGCAACTCCTGCGAAAGAACGGCGCATTCTGATAGACTCGCAGGCAAAGAGGAAAGGACCAATGCCATGCATGAGCACCAAGAGACAACAGCATGCCGACGGTCGATGCACGCGGCAATAGGTGCTCTATGCGCATCGATGGCCGCGGCACAGCCCTTTGAATGTACCGAGTCGTTTCTCGCGAACGTGCATCCTTGGTTCTGTGTAACCGACGCGGTCGTAGATGATCACTTGCTGTTTGCCATGGGTGAAGATAACGACGACCCAGATTTCAGAGGAGATGTCTGGGTGCTGGATATCTCCGACCCTACTGATCCGGTCTTTCTGGCAGCATGGGGGATGGGGACGGTCTACGGCCTCATCATAGAGGACGACATCGGGTACGCACAAGCAGGCATCTGGACTCACCTCTTGGATCTCTCCAACCCACTTCAGCCTGAGGTGCTCGGCACTCATAGGCAAGGGAACTTTGGATTCAGCGACGTTGATGTCGAGCGGAGCTTCATTTACGGCGTCGATAACACCGAAGAGAAGCTCTTTGTGCTGGACGCTACGGATCCAACCTCCCCGATAATCAGGGGCAGCGTGAGCATTCCAACCAACGCAAGGGATATAGAGGTCGCGGATAATGTGGCGTTCATCGGGTACTCGTCTGATGGGCGCGAGTCTGGAGGATTAGCGGCCGTGAACATAGCAGATCCTGACAACCCGGTTTTCCTGGGTCAGCTTAGCACCGACATACCCATAACACAGATAGACATCCAGAGAAACGTCGCGTACTGTGATACCTTCAGAGGGCCGCTGATCTTCATCGATGTATCTGACCCGACTGCCCCTATCGAGATCGCTCGCTTTGACGTGGATCCTGGCGTAAATAGCATCAAGGTCGTCGGCGACAAGGGATATGTCTCAAGCGTCTGGGGAGTTGAGCAAGCCCTCCGCATTTATGATCTTCGTGATCTGCAGAATCCGGTTCTCATTGCAAGGTATACTCAAGACCGACAGTATTTAGAGATTGGCGTCGCTGGCACAATCGGCATTCTACGAGGAATAAGTACTGTCACTCTCGTCGACCTCACGAACTGCCGTTGCCTTGCCGATCGCGATTTCGACAACGATCTGGATTCCGACGACTTCTTCCTCTTCCTAGAGCTCTTTGCCGATGGACACTCAGGCGCCGATATCGACGGAGACGGAGATCTCGACGCCAAGGACTTCTTCGGATTCCTCGACCTCTTCCAAGCCGGATGCGACTGAGAAGCGATCCTCTTCATACAGTCCAGGCTTATCGCCCGCCTCGACGGACAGGTCGATCTCGCCGGCCGCTCGATCGACGCCGTGACCTACCTGCCCTTCGGCTCGCTCAGCGCCGAGTTCGGCGCAGATATCCAGGGCCAGATCGCCCGCGTCCTCGGCCCCCTCGGCGTCGCGCCCGACATGAACACACTCCAGGTCCCCATCCGCCTCAGCGGCCCCATGGGCTCGCCCCAGGCCAGCCTCGCCGGCGACCTCTTCGTCGAGACCCTCCGAAGCAGCTTCAAGCCCGAGGACCTCCTCCGCCGAGGCCTCGAGGACGCGCTCAAAAACATCGGCGGCGGGTAGATCGGCTCTCCGAGCCGATGCGTCTATCGAGTCTCCGAGCCGATGCGTTTGCATCGATCGACGCCCACAGTCGGAGTGTCGGGACTGAGTCGATCGTTCCGCCGAATCACGAGACATCGGCTCGGAGAGCCGATCTACCCTAGAGGCCATGCACGACCACACCAAGTACCTCGCCGCGGCCCACAAGGCCGTCACCCAGGCCGCCATTGTCTGCAACCGCGTCCAGGGCGACCTCGAACGCGTCCGCTCGATCACCAAGGACGACAAGAGCCCGGTCACCGTCGCCGACTTCGCCTCCCAGGCGATCGTCGGCAGGATCCTGCTCGAAGAGCTCGGGCGGGGCGTCAAGCTCGTCGCCGAGGAAGACTCCGCAGCCCTGCGCGAACCCGAGCGTGAGGCCCACCTCGCCGCCGTCGTCGAGGCCGTCCGCCTGATCTGGCCCGACGCGACGGAAGCCGACGTCCTCGACGCCATCGACGTCGGCGACGCCGAGCCCGCCCCCGGCGGCTTCTGGACGCTCGACCCCATCGACGGCACCAAGGGCTTCCTGCGCGGCCAGCAGTACGCCGTCAGCCTCGGCTTCATCGAGGGCGACCACCCCGTCGTCGGCGCACTCGCCTGCCCGAACCTCGCGGTCGATCAGAATGCGCCGGTGGACAAGGCCGACGCCCGCGGCTCCATCTATCTCGCGATCCGGGGCAAGGGCTGCTTCGAGACCCCCTGCGGCCTGTGCGACACCGACCAGGAGCCCAGGGCCATCCGCCGAGGCGAGCCCGACGCCCCCGTGCGCGTCTGCGCCAGCGTCGAGAAGGCTCACTCGTCGGTCAGCGATACCGACCGCGTGCTCGAGAAACTCGCCAACCCCGGCGAGCCGGTGCGCCTGGATAGCCAAGCCAAATACGCCGTGGTCGCGCGCGGCCAGGCCGATGCGTATCTCCGCCTGCCGACGAAAAAAGATTACGTTGAGCGGATCTGGGACCACGCCGCGGGCTCGCTGATCGCGACCGAGGCGGGATGCAGGGTCAGCGACATCCACGCCAAGCCGCTCGACTTCTCCCGTGGCAAGGGCCTGGAAAAGAACTCCGGCATCGTCTGCGCCACGCCAGAGGTCCACGCCAAGCTCATCGAAGCGATCCGCGAACTCGCCTTGGACCGATGACAGTTGGCGCACCGACGGCAAACTCAGTTAGACTTCGCTCATGCACCCGCTGTTTAGGGACCACGTCGAATCACTGCCAGGACTCTTGAATCAACTATTGGCCCAATCACCCACGATCGTTGCAAGTGTTCCATCGACTATGCCAAAGCGTGGTGTTTATCTGCTCTCCGAGGGAGCAACACACTTGTACTGTGGTAGATCCAACCGCCTACGAGCGCGGATGCGTGATCATGGGAATCCCAGTTCAGCGCAGACGAAGTCCGCGTTCGCATTCAAGCTCGCTCGCGAGGCAACTGGAAACCTCCAGGCGTCGTATAAGCCCGAGGGCTCGCGCAAGCAACTCATGCAGAACCCTTCATTCTTCGCCGCATTCGTCGATGCAAAGGCCCGAATCGCGAGCATGGATGCACGATGGTTCGAAGTGACCGACCCGCTTCGTCAAGCGCTCTGCGAGATGTATGTTGCAGTCGCTCTCCAGACGCCTTACAACGCCTTCGAGAATCACTGAACATGATTCAGTTTTTCACTCGCCCCCAGCCACCTGGGAGGGTATTGTTAGGGAATGGCCGACGCTCTCCCCATCGCCCGCTACCTCCTCCGGCTCGCCGCGCAGGAGCCGGAGCCCGAGCCCATCACCCAGATGCGGCTCCACAAGCTCATGTACTACGTCCAGGGCTGGTCCCTCACCGAGCGCGGCGAGCCGATGTTTCCCGACCGCATCGAAGCCTGGACGCATGGCCCTGTCGTACCAACCCTGTACCCGGTCTATCGCGATCACGAGAATCAGGCCATCCCACCCGGCGAGGCCGACGAGGCAGGCCTCGCGGAGCCCGATCGCGCATTCGTTCGATCGATCTGGGAACGATACAAACGATTCTCCGCGACAGAGCTGCGCCGACGCACGCACGCCGAGACTCCCTGGTTGACAGCTCGCGACGGACTGAGCGATGACGCATCGTCCAAGCGCGAGATATCCCATGAGTCCATGCGTTCGTTCTTCGAGCAGCAGAGAGCTCGTGATCGCTGGCCCGACTTCGACGATCAACTGCTCGACGAGGCCGAGCAGGCCTTCCGCGCCGGTCGCGGCGTCCCGCTCAACCGCATCGCGCGGAGTGCTTGATGCCTTACGAGATTGAGCTCTCGCCGCGCGCGGCAGAGCGCCTTGACGCGATCGACCCAATCCTCCGCGGCGTGGTCGTTGACCACCTCTACCAACTCGCCGAGTCGCCCACGACACTCAGTCGTCCCTCGGGCCATTCCCGCCGAGCCGCCCGGCTACCGGCCTACGACTTCGATTTCATCCTGCACGACGAACTGCACCGTTTCGTCATTCTGTTCAAGTACGCGGCGGACGAGGCCACGATCTGGGTGTACAGCATCGGGTATGTGCACACGGATCTTCCGACCGATAACTGCTCGTCCCTGATCTGACCGCTCGGCTCCAAATGCCCTTGACACGCAAGTTATTGTTTACTAACTTGTCGGCATGGCGACCCGCGCCTCCCATTCCCGCCCCGCGATCGCCGCGGCCATCGCCCTCGGAGCCACGCCCTGCCTCTCCGGCTGCCAGAGCCTCGGCGAGTGGTACGTCGAGTTCAACGATTCGGCCAGCGATCTCCTCCATGGCGGGTCATCACACGGACACCACGGCGGGTTCATCTCCGCCAACTTCCAGGGCGGCGGTGACGAGCTGCTCGTCTTCGCCGCGGTCTACGGCGGTATCCTCATCGTCGCCGGCGCGATCGAGTTGGGCGAGTACTGCTACTACGAGTGCAGGAGCTGGTTCGAGTAGCTCTTGGGGGCTCTGTGAACCCCACTATCGCACGCCGATGACCCGCAGGCTCGAGCGGCGCTCGAGCTCCTCGACCGGCTTTGCGATCAGGTCATACCCGTCGCTATCGACGATCACGCACCGCACCAGCTCGCCGGGGCTCAGGCGCGCCGCCGACTGCACATAGGTGACCGAGTCCACCATCGGCGCCTGGGCCTTCGTGCGTCCCTGGTAGAGCCGCCCGCCGGTGCTCACCCCCGCGGTCTTGCGGCCCTCGGTCTTCAGCTCGCTGTCGATGAGCACGTCGAGGCGGGCGCCGGTGTCCTTCGGACGCAGCGCGTCGAACTGTCCCGCGATCTCCGCCGCGTGCGAAAACGCGATCTCCTGTTGCAGTTGCATGATCTCGTCCCGCCGGGCCTTCTTGACATCAGCCGGCACAGCGAGCTTGGGATCGCGCTCCATCGTCCCCGCGACCGTTCCCTCCTCGCGCGAGTACTCAAAGACGCCGAGGGCATCAAACCCCTGCGAACGCACGAACTCCACCAACGCCGCGTGGTCCTCGTCGGTCTCTCCCGGAAACCCGCTGATCAGCGTCGTGCGGATCGCCAGTCCCGGAATCCGGTCCCGCAGCTTGCCCAGCAGCGTCTCCTGCTGGTCGCGCGTCACATTCCGACGCATCGCGCTCAGCATCCGGTCGCTCGCGTGCTGCAACGGGATATCGATGTATGGCAGCAGGTGCCCGGCCTCCGTCAACTCCTGGAACGCCTCGATCATCGCGTCGGAGAAGTTGGTTGGGTAGGCGTACATCAGCCGCACCCAGCCGACGCCGCCGGTCTCGCCGACCGCGTCGCTCACCGCCCTGAGCATCGCCGGCAGCCCCGGGTAGATCGGCTCTCCGAGCCGATGCGCCTTCCGCGCGGATCCAGATTCATCGGCTCGGAGAGCCGATCTACCCAGATCCTCCCCGTAGCTCGTCGTGTCCTGCCCGATCAAGTTCAGCTCGAACGCCCCATCGAGCACCAACTCCCGGGCCTCCGCGGCGATCCGCTCCAGCGGCTTGCTGCGCATCTTGCCCCGGATCGAGGGAATCGTGCAGAACGCGCAGTTCTGGTTGCACCCCTCGCTCACGCGCAGGTAGGCGTAGTGGCGCGGCGTCAGCCGCAGCCTCGCCGAATCGTCCTCGAAGTATCCGATCCCCTTGCCGTCCTTGCCATGCACGGTCAGGCCCACGGTCTCGCGTCCGCGCTCTTTTGCTGCCAAGAGCGCATTGCTCGCGATCCAGTATTTCGGCCCGTCGCTCGCCTTGTCGAGGTAGTCGCGCTCGGGCGCCTTGCCGCGCACGGCCTCCACGATCCGATCCCGATCGAACACACCGACCATCGCGTCGATCCCCGGCGCCCACTCCAGCATCTTCGCCCGATGACGCTGCACCAGGCACCCGGCGACGACGACCCGCCCGACGCGCCCGGCCTCCTTCGCCTCCACCGCCTCGCGGATCACAGACAGCGATTCCTCCTTCGACGCCTCGAGAAACCCGCAGGTGTTCACCACCACCGCGTCGGCCTCGCCGAAGCCCTCGGCGGGGTCATAGCTGATCGGCACGACCCCGTCCTCGGCGAGCAGGCCGAGCATCTTCTCAGAGTCCACGAGGTTCTTCGGACAGCCCAGACTCACAAACGACACGGATTGGACGGCAGTTCCAGGCAAGGCCACCATTCTAGGAAGGCCGGGTAGATCGTCCGGGTAGATCGGCTCTCCGAGCCGATGCGCCTTCGTTGACTTTCCAAGATCCGCCTCAGCCTGGAGCACGCTTGGCGACGACGCGAACTCATCGGCTCGGAGAGCCGATCTACCCGGATTACGGCGACCCCCACTCAAACCGGTTCAGATGGTCCCGAAGCTGTCGCGCCGTCGGGAACCGCTTGGCGATCACCGACCGCTTCAACCCCCCGATGATGTGTTTCATTTCTGGGCGTTGTGTGCGGTACCACTTCTGCCCGCCCAGCATGTCATACAGCAACCGCACAGCGTCGATCACGTCGTCGCGCGCCTTGCCCGCCGACGGACGCCCCCAGTCGAACAGGTCCACGAGCTTGATTCGGAAATGTACCCCCTGGCGCTGCACGAGGACGTTGCTGGCGTGCAGATCGCCGTGGTAGTCACGCTTGGCGTGGATCTGTTCCAGCCCCGCGACCATCTCGTACAGGATGCACAGCGCCTCGAACTCCGGGAGCCGCTTGCCCGGGCGGCTCTCGATGAGATCCTGAAGAATCACCCCCTCGACGTACTCGCTGATGAGCACCGTCACGGCGTGCCCGCGCCATTGCATCACGTCGTGGTGGTGATAGCTGATGACGATCGGACACGATCGGAGCTGCTCGAGCTTGCGGGCGTAAAAGTCCACCGCCCGATCGCCCTCGTTGCGATGCGGGAAGAAGAGCTTGGCGGCCCGCGTCGCCCCGCTCCGCCGCTCGACGACGCGATAGACCTCGCCCTCCCAGCCGGCCCCCAGCAGCGAATCGACGACATACCGCCCGCCGACGACCCTGCCGGGGCGCAGCTCGAACGACGCGATCTTCGGCGGGGCCGCCATGGTCCGGATTATGGCAGGTTCCCCATCTCGGGGCGGCGGCTTCCAGCCGCCGATCGCCGAAGGCGATAGTTCGCCGTCGGATCCGGGATTGTCGTGCTTCGGAAGCTCTCGTATCGCTGCGCGATCGCCGGCAGGGATGCCCCGGGCTACAGCGCGCAGCAGTGCTCTCCCGCGATTCCTCATGTTGATCAACTCCAACTCCTCCGACTCCACCATGCAACCTATTCTTCGCCCCCGTCCGAAGCCTCCCTGAGCCCATGGAGTATCCAACCATATCAGCGGGCCGCGGGCGGCCGCCGATCGCCACACCTAACGAGGACCTCAAGGTCTTCTTCGCCTTCCCCAAGTCACTTCTAAGTTGCAGCAAGAGCAGCGCCGGCTGGAAACACCGTGTGCGCACTTGACCGGCGATACCCGATCACCTACGTTGATCGGACAATCCCGATCGGGCTCGCTCGCTCCGGCTGGCTGATTGCCGGACGCGATTGGTTCCGTGAAGGGGAGATTCTCATGCGACAGTTCATCTGGATCGGTATGATCATCGCGTCGTTCGGCATTGCAGCCGCTGCGGCGGGCGAAGAGCTCAATGGACCCCCGTCGGCGGGCTGGGACTACTCTGATCCTGTCAACATCGCCGAGTCGCGTCAGTGGGCGGCCTTATACTGGCAATGGCGCGACACCGGCGTCGTCACGCAGGAGTTGAGCGGCTTCGAGTTCACGAACCCGATCCCAAGCGATCTCACGCCAATCGATTACGCGTACGACATCTTCGAGCAGTTGTACGCGACCGAGCTCGCGGCCCTCTCGACTCCCGAAGCTCCTTACTCGGTTATCCAACTTATCCTGGACGACCCCGACGTCATGCAGCGGTTCCGCGTCTACACAACGACGGGCCTGCTCTCGATAAGTTTCACGCAAGAGCAGGAAGCGAGCTGGTCGCACTTGGACATGGCGGCGCAGGCCGCCGATGGTGATGGCTACTCGATGGACAGAGCCTGGATCGAGGATGGGAGCTTGCTCACGCAGTCGCTGCTGGGCTCACCCGGATCCACCGCGCTGCCCCCGGTGACCCCGCCGTTCGAGGATCCGGAGGTGCCGGACGAGATCGATGATTTCGATCAGGACTTGAAGGACTTGATCCGAGATTGCCCGCTCAAGGATATTGATTGGAGGCAGGATGTCCCGCCGGCTCCGGGATTCGACTGCGACGACTTTGCGATCTCGATGGCGGCGTGGCTGCGGCAACTCCAGCAGCAGTATCCAGACATGCAGATCAGCCTGCTGCTGTTCTGGTACGACAAGGACGACGGTACGCGGGGTGGGCACGCGGTCACCATCGTCCGCATCGATGGCTACTACTACATCATCGACGCTCAGACTGGGGATGTGAAGGGCCCATATCCAGCTGGCTGTGGCCGATGTATCCGATGCGCGAGTTGATGTGTGAGTTTTACGGTCAATGCGATACCCAAGACGTGAAGTGGCGGGAAATCTCGCCATACTACTGGATTCCAGGCGAATCCGAGCCCTGGTACACCGACCCGACCCGACCCGGCGCCAGGAGATCTGCGACGAGCTCGAGGACCTCGACGACGACGATGGTGTGGACGACTTCAGTTGCGATGACTTCATCTGGAATGTGGGTAGTTCATGAGAACTCGCGGCTTCACAACTCAACGCCCGCTGATACACCGGACGGGTATGGGGTCGATCGGCTTCGTCCTGGCTCTTGCGGCCGCCGCTAATGCAATGTGCGAGCCGGTCGAGCAGCCGGAGCGGCGCGAGGTTCGGCTCTACCATTCCGGATTTCCGATCGACGACGTCCCGGGGGGCGTCGAGATCGATATCGAGCGACTCCATTCCTGGTTCCCATCGCTGCCGGGCGATGGCCCCGCCGAGTTTGAGCGGCGTGAATGGTGCGAGGAGTTTGACGAGACCGCTGGCGAGATCCCCGTCATCATTCTGCCCGACTTGGACGCCTTCGTCGAACATGGCGGCAAGGTGCTGGCCGCGCTGAGGCGGATGGAAAACGGAGGTTACATCCGCGCTCAGAGCCTGACGGTCGAACCCGATTGGGAAGGGTACGGGGTCTATTACCGCGCCGAGCCGGGCGCCGAGCCGACGAAGACGCCGCCCATGGCGATCGGAACACCCTTCGACGAGGCCGAGGACAAGGCGCTCGACCGCACAGTCCGTTCCAACCGGTTCGTCGGGAGGCGACTGGTCGTCAACAACTTCGACTGGGGCGAAAGTAGATTTCAGCGACAGGGCAAGGGCGAGTTCTTCGGCCGCGTCCGCACGTTTCCGATTTATGAGAACGTGTGGCTGTCCGTTCGCCATCCCGAGCCGTATTCGCATAAGGCCGGGGAACGTGAAATCATGTTTCCTCTGCTTGACGCAAACGGTCCGGCACGCCATCCGGCGACAGACCCCTATCGTGAGATTCGCAACGGTCCGTACCAGAACATAGTCCTCTCAGAGGTCGATCTGCGGAACTGGGGGACGCACAGCGAGCTGGTCGTGCCGGAACCGGCCGATCCAAACGTGAGGCGCGCCTACTTCCACGAACGCATCGCAATCCCGTTCCGCCTCCGCCAGATGGACCCGCCCGTCTTCGCCTTCACTAAGCTCGAATCGTGGAAGCCGGGCGCCGAGGACCTCCGCTTCCACCATCATCCCCGCCCCGGTGAGCTCGACAACCTCCGGATGGTTATCATATTCAGCAACATCTCCAGAGAGGCGTTGAAGGAGGCCGTCGGCTCACTCTTCCCGCAACCTGACTCGACACCCGCGCGGCCCGCAGACCCCGACGGATGAAAGACCGTGGCTCGGTCCGCAGGTGCCCCCGAGTTTCTCGGCGCGCCAAGGCGAGCGCCGACATCACAACCGGCGTCGCCCACCGCGCTTATAGACCGAGACCCGCCTTTTCGCCCGCACCTTCATGTTCACCAACTCAACCCCCAGGCTGAACGCCATCGCGAAGTAGAGATACCCCCGCGGGATGTGCTGATCGAATCCGTCGGCGATCAGCAGCACGCCCACCATGATGAGAAACGCCAAGGCGAGCACCTTGACCGTCGGGTGCTTGGAGACGAACGCGCTGATCCTCCCGGCGAACGCGAGCATCACCCCCATCGCCAGCGTCACCGCGACGACCATGATCCAGATCTCCTTGACCATCCCCACCGCGGTGATGACCGAGTCCAGGCTGAAGACCATGTCCATGATGATGATCTGGGTGATGACCCCGGAGAACGAGATCTTGTGCTTCGCGGTCGAGGGATGCTCGCCGGGGCCTTCCACCATGTGGTAGACCTCCAGCGTCCCCTTGCCGACCAGGAACACGCCTCCCAGCACCAGCACGATGTCCTTGCCCGAGATCCCGTTGCCGAGGACGCTGAACAGCTCCGCCTCGAACCCGATGAGATAGCCGACGAACAGCAGCAGGATGATCCGCCCGATCAGCGCCAAGCCGAGGCCGAGGTTTCTTGCCAGCGCCCGCTTTTCCTCGGGCAGGCGATCGGCCAGCACCGCGATGAAGATGATGTTGTCGATGCCCAGGACGATCTCCAGGGCGGTCAGCGCCAGCAACGCCGCGAGGATGCCCCAGATCCCCTGGGCACCCTCCGCCGGCGCAGCGTCCGCCGCCGCCAACAAGCTCCCGCCCCAACCCGTCATCACGCACTCGATCATGGTCCGCAAGCCTATCGCCCGGGGCAATGCGGTTCACCCCGCCGCGTCGATGGGTCGATAATCCCGCTTCCTGTTCCCGCCATGGAGCCCGCGTGAGCCCTGAAGCGATCTACACCCTCATCGTCGTCGCCCTGCTGGTCGTCGCCCTGCTCAGCAATCGCGTGGGCACCGACACCGCCATGCTCGGAGCCCTCACCCTCCTGCTCGTCGGCGGGGCCGTCGACCTGAAATCGGCGATCTCCGGATTCGCAGACCCCTCGGTCCTCACCATCGCAAGCCTCTTCGTCGTCGCCACCGGCCTGAGCGAGACCGGGGCCATGAGCCTGCTCGCCCAGCGCATGCTCGGCAGGCCCAAGAGCCTCCCCGGCGCACAGATCCGCCTCATGGCCCCCGTCGCGCTCATGAGCGCCTTCATGAACAACACCCCCATCGTCGCGATGTACCTCCCCATCGTGCAGGACTGGGCACGAAGACTCCGCCTCAGCCCCTCCAAGCTCTTCATGCCCCTCAGCTTCGCCGCGATCCTCGGTGGGGCCTGCACCCTCATCGGCACCAGCACCAACCTCGCGGTCAACCAGCTCTACGTCAGCTACATCGACCACCTCCAACTCCCCGCCGATCAACTCACACAGTCCGAGCAGGCCCTCGCCCAGAGCCTCGACGCGATGGGCATCGGGCGTCCCTCGACCTTGAAACAGTTCTGGTGGATCGCCGTCGTCGGCCTGCCCAGCGCCGTCCTCGGCATCGCCTTCATCGCCCTCGCCTCACGCTGGCTCCTGCCCGAGCGCATCACCCCCGACATCCGCGGCGACGAGAAACGCCATTACACCGTCGCCCTCAGCGTCGAGCCCACAAGCCCCATCGTCGGCAAGAGCATCGAGGACGCCGGGCTCCGCCAGCTCCCGGGCTTGTTCCTCTCCGAGATCGAACGCGCCCGCGGCGTCATCCCCGCGGTCAGCCCCGAAACAATCCTCCAGGCCGGCGATCGCCTCGTCTTCGTCGGCGTCGTCGAGTCCGTCGTCGATCTGCTCAAGGTCAAGGGCCTCGTCCCCGCGACCGACCAGGTCGAGAAGATCGACGCCGACCGGCGCGACCGCACCATCGTCGAGGCCGTCGTCAGCCACACCTCGCCCCTGATCCGCAAGACCGTCCGCGCCAGCCAGTTCCGCACCCGCTACAACGCCGCGATCATCGCCGTGCATCGCGGCGGGCAGCGCCTCCACGGCAAGATCGGCGACATCACACTCCAGGCCGGCGACACCCTCCTGCTCAGCACCCACCACGGCTTCATCGACGCCTTCCGCAACAGCGGCGAGTTCTACCTCGTCTCCGGCGTCGAGGGCGTCCAGAACGTCCGCCACGAGCGCGCCTGGATCGCGCTTTCCATCCTCGCCCTGCTCGTCGCCCTGCTCACCATCCCAGGCAGCGTGATTTTCGGCGCGATCAACCTCCTCCCCGCCGTCGATCTGCCCCCGCGCGATATCCACCCGCTCATCGCCGCCATGCTCTGCGCCGTGCTCATGGTCTACACCCGTTGCACCACCGGCAGCCAGGCGCGACAGGGCATCAACTGGCAGGTCCTGCTCGTCATCGCCGCGGCCCTCGGCATCGGCAAGGCCATGGGCCAGACCGGCGCCGCGACCTTCCTCGCGGACGCCGTCTTCGGCGCGTTCTCTGGCCTGGGCGATCGCGCCCTGCTCTTCCTCTTCGCCATCCTCACCAGCGTCTTCTGCCAGCTCGTGACCAACAAGGGCGCCGCGGTCCTCATGTTCCCCATCGCGATGGCCATCGCCGCCGACGCGAACGTCAACCCCGAGCCCTACGTTGTCACCCTCATGGTCATGGCCGCGTGCAGCTTCATGACCCCCGTCGGCTTCGTGACCAACCTCATGGTCGCCGGCCCCGGCGGCTACCGCTTCAGCGACTACCTCCGTCTGGGCATCCCCCTCACCCTCCTCGTCGCCACGCTCGCCACCCTCATCGCCCCCGCCGCCTTCCCCTTCCACCCCTCCTGACTCGCTCGGGGCGGCGGCATCCTGCCGCCGATCGGCGCAGCTGATACTTCACCGCCCAACAACAGAGCCGCCGAGCGCAAGCTCGCGACGGGTCGCCCAATCCTCTACCGCGCCCAGACACCGCCCACGGCGTTCAATCAACCACGCCGACTCTGCTATCCGCGTTCTGCGCTCTCACAGCACAACCACCAACACAAACGCCAGCAACACCACCCCCACTGCCACGATCGCCCAAATCGGCAACCCCTTCTCTACCCGCACAAACGCGTACCCGCACGCCTGACAAATCTCGGTTTGGTCGTACACCAGCGACCCGCACTCCGGGCACTTGCGGAACTCATCCCCGAACCGCTCCAGATCCGCCTCGCTCGGCCCCTCGTCCATCCACTATCCTAGAGGCCGTGCTCTGGTGCCACTGGCGGCTCGTCCGCCAGTGCTTCCACGACGGGATCACCCGCACCTCCGTTCTTCTCCGGATTCCCGACACCAAGCTCCGGGTTTACAGTTTTTTGATTTCCAGCTCTGCTGTTCTTCCGATACCCACCCCATGCGCCCACTCACAATCTCCCTCCTCCTCCTCCTCACCGCCTGCGCCGACCCCTACCGCAACTGGGAACCCCTCGCCGGCACACCAGAACCCGAACTCATCGCAACCCCCCTCTGGACAGGCATCGGAACCAGCCGCCAGAACCGCTCCATCCGCGCCGCCACCCTCGGCACCGGCTCCACCCGCATCTACCTCATCGCCGGCATCCACGGCGACGAACCCGAGGGCCAGCACGCCATCGACGACATCGCCGCACGATTCCGCCAAGACAACCGCGTCACACTCCGCCTCGTCCGCGACATGAATCCCGACGGCACCGCATCGCGATCCCGCACCAACGCCCGCGGCGTCGATCTCAACCGCAACTGGCCCGCGACCAACTACCGCCCATCCACCTCTCGCGGCGATCGCGCCCTCAGCGAGCCCGAGGCCGCCGCCGTCCACGCCGACATGCTCCAGTTCGATCCCGACATCGTCGTCGTCTTCCACTCCTCAACGCGCGTCCACACGCCGTTCGTGAACTACGACGGCCCGGCAAGCCATCTCGCCGAAGCATTCGCCGACGCCGCCCGCCCCCACGCCCTCAACTGGGGCGTCGTCGCCGACATGGGCTACCCCACCCCCGGTTCGCTCGGCTCATTCATCGGCATCGACCGCAACATCCCCATCCTCACCATCGAGTTCCAGCGAGGCCAGCATCCCGAATCCGTCCGCCGATCCGCCCTCGCCGGCCTCGACGCGATCGCCGCACGAAGCGCCCGCCCCCGCACCGGCTGAACCGCCGTTGGGTAGCACCGACATCCTGCCGGTCATCGCGCAGCAATACGCCCCACAGAGCCGCGTGCGTGAGCACGCGAACCCGTTGCTCCCAAACTCACCCGCAGAACATCACATACGCCACGCACACGATCGGAAATCCCCGCCCCCCGCCGAGACGCCAGCAACGCAGACACGCCTTCCGACGCCCCTATCCAAATCTGTCGCTCTGCGACCTTCCTCACCCCTCCCCACACCCCGCCAGCGCCGCCAGCACCCGCCCGAACGCCGCGTTCGCCTCCATCGACGCCGTCTCCAGCTTCGTGTGATACCCCGTCGTCGGGATCTGCAGCGTCGTCCCTTGCACCAGCCCGTTCGATGCCGCGATGATCCGCCCCATCTCCGTGCTCCCGAACGACAGCGGCTTCTTGTTCTCCTTGGCGAGCTCTGCGTTGCGTGCCGCGATGAACTCGTCCTTGTAGCTGAACCGGATCCTGCGATCGCTGCACAACCGCTCGATCCTGTCCGAGAGTTCCCCATTGAACGGCGCATTCGCGTCCTTATGCCGAAGCACGACGTCCTGCCTCTCGGCGTCCGCCCGATCCGTGTACGGGCTGGTATCCAGCACGATCAGCTCATTGGTCGTGTCGCCGAACCGTCGGAACCACTCCAGCAGGTATCGCCAGCTGCTGCCCGACTCTTCCTGGGCCGTGAAGAACGCCGTGCCCTGGTACCCGAGCGAGAACAGGTGTACCAGATGCGCCGCGGTCAGCGCGTTGTCGAGCTGCGCCGAGATCGTCCCGTCTTGGATTGTCAGGCGATCGGCGAACGCCACCGGCGTACCCACGACCACATGCTCCAACCCCTCGATCTCGAACACCAGATTGTTCCGCCGATCGCAGATATACGCCCGGGAGATCGTCCCCGAGCCGCCATAGGCCCCCGACCACGGGTCGAACGCGATCACCGCCATCGATCGGAAGCGATCGCTGACTTTGCTCATCATGGCCTCGGACGCCGAGTTACCCAGCAGGTCCGAGCGGTGCCCCGTGACGTACGCCGCGTACTGAAACTCGCTCGGCCCGGTGCAGACCAGCCCGTGCCGATCGATGTGGGCCGAGAACATGCCGGACTTGGGCCGCGACCCCTGCGCGACCAGCAACCCCTGGTAAAGCGACACAGTCGCCTCACGCTCCTCCAACTCCCGGCGCAACGCGATGAAGAACGAATGCTCCGCCCCCACCACGCTCGGCTGGCGGATCAGTGTCTTGAGAATGTCCAGGAACTGCTCTGGCTGCTGCACGGGCGCAAGTCTCCCTAAGGCCGCGAAGGCCGCGATCACCCTCTTCATTCATCCTCGCTGGCCGGTCACCGAGTCATCCGCACGCCGCGCTCCTGTCACTTTGCCACTTCGCCACTCTGCCCCTTAGCCACTTGCTCCCCCCAACGCCCTCTCAATCACCGCCATCCGCACCACCACCCCCGCCGCCACCTGCCGCGTCACCAGGCTCCGCGCCCCGTCGGCGACCTCCGAATCGATCTCCACCCCCCGATTCATCGGCCCCGGATGCATCACCACCGCCCCCGCCTTCATCCGCCCGGCCCGCTCCGCCGTCAACGCAAACCCCGCCCGGTACGCCCCCACCGAACCCGCGGCTCCCCATTCCCCCCCTTCGTGCCTTCGTACCTCCGTGCCTCCGTGCCTTTCTCTCTGCACCCGCAACATCATCACCGCATCCACATCCCCGATCACCCCATCCAGATCGTGCGAGACCGAACACCCAAGCCCCTCCAGCGATCTCGGCGCCAGATGCACCGGCCCCACGCATACCACCTCCGCCCCCAAGGCCCCAAACCCCGCCACCGCCGAGCGCGCGACCCGCGAGCTCACCACGTCCCCCACAATCGCAACCCGCACGCCCGAGAGATCAAAGTCATCCCGCCCCAGCGCTCGGCACAACGTCAGACAATCCAACAGACCCTGCGTCGGATGCTCGTGCTTCCCGTCCCCAGCGTTGATCACCGGCACCGACACATGGCGAGCGATCAGATGCGCCGCCCCGCTCGGCCCCGCCCGCACGATCAGCGCATCCACACCCATCGCCTCAATGGTCTTTGCCGAGTCCACCAGCGTCTCGCCCTTGCTCGTGCTCGAGCTCGGCCCGATATCCAGCGCCTCGACCCCAAGCCGCCTCGCCGCGATCTCGAAGCTCAGCCGCGTCCGCGTCGAGTCCTCGAAGAACATCGTCGCGACCATCGGCGTAGATCGGCTCTCCGAGCCTATGCGCTGGGTAGATCGGCTCTCCGAGCCGATAGGCCGCGCTCCACTCTCCGAGCCGTTGCTTTCCCCGCCGCTGTCCGCACCGATAGGCCGCGCCCCGCTCTCCCGACCCACTTGCCGCGCAAACTCCCGCGCCCGCGCCAGCAACTCAACCACGGCCCCCCGATCCATCCCCCGAAGCTGCAGCAACCCGCCATCATGCATCCGCCCATGATACGAACGCCGACGAACGCCCCCGCTCCCGCCAACCACGCCCCAGGACCATATTTTCCCACAATCCCTCTTGAAGTAAGCTGTAACTCACGTTACTATTCCCACACATATAACGCCCCGATCGCGCCCCGGAGGACCAATCCCATGCCCATCCCCCCCGAATTCACCCTCGACGTCCAAGAAGAAATCCACATCGCCGCCACCCCCGCCAAGGCCTTCGAAGCCCTCCTCCAACGCCTCGGCCCGCTCAACGCCACGCCCGACGGCGCCTCCCTTAACATGACCCTCGAACCCCGCCCCGGCGGCCGCTGGTTCCGCAACCTCGACAACGACACAGGCCACCTCTGGGGTCACGTCCAGGTCATCAAACCCCCCACCCTCCTCGAAATCAGCGGCCCCCTCTTCATGTCCTACCCCGCGCTCTCCCACGTCCAGTTCCGCATCGCCGAGCACAAAGCCGGCGCAACCCTCTCGTTCCGTCACCAGGCCCTCGGCCTCATCGACCCCGAGCACCGCGCCGGCGTCACCCAGGGCTGGCATCACATGATCCAAGGAGTCAAAGACCATGCCGAACGCCACTGAGTCATCCGTCAACGCCATCAAGCACGCCGCCGCCGACCGCATCAACTGGGCCAACGGCTTCGTCGACTCCATCCTCGGAGCCATGACCGACGACCAGCTCATGGCCCGCGCCGCAAACCGCGGCAACCACGCCATCTGGATCATGGGCCACATCGCCCAATCCACCGACGCCATCCTCGCCGGCTTCGCCCAGCCCCGCAAGCTCGAGCACTTCGACGAACTCTTCGCCGGCGGCACCACCCCCACCGACGACCGCGCCGCCTACCCCTCGCGCGAAGACCTCCGCGCCGCCATGGACGACGCCCGCAACCGCCTGCTCGCCTGGGTCGAATCCCTCGACGAATCCACCCTCCACACCCCCGCGCCCGAGCCCCTCCAACCCTTCGCCCCAGACGCCATCACCACCGCCTTCACCATCGCCGCCCACGACCTCTTCCACCTGGGCCAGATCGCCTCCATCCGCGCCTCGCTCAACCTGGAACCCGTCCATCGCTGACCGCGCCCGCCACGACGGTGGGTGCCGTGGTCTGAGGAGGCTCTGCGACGAAGGCCACGCGACGCACCCAATACCCGCCTTAGCGAGCCCGAAGCGCAAGCGAGGAGGATCCCACCACTTGCGCCCATTCCCTCGCACCCCCCCCGAGCCCCCGATCGCGCGCAGCGCGATGGGGCCTTTGTCTTTGTTCCTTGCCAACCGCCCGACACCCCCGCCGCCCTTGTGCGAATCTCCGCGCACCATCACCCGCGCACCATGAACTGAGCGATCATGGACGACCCGCTCGACCCCATCTTCAAAGCCCTCTCCGACCCCACGCGCCGCCAGATCCTCGACATCCTGCGCAAGTCGCCGCGCCGCACGACCGACCTCGTCGAGTCCTTCCCCCACCTCTCGCGCTTCGCCGTCCTGAAGCACCTCGAGGTCCTCAAGGACACCCACCTGGTCATCGCCACCCGCAACGGCCGCGCCGTCACCAACCGCATTAACCCCATCCCCCTCCGCCGGCTCTACGAGCGCTGGGTCTCCAACTTCGAGAACCTCTGGGCCGAGAACCTCCTCCGCATCAAAGACCTCGCCGAGCCCGACTGACCCGCCCCATCACGCCCCGCAAGAGCTCCCGGCACCCCCTCCCCTCCGGCTGTTCGCTTTTCGTTCTTCGTTGTTCGCTTTGCCTCCCCTCCGCCGGCGGCAGCCACAGGCCCATCCCTCTCTCGCGCCCGATAGACTCCCCGCCATGCCCCTCAGCTGGAACGAGATCCGCCAACGCGCCATCGCCTTCGCCCGCGACTGGTCCGACGCCGCCCGCAAACGCGCAGAATCCCAGACATTCTGGAACGAGTTCTTCCACGTCTTCGGCATCCGCCGACGCACCGTCGCCGCCTTCGAGGCCCCCGTCAGAAATCTCATCGGCGCAACCGACTTCATCGACCTCCTCTGGTCCGGCAGGCTCATCGCCGAGCACAAGTCCCGAGCCGGCAACCTCGCCAAGGCCCACACCCAGGCCATCGGCTACATCCAGAGCCTCCACTCCCAGGGCCGCGTCCACGAGGCCCCCCGCTACATCCTCGTCTCCGATTTCGCCCGAATCGCCCTCCACGACCTCGAAGCCGAAGACCCGACCAGCGAAACCCTCGAGTTCCGCCTCGAGAACCTCCCCGACCACATCCGCCACTTCGCCTTCATCGCCGGCTATGAGACCCGCCGTGTCGATCCCGAAGATCCCGCCAACTTCGACGCCACCGAACTGCTCGCCAACCTCCACGACCGCCTCGAAGACTCCGGCTACACCAACCACGACCTCCAGCGCTTCATGGTCCGCATCCTCTTCTGCCTCTTCGCAGAGGACACCGGCGACTGCAATAATCCATTCAAACGGCGTTCGCTGTCTTCCGTGAGGAGGAGAAGGCTTGACCCCGCACGGCGCGCGTGCTACGGCACATAGGGTACCTACAGGAGGTCGCTCGTGGCTCGAACCGCATCGATGCAGACAGATGACCCCGCCGGGCAAGGCGCCGTGCCGGCGTCCGCGCTGCTTGATCGCATCGACCTCTTGCGTCTGGACCTGTCGGCAAAGCTCGCCGCGAATCAATCGAGGCGATCCAAGCTCGGTCAGTTCTTCACGCCCGAGGCCGTCGCCCGGTTCATGGCGTCGCTCTTCGCGTTTCCGCACATGCCCAAGACGCTGCGCCTGCTCGACGCCGGCGGCGGTAACGGAATGCTGACCGCGGCGATCACGACAGAACTCTGCGCCCGCCGCACGGCCCGCCCGGAAGCTATCGTTGCCACCGTTTGGGAAGTGGACGACGAGCTCATCCCATTCCTAGAGGAGACGCTCCAACTGTGCGAGATTGCGTGCCGCCGGGCCGGCATCCGCTTCGTCGCCGACCTCCACCACGGCGACTTCATCCTGGACGCCGCCGACATGCTCGGAAGCAACCGCCTGTACGCGGGAGAATCGCCGCGATTCGACGCGGTGATCCTCAACCCTCCATACCGCAAGCTCCGCAGCGACAGCGAGGAACGCCTGCGGCTGCGCGCAGCCGATATTGAGACAAGCAATCTGTACGCCGCCTTCGTTTGGCTGGCGATGGAACTGCTCGCCGACCAAGGAGAGATGGTCGCTATCACGCCTCGCAGCTACATGAATGGCTCGTACTTCCGCCCCTTCCGACAGGCGCTCCTGAAGTCCTTGGCGTTTCGACGCTTGCATGTTTATGACTCGCGACAGGCGGCGTTCAACCAGGACAACGTGCTACAAGAGAACGCGATCATCCACGCCGTGAGAGGCGGCAAGCCGACGCCCATCGTCGTCACTACGTCACACGGACCCAGCGATGAGGGCATGGCGTCGCAAACGATCGCCCCGGAGAAGTTTGTGTTCCCTGACGACCGCGATGCCGTGATGCATGTCGTCCCTGATGAGACGGACAGGCGAATCGGCGACGCAATGCGACGGCTGCCGCACACGCTTGCCGATTTGGACGCCGCCGTCTCCACTGGCCGCGTCGTGGACTTCCGCGCACGCGACCGATTGCGAGCGAAGGCGAGCAAAGGCGACGCACCGCTCATCTTCCCCAGGCACCTGTCGCCGGAAGGCTTCGTCCAGTGGCCGCGCGAGGCGGGTGACAAACCGAACGCGATTCAGGCTCGCGCCAACGACGATCCCGACCTGCTGCCGCGCGGTTGGTACGTCTTGGTCAAGCGGTTCAGCGCCAAGGAGGAGAAGCGCCGCGTCGTCGCTGCGCTCTGCGATCCCTCCCGGCTTCCGCGAGGACCAGTCGCCTTCGATAATAAGCTCAACGTCATCCATCAAGGTAACCGCGGCCTGTCGCCGGCGTTCGCCAAAGGACTGGCGATGTTTCTCAACAGCACAGCAGTCGACGCCTACTTCCGGCAGTTCAGCGGACACACACAAGTCAATGCCCGCGACCTGCGGTCGCTGCGCTTTCCCGACCGGGAGACGCTGGAGCGATTGGGTGGCCATGTGAATGGCGCCATGCCGCAACTCAACGACATCAATCGACTGATAAGAGCGGAGATTCCCGGCATGAGCGAAGGCGACGACCCAGTTGCAAACAAGACCAAGATCGAGTCTGCACTCGACATGCTAAAGGATCTCAAGGCCCCGAAGGGGCAAATCAACGAGCGATCGGCTCTGACGCTGCTCGCTCTGCTCGATCTCGAACCCTCTGTCCCATGGTCGAAGGCCGACAATCCGTCCCGCGGCGTTACCGAGCTGATGGATTGGATGGCCGCTAAGTACGGCAAGAAGTACGCGCCCAATACCCGCGAAACGGTTCGGCGTTTCACGCTCCATCAGTTCGTAGAGATGGGATTCGTACTTCTGAACGCAGACGATCCGCAACGCCCCACAAACAGCCCAAAGAACGTCTATCAGGTCGAGCCGTCCGCGCTCGAACTCATGCGCACCTTCGGTGCCGGTAACTGGAAGAAAAATCTTAGGAAATACCTCGCCTCTACGGAAGGAAAAAATCGACTGCGCGAAGCCGCTCGCCGGATGACGCAGATCCCTGTGACACTGCCGACAGGCAAAACGCTGCACTTGTCCGCAGGCGGGCAGAACATCCTCATCAAGGAGATCATCGAACAGTTCGCGCCTCGCTTCACGCCCGGCGGACGTGTGATCTACGTCGGCGACGCCGGGGACAAACACTTGGTCAACGACGAGGCGTATCTGCGGAAGCTCGGCATCGTCATCGACCGGCACGGCAAAATGCCAGACGTCGTCATCCACTACACGGTACGCAATTGGTTGATCCTGGTCGAGGCGGTCACGTCGCATGGTCCGGTGAACATGCTGCGGCACACGCAGCTCAAGGATCTCTTCACGGGCTCCAAGGCAGGGCTCGTGTTCGTGACGGCTTTCCTGGACCGTCAGGGGATGCGGGAATACCTGCCCGATATCGCATGGGAAACAGAAGTCTGGGTCGCCGACGCGCCGGCGCATCTCATCCACTTCAACGGCGAGCGTTTCCTTGGACCATATGAACAATAATCGCGCCGAACGCACCACCGAGGCGAACCCGATGCCTGTAGTCCATCGCCTCGTCTACAACAACTTCCCCTGGCACCAAAGCATCACCGACCGGCAGCGCACCCGCGTCGAAGAAGCCGCCCAAGCCGTCCTCGACGCGCGCTCGGCCTGCCCCGACGCCACCCTCGCCGACCCCAACGCCATGCCCCCGCCCCTCCGCCGCGCCCACCAGACCCTCGACCGCGCCGTCGACGCCTGCTACCGCCGAAACCGCTTCGACACCGAGCGCCACCGCCTCGAACACCTCTTCGCCCTCTACGAACAACTCACCACACCTCTCGCGCCACAACCCCGCACGCGCCGCCGGAGGAGTCCTTGATGCCACCCGTCAAGTACCACCACGCCGGGTTCCCGCCGAAGTCGCTCGACTGGGAACGGCTGCTCCCGCTCATCGGCCCGGCAAACGCCGCCGTCGCACGCTACGAGGGCCTGCTCGCCGGCATCCCAAACTCCCAGGTGCTGCTCTCCCCCCTCAGCACGCAGGAAGCAGTGCTCTCGAGCAAGATCGAAGGCACTCAGGCGACCATGGGCGAGGTCCTTGAGTACGAAGCCTCGGACGAGGCGATCAGCGAGGAAAAGCGAGGTGATATCCAGGAAGTGCTCAACTACCGCGCCGCGATGCGCCACGCGGTCCGCTCGATGGAAACGCTACCGCTCTCGCAGCGCGTCATCACGGATGCCCACGCTGTCCTGATGGATGGTGTTCGAGGCCGGAACAAGGCCCCGGGAGAGTATCGGCGAATGCCGAACTGGATCGGTCCGCGCGGATGCACGGTGGAGACTGCAAGATTCGTCCCGCCCAGCGCCCAACAAGTTCCCGTCCTGATGTCGGCTTGGGAAAAGTATCTGCACGGCGAATCGCCGGACAAGCTGGTCCAACTGGCCATACTGCACGCGGAGTTCGAGTCGATCCATCCTTTTCTCGACGGCAACGGCCGACTCGGCAGACTCCTCGTCCCGCTATTCCTGGTCGACAAGCAACTCCTCGCACGCCCGCACTTCTACATCAGCGCCTACCTCGAAGCCCGCCGCGATGAGTACTACGACCGACTCCTCGCCGTGTCGCGCGACGGGGATTGGACCGGCTGGTGCGCGTTCTTTCTCAATGCGATCATCGAGCAGGCACGCGACAACGAAAGCAAGGCCAGAGCCATCCTGGAGTTGTACCGGTCGAAGAAAGAATGGATCGCCGAGAGAACCCGATCCCAGCACGCCGTGCGCGCGCTGGACTGGCTCTTCGACCGCCCCATCTTCAGGACCTCCGACTTCGTCAAGGCAGGAGAGATTCCCGCACCCACGGCAAACCGCATCGTCCGGGTAATCCGCGATGCCGGCATGCTCCACGAGATCCGCCCCGCCAGAGGTCGACGCCCCGCCATCCTGGCATTCACCGAACTTCTCGACATCGCCGAAGGACGCCACCGTCCTTGAATCTCACCCATGAACGCCAACAGGCGATGTGTATCACAAATCGGCAAAAGTGATCGACAAGCCGTGTTGACGTTCAGTTGGCGTTCATGGGAAATCAGCAAATCTGGGGTGTTCCACCCGCTCGCCGGGTGCCGGCGGGCCATTGCCACCGCTCCGGGCAACTATGGCATCCAACGCCCGCCCCTCCGCCGCGCCCACCAGACCCTCGACCGCGCCGTCGACGCCTGCTACCGCCGAAACCGCTTCGACACCGAGCGCCACCGCCTCGAACACCTCTTCGCCCTCTACGAACAACTCACCGCCCCCCTCGCCCCCCAACCTCGCCGGCGACGTCGCAGATAGCCGTCCCCTGCGCGCACTCATTAATGTTTCGCTCCTCCAAGGGCAGATGCCTCCGCGGCTTCACTACACCACCAGCCGCAGCCGCGGCCCACCCTCGCTCCCATCGCGCCCCGGCCATGGCTGTTCCCAATCCCGAACCATCCCCTCCGGAATCCGCAGCGCCCTGGCCAACTCCGCCCGGTCGTAGCCCCCCTCCGCCATGCACCGCTTGAGCAGCCTCGGCAGCAGCGTTGGCGCCTCGGGACTCAACTCCACAGGTTCGTATTTGCGCCACCCGTTGCGGCTCATCTGCACCATCAGGCTCTGATACTGGGTGCCCGAGATGCGTCCAACGTCCCGCGCCCGCCGCACGATCGCCGCCATCGACACGCGCCAACGCCGCTTGAGCTGCGCTAAATCCGGCAGCCTCAGGTGCGTCGGACACTCCCGCCGGAAATCCGCAGCGGGCATCAGCAGTGCCGCCGCGAACGCGTCCGCCTGTCCCTCCGCCTCCGAAGGCTCCGTGGGAGCTTGGTGCAACACCGCATGGCCCAACTCGTGCGCCAAGCTGAATCGCACACGGTCCGCCGGCTTGCGGCTGTTCACCCAGAAGATCGCCGGCAGTCCGGGCACAACTTGGTACATCGCATCCATCGCCTCGACGCCGAAGTCGAAGTGTACGACGAGCGCACCGGCACGCTCGATCACGCCTGCGAGATCCCCAATCGGTCCTCGCGGCAACTGCCACGCCAGCCGCAACCCCTCCGCGGCTCGCGCCGGATCGCCGCGATAATCGTCCAAGTCAAGCCCGGAAAGCTCATGCGGTGCCTCTATTTCCACCAACCGCATCAGCCGCCGAAGGCCGATCGCGCTGATCAGGCAAAGACCCTCGATGCGTCGAACCTCACGGACGCCCGCGCGGCTGAACTTCCGGTGATAGAAGCCCGGCAACCCCAACGCCGCGGCGGGCAACGGTTCACCCAATGTCTCGGCGGGATACTCCAATGCTGACGCAATCCGGCCGATCTCATCGTCATTCGGAACCCGCAAACCAGATTCCGCCCGAGACAGCGATGACGCAGTGATCCCCGTACGTTCGCTCAGCTCGGCCAGCGTCAGCCGCCGCGAACAGCGCGCAGCGCCCATCGTCGCAGGCTCAAATCGAATACTCGTCATAGCACCGCCATAGTGTCGGCTCCAGCCACGATCCGACTGCGGTTTTCGGCGTCAACCCGTCGCCCGCCGGGCGTCCTCAATCAACGGCCAGCATTCCGGCGTCAGGTGGGCCAGTGCCTCATCATCCGCTCTCTCAAGAACGAGGAGCCCGAGCCGACCATCGCCGACGGTGAGCCCTACCACTTCGATCTGTTCATCCAGTACGTCGGGGACATAGCCCACGGTGAGCCACACTTGCTCTCCCTTGAGCAAGTCATCCTCTGCGATCCCGAAGAGCATGAGTTGGCCCGAATCAGCAATCCGCCTCTGCCGCCCCGTGGGAATGCTGGAGGGGCGTCCGCTTGGGTCCGTTTTCTTCAGCCGGACCGCGTAGCGCGGCCCGAGTCGGAGCGTCAGGGTCTCCGCCTCGTCCACCCACGATAGCTCGCCCCCCAACTCCATCGGCTCAAGAAGCTGTCGCGCGAACGACACCGCATAGTCGTTCGAGATGTTGCGACGCGTTCGGATCCGCAGCGGTGCCGGTGCTCGACCCAGTGCGTCCATGTCCCGCTTCACGGCATCCCAACCAAGCAAGACCGCCTCATGAAGCACCGCAAAGACAACGGGGTGCCTGTCGACAACGGCCCGGAGCAGATCGTGAGGGTCTTTGAATGTCATGCGCATACCCTATCACGACCCGCCCAGACTCGTCAAGCATGGGCCAAATTTTTTGCACGTCCATTGCACAGAGGTATCCATCCTACCCTCCCCCCATCTCCCTCCCCATTACCATCCAATCCCTTTCCAAGGCCTACCGGGTACATGACTCTCCGAGCCGACAAAACCGGTGCCTCAACCATCCCCGCCGTCGACAACGTCTCCCTCGCCATCGCCCCCGGCAAGCTCTTCTTCCTCCTCGGACCCTCCGGCTGCGGCAAGACCACACTCCTCCGCATGATGGCCGGATTCCACATTCTCTCCCGTGTTGCACCCTCTTGGAACAGCCTCCAACCTCTGGGGCCTCTCGTGGTGAGTCCCCCGTCGCTGCGTCGCTACCTACCTCACCTCAAACCCCAACATCCCCATCAACCCATCAAAGTGATCCAGCCCGTAGAACGAGATCGAAATCTTCCCCTTGTCTCCCACACGATTCGTCGCGATCGACACCCGCGTCCCGAAATGCTCGCTCAGCTGCCGCTCCAGGTCCGTCAGCGCCGCCGCGGCTTGCTCCCCCACTCCCTCAGGCCGCGCCACCGCGATCCGTCCCCCCTCCTTCAACCGCTTCGCCTCCTGCTCCACGCGCCGCACCGTCCAACCCTCCGCCGCCGCCAGGTGCGCAAGCTCCACGCGCCCGGCACCCGCCGGCGCCGCCAGCACCGCCCGCGCATGGCCCATGCTCAGCGCCCCGCCGCGCACCATGTCCTGGATGTCCTCCTCCAGCTCCGTCAACCGAATCAGATTCGCCACGCTCGAGCGATCCAGCGCCACCCGCTCGCCGATCTGCGCATGACTCAGCTCGAACAGCTCCCCCAGCTCGCGCAGCGCCCACGCGCGCTCCATCGGGTTCAGATCCTCGCGCTGGATGTTCTCAATCAGCGCCCACTCGGCGGACTGCTCATCGCTCACATCCCGCACCATCGCCGGAACGTCTGATAACTTAGCGATCCCCGCCGCCCGCCACCGCCGCTCACCCGCGATCAGCTCGTAGCCCACCCCCAGCTCATCCGCCCCCCCAGGCAGCGGCCGCACCACGATCGGCTGGATCACCCCCGCCGCCCGGATCGACTCGGCAAGCTCGTGCAGCGCCTGCTCCCCAAACTCCCGCCGCGGCTGCCTCGGATTCGCCCGAATCTCCCCCAACGGAATCCGCAACACCCGCTCACCCTCCCCCGGCCTCTCCTCCTCTATCCGTTCGGCCATGTCCGCCGCACCCCCCTCACTGGCCCCACTCGCCGTGCCCGCCGAGTTTGCCAAATGCGCCGCCTGATCATCCCGAGACACATCCATCCGCACCGGCGAATCCGTGCTCACCAGGCTGCTCAACCCCCGCCCAAGACGCCGCTTCTTCGCTGCCGACATTGATCAGTCCTCCAAGGTGACTCTGGGCAGCATGATACAGTCGTTGTTCGGGAGGTGCATGCATGCCCAAGATCGAGCTCATCGCCCGCGGCGTAGCGACGCGAGACGGCCCGGCTGGCCCCGAAATCCTGCTCTGCAAGTCCGTGGCAGGGGAGTACAGCTACCTGCCGGGCGGGCACGTCAAGTTCGGCGAGGGCGGAGCCAAGGCGCTCCAGCGAGAGATGATTGAAGAAACTGGGCTCGAGATCGAGGTAGGCCCCCTGCTGCTGACCTGTGAGGCCCGGTTCATCCAAGCGGCCAGGATTCGCCACGAGGTCAACCTGGTGTTTCACATGAAACACGATTGGCCAAAGGTTGTGCTAAGTTTGGAATCTAAGATCGCCTTTGAGTGGGTTCGGCTCGATCGGCTTGGCCAGGCCCGATTCCTGCCGCGAGCCTTGGCGGATCGCCTGATTGGAGGTGGGTTAGGGGCGAACGCACCTTGGCTGTCCATTGATGACCGGTGATTGTCGGTAGAGAATCGTCTCTGGACGGTCATGGGACGGGCTCGGGGGTGGGGAAAGGCAACCCGGACCTTCGCAGGGCCTCAGGTCCGGCGTCCGGTGGAGAGGTCGATTGCGTGTCGCGGGTCGTTGCCAAGGGGAGCGTGGTCAGGTGAGGGCTGGTTGAGGTTTGGCGGGCTCGTTTGTGGGTTCGGGGGCGAGGAGGATGAGGTCGGTGGGATCGAGGGCAATGTGGGCTTGGTCGGTGGTGGGGGCGTCGGCGGCGGGGCAGGTCGCATAGAGGGTTGTGCCTGCGATGTCGAGTTGGCAGGTGACGGTGCTGCCGAGGTAGGTGCGGTCGGCGATCGTCGCGGGGATGGTGCCAGGCGTGGCGGAGCCGACGAAGCGGATGGACTCGGGGCGGATGAGCAGTTGGTGGTCGGCGTCGATGCTCGGCGATCGGTCTGGATTGGCGGAGATTGGCTGGGTGGCGGCGAGTGTGCCGATGGGAGTGGTCACCACGACCTGGCGATCGGTCTCGGCTTGCGCAGGCCGGGTGGCGGCTTGTTGCGCGCCTGAGCCAATATTTATCGGACGTTCTGTGGAGAGCGGGGATTGGGACGGCGGAGTGTTTGCGGTTGAGGCGGTCGGCGTCGCCGCGGTGGGCGTCACGGCGGTTGCAGTTTGGGTGGTGGTTGTCGAGTCGGTGGGGGTGTGGTCGGCGAGGTGTGGATTGGAAAGGAGTTGGGCGGGGAGGATGTTGGCGTCGCCGAGGAAGGTGGCGACGAAGGCGGTGCGGGGGCGTGTGTAGAGGTCTTTGGGTGTTGCGATCTGTTCGATGCGGCCGAGGCGCATGATGGCGATGCGGTCGGCCATGCTGAGGGCTTCTTGCTGGTCGTGTGTGACGTAGACGCTGGTGATGCCGGCGGATTTGCAGATGGTGCGGACCTGGGCGCGCAGGTCGGCGCGGAGCTTGGCGTCGAGGTTGCTGAGTGGTTCATCGAGGAGCAGGACGTCGGGGCGGATGACCAGGGCGCGGGCGAGGGCGACGCGCTGTTGCTGGCCGCCGGAGAGCTCGTTGGGCTTGCGGGCGGCGTACTCGGCGAGCTGGACGGCCTCGAGGGCTTCTGTGACGCGCCGGTCGCGGTCCTCGGCGGGGGTCTTGCGGACGTTCAAGCCGAAGGCGACGTTCTGGGCGACGGTCATGTGGGGCCAGAGGGCGTAGGACTGGAAGACCATGGCGGTGTTGCGTTTGTTGGGGGGGGTGTGGGTGACGTCGCGGTCGGCGAAGTGGATGGAGCCGGGTTTGTCCTTCGGGGTGGGATCCGGCTCGATGAAGCCGGCGATCATGCGGAGGAGTGTGGTTTTGCCGCAGCCGGAGGGGCCGAGGAGGAAGAAGAGTTCGCCTGGGGCGATGGTGAGGGAGGCGTTGTGGACGGCGTGGACGAGGCCGCCGTGGGGGGCGTGGCGGGATTTGTAGGTCTTGGTGAGGGATTGGATGGTGATGGGGAGGGGCATGGGGAGGGTCAGCTTAGGAACGTCGGTATTGAACCGAAGGCGATATAGTACCGACTATCGCTCTCGGCGAACGAGCCAGTTTGCCGTAGCTTCGGATGCGAAGGCCTTTGCGATCTTCCCCGTCTTCTTTCCTGCGACTATTCCATGACAAAGTTCGTGTGGATCAGGTTCGCGGCAAACGGCTTGGTTCATTTGGCGGGCGGTCGCCGCCTTTATTGCAGCCAGATCCTGGTCCGAGTAGTTCTCCAGTACGGCCTCAACAGGGTTTCCCGACGACAGTAGATCATCCTCGATATGCACGGACATCGTGGGATCTTTAAATCCTTGCGAACTGATCCGCTTTCCACCGCGAATCTTATCGTCTACAACCCATTCCGGACGGATCCGCCTGAGCAGATTGCAGGCCTGCCCAATCGACTCGTCGTTGATGTATCTGCTCGGATCCCTCATGCGAGTTATAGACTATCGATCGGCGCGTGACGCCAGTTGTCGGAGAAGAGCTCTGCCGCCGCTGTTTGCGGTGGATAAGTATCCCTCCTCCTCCGCACCTGACTCGTGATTCTCGTAGACAAACTCCGGCCGAGCAGAGGGAGAGAATAATATCTCAAGATCGATATCGTGAATATGCCACTCAAGTTGAATCGAGCCATCGGACCCAGGCACGACAGATGGGGCTGGCAATCCAGGCACCGCAGAATCACTTAGCCACGAAATTGCGTCCATCGCAGCTGGGATTGACACCGGTCGGCCGCCGTATGAGTCCCAGTTGGCTCGTAGTGTCAAGAGTTCATTCACTCTTGCGACGACTTCACGCACGATCTTCAGAGCAGGAACTGGAAGTTGAATTCGCACAGATTGGGAGGGAACGGCTGCTTGACCTGATCGAGATCGCCGACTCGTGGATGTCCGCTTTGATGCCGCACTGTCAGCCCAGTCGTTGGATTCATACCCATTATTTGCGCCAAGTTTTCCGCTTAGCGCTTCAATGCTATTCTGTGCCGATTGTGCGGAAGTCAAGGTGGTCATGTGACTCTCTCCCACATTTTGTGCATGTCTCTCGTTGTGACATCCGCGAATCCACGAACAATCCACTCACGACCCATTTCCATGAAACCCAGAACACCCGCAATGTCTTCCGAGATCGGAGATCCCCTTGCAGTCAGATTGATTACAACGATGGGTTGTCCATGTTCTAAGTCAATCGCAGTATGGGCATTAATATGCAATCTGCCAGCGGGCTTCCCGTCACGCTCAAAGACGTACCTGGCCACGGCTCGCTCATCTTCCGCTAGCGGCAGGAAGCCATCGGCATAGTTGGATCCCGCGATTCCAACGACATCTGCAAGGTGCAATCCGCTCGTCATCTCGTCTGCCAATCGAACGTGATTGACGTATGTCACCTCGACCTGATTTGGCACCAGTTCACCAAGCTCCTTGTCGGTGACAAACGCGCTGAAACGACTCAGATTCTCAGCAAACTCTCTGTTTATTTGCTCGAATCTTGGATATTTGTCTCCTTCACCGGTCTTCCGCCAGTTGAGAACCAGCCGATCCGGTTGCACCTGCACAAGTCGCGTGTCATCCTGCGATATGAACCAATGGCGGGTTGCTGGCGAGCCCAGTTCAACGACAACTCGGCTTGGACCTCGTGGCGGGCCAAATCGTTCAATTGCGGGCTGAAGCGGCGGATGTTGCTCGATACGGACGTATCCGAGTTCATGCAAGCGTAGGGCTAGGGACACGAAGTTCTCGGGCGAGAGCTCCCTGGGTTCGAACTGGACGCTGAGCGCAACCTCCGTCACTGGGGGATTTTTGAACTCCGGGAGTTTGGTCAGATTGTCAGGCATCTCATTCCGTATACACCTACCGCGCAGTGCTCCAAATCAGGATATCGCGACCGTACAGTGTTCATCGGCTGCGACCCTGTGGAATTTACGAAGATGGCTCCGTCGGGGTTCGTCAAGTCGGGTTTTCCGGCTCTTCCGCGACGGGTAGGCCCGAGAACCGGATAGGTAAAAACAACCATTTGTCGGCCTCATGTGGTGTGAACTTGACCCTGGGCAAGGACGGCCGAGGCGCGGCTGTCGTCTAGGGTACCGAAAACTCTGCTGTCCGGGGGCTGCGCCACGAGTTAGCGGCGTTCGCCGAGTTGCGGCGAGGATGGTGGATGCGACGGCGATGTGGCTGGTAGTGGGAGGGGGAGGCGCGACAGTAGATTGGTGCGATGGATCTTGAGCGATTTGTTGAGCTTCGGCCGCGGTTGTTTCACTTGACGGCTCGGGGGAACGTCGGGCGGATCTTGCGGTTGGGGCGGTTGGAGACTGCCGCGGCGATCTTCTCGGGGGCGGCGCGGGCGGGGATGGTGCGGGTTCGGCGGAAAGAGTCGGTTGTGGTTCAGGTGGATGGAGAGGCGGTGCATGTGCGGGATCAGGCTCCGCTCTATGCCGGGAACGTGGAGTTTGGGGATGGGTGGGCGTTTGAGGATTTGGTTGAGCATCTGAATCGGCATGTGTTCTTCTGGGCGGGCGGGCTCGAGTGGAGGGATAATCGCAGAGCGCAGATGGCAGAATCGGATCTAGAGAGTCGGAGAGTAAGGGTGGTAGGTGGGATAGACGCCCTCCTTGACAGTCAGGCCTGTGATTGCATCGCCTTTGGCGATCGGCGGCAGGATGCCGCCGCCCCGGTTCTTGGTTGGTGTTGGACACGGCGGAGGTGTTCGCGGCGAATCTTGCGCTCGGTCGGGAGCCGCGGTTTTGTCGGTTCAACTCGGGGTCGCCGCGGTGCAGTGGGGGGAGGCGGTCGCCGCGGGGGGCGGGGACGTTTGTGGGGGCGGAGGGGTATGCGGGGACGGCGGGGCGTGTGGTGGAGGTTGTGTTTGAGGGGGCGGTGGAGTTGCAGGGGTGTTCGGTGGTGGAGCGAGAGGTGGGGGAGTTCGTGGGATAGGAGGCTTGTGGCTGCCGCCGGCGGAGGGGGCGGCGATGGGGATGGATGTTGGGCGGTTTTTTGGGGTTGGGGCGCGGGTGTGAGCATTTGACGGCTCGGGAGGATGTTGGGCTTCGGCGGTTGGGGGGGTTGGAGGCGGGCGGGGCGATCTTTGGGCGGATGTCATCGCCTTCGGCGATCGGCGGCAGGATGCCGCCGCCCCGGGGAGTAGGGGGCGGGATCGGCGGGTTTGGGTTGCGGGGCTGAGGCGACTGGAGGGGTCGGTAGGGGTGATAGAGCGCTTCCTGACGGGCGCGGCTCGTTGGGAGGTTCCCGGTGGGCGGCGGTGGGCGGCGGGGATCGCACCAACCGCTCAGAGCAGCGGTTGGTGGCACGGGTGTGGCGCGGTTGGTGGTTGGGGTGGGGTGATGGTGGGCGAGGTATGCTGGAGGGATGAAGTTGAATGTGATTGCGGAGTTGGCGAGGCGGCGGGAGCATCGGGGGGCTCGGGAGGTGGATC
>JAJDDM010000105.1 GCA_029260315.1 Phycisphaerales bacterium | reverse complement strand
TGGTGATAATCCAATCCGACAGAGATACGATCCATGGTCCGTTGCTCCTTACCTTGGGCAGTGCTCCAAGCACGCGCTCGCTAACGTATAGGGGCAACGGGCTTTTCTCATACCCATCTGACGGTCAGGCCTGTGATTCTGTCGCCGCTGCGCGGCGGCGGGCGTGGAGATAGATGATCGTTGCGGCGGTGGTTGCGCCGGTAAGGTTGGCGACGAGGTCCCAGGCGGTGTTCTCGTAGCCGCCGACGTTGGTGTCGGGGACGAGCTTGGTGGCGGCGAACTCGATGACCTCGTTGAGTGCGCCCAGGCCGGTGGCCATGAGGATGATGGCGAAGGACAGGCCGAGGGTGGGGCGGACGGCGCGGCGTGTGTCGGGGGTCTCGGGTGTATCGCAGAGCCGCTCAGGGCAGCGGCCATGGCACGCGATGGCGGTTGCGAGGGCTTGCCAGCAGGCCCAGGTGGCGGTGGCGAAGCCGTAGGCGTGGATGGCGTGGTCGTAGCGGATGGCGAATGTGCCGAGGTCGATGAGCCAGAGGTTGTAGAGGACCGAGCTTTGGACGGGGACGAGGCCACCGGCGAGGTGGAGCAGGCCCCAGATGGCGAGAGCCCAGAGGACGGGGAGGGAGAAGTTCACGCGCTTGTGGATGAGAAGGATGGCGGCGATCATGACGATCATGGCGGCGGTGTAGAAGATGAACTCGTGGTCGCCGCGGGTGATGGCGAGGGCGGCGAAGGCGAGCATGTAGGTGGTGACGAAGATGGTGATGGGGAGGAGGGATCGGCCCATGGTGGCAGGGTAACAGAGTGAACGACTGGAAGCCGGGGCGGGAGGATCCGCATGCGGTGAAGACGCGGGTGGTCGGGCGGGTGACGTTCGATGTTGTTCGCGGTGAGTTTGATTCGTTCGAGCTGGTGGCGGAGGGGGTGCGTGAGGTACGGACGATTAATAACGGTCGGCGGGAGCTTGGGGCCTGAGCCGATCGGGTTTGCGATGCAGATCGCGCCGGCGGGGTATCGGGTTGCGCCGACGTTTATCAATGTGTATGACGCGGGGTGGGTGCGGGGGGCCTTGAGGGAAGTTGGGTGATCGGGTGGTTTGGTGTCGCCTTCGGCGATCGGCGGCGGGATGCCGCGGCTCCGGGGGGGAGCGGAAGCTGGGGAGGGGCGGCTGGGGGCTGAGGATTTGAAGGGGCGACCGGCTGGAAGCCGGTGCTACCGGGGGGAATGGTTTGAGTGGGAGTTGACTTTGGGTCGATAGCGGGTAGCGTTGGGCCGGAGATTTTGTGTTGACGAACCTGATCGTGAAAAGCCGGAAAGCGAAAGACGCGAAAAGCGTCCGGGGTGCTTCTCTGGCTGTGGGTCGAGTCGTCTAGGCGAACGACAACGAGGTCAGAGGCTTGAGCCCCCGGATCGCAGGATCGGGGGCTTGTTGTTTTTGGAGTTTGTTTGGTGATCTGAGGTCAAGAGCACCAACCGCTCAGAGCAGCGGTTGGTGGCACGGGAAACACAAGAGGAGTTGGTGATGGCGACGCAGGTGATTGAGGCGAGTTGTCCGGAGTGTGAGGGTGCGGTGCGGTTTGGGAGCCTGCCGCTGGCGGGGGAGGTGACGCGCTGCGGGGATTGCGGGGCGGAGTTGGAGGTTGTGAGCCGGGATCCGGTGCGGCTCGAGCTTGCGCCCGAGGTCGAAGAAGACTGGGGGGAGTGAATGCGGATCGCGATGCTGCATTCGAGGGTGCGCGTCGAGGAGCGGATGCTCCATGATGCGCTGGTGGCGGACTCGGCTCGGGAGCGGGCGGGGGAGGCGATCGAGCTGGAGCTGATCGATATCCGCTCGCTGGTACTGGATCCCGCGGCTCATGGGCCACGGAGCGGGCGGTGGGGCGCGTTCGATCTCGTGTTCGATCGGTCGATGTCGATGAGCGGGTCGCTGGCGGTGCTGCGGGTGCTCGAGGGGCTGGGTATCCGGTGCGTGAATCCGGCGGATGCGATTGAAATCTGCGGGGACAAGCTGCGGACGTCGGTCGAGCTGGAGAGGGCGGGGATCGCAACGCCGCGGTCGCGGGTGGCGGTGGGGGCGGAGGCCGCGCTGGAGGCGGTGGAGGAGTTGGGGTATCCGGCGGTGCTGAAGCCGACGGTGGGGTCTTGGGGGCGGTTGGTTGCGCGGGTGAACGACCGGGATGCTGCCGAGGCGGTGATCGAGCATCGGATGACCTTGGGCTCTGCGCAGCAGCAGGTGCTGTATGTGCAGGAGCATGTCGAGAAGCCGGGGCGGGATCTGCGGGTGTTCGTGGTGGGGGGCGAGGCGATCGCGGGGATCGCGCGGACGAGCGAGCACTTTGTGACGAATACGGCGCGGGGAGGATCGGCGAGCGGGATCGAGGTCTCGGCGGAGATCGCGGAGATCTGTGAGCGGGCCGGGGCGGTGACGGGGGCGGATATCTGCGCCGTGGATCTGCTGGAGTGTCCGACGCGGGGCCTGCTCGTGAATGAGATCAATCACTCGATGGAGTTCCGCAACAGCGTGGAGACGACGGGGGTGGATATTCCCGGGCGGATGGCGGCGCATGTGATCGGGATTGCGCGGGGGGGCGCTTCGGGTGAGAGCGCACGCGATGGAATGGGCGAGAGGGTGCGGGCATGAGCGTGACGGCGACGATCGTGGGCGGGACGGGGTACGCCGGCGGCGAGCTGGCGCGGATTCTGCTCGGGCATCCGGAGGTCGAGCTGGTTGCGATGAGTTCGCGCGGCAGCGCGGGGGAGCCGATCCATCGGGCGCATCCGAATCTGCGGGGTGTGAGCTCGCTGAGCTTTGTGGGGCCCGAGAACGTGCCGGCGTCGGACGTGGTGTTTCTGTGCATGCCGCACGGCGAGGCGGCGCGGGAGATCAAGCGGTATCAGGGGCTTGCGCGGGTCGTGGTGGATGTGTCGGCGGACTTTCGGTTGCGCGATCCGGGGGCGTATTCGCGGTGGTATGCGTGGGATCATCCGGCACCGGGGGCCTTGGATCGGGCGGTGTATGGGCTCGCCGAGGTTTCGCGGGAGCGGCTTGGCGGGGCGACGCTGATCAGCGGGGTCGGTTGCAACGCGACGGCGATGAATCTGGCGCTGCTGCCGCTGGCGCGGGCGGGATTGATTGAGCGGGTGATCGCGGATGTGAAGGTGGGTTCGAGCGAGGCCGGGGCGGAGGCGAGCGCGGGGTCGCACCATGCGACGCGGGCGCGGGCGGTCAGGACGTATAGCCCGAGCGGGCATCGGCATCTGGCGGAGGTCGAGCAGGTGCTGGGGATCGAGAGCGTGGACGCGACGATCACGGCAATTGAAATGGTACGGGGGGTGTTGTGTACGGCGCATGTGACGACGACGCGGGCGGTGGAGATGAAGGAGTTGTGGAAGCTGTATCGCGGGACGTATGGGGATGAGCCGTTTGTGCGGGTTGTCGCCGAGCGCGGCGGGATGAATCGGCTGCCGGATCCGCGGGTGCTGGTGGGGAGCAACTTCGCGGATGTCGGCTTCGCGATTGACGAACGGAGTGGGCGGGTGATTGCGTTGTGTGCGATTGACAACCTGGTGAAGGGTGCCGCGGGATCGGCGGTGCAGGCGATGAATGTGGCGTTGGGGTTTGAGGAGGTGGCGGGGTTGGGGTTTTGTGGGTTGCATCCGGCTTGAGCAGAAGTGGCAGAGTGGCTGAGGGGTGAAGGGGGAGTTTGGGTTTGACGAGCCGCGCCCGTGAGGGAGCGGGTTGGGCGTGCGGATTGGAGCATGGCGGTCGGGCGGTTGTTGGCGGTCGAGGCGGAGAGGGTAAGAAGGGCTGGTAGTCCGCTTCCTGACGGGCGCGGCTCGTAAGAAAGAGGTCGGCGATGCTTGTTGTGAAGATCGGTGGGGGGAAGGGGATCGAGCTTGGGCCGGTGGTGGATGAGTTCGCGGAGATCGTGCGCGACGGCGAGCGAGCGGTGCTGGTGCATGGCGGGTCGCACGAGACCGATGTGTTGAGCGCGGCGCTGGGGCATCCGGCGACGACGATCACGAGTCCCTCGGGGCATGTGAGCCGGCGGACGGATCGGCGGACGCTCGAGATTTTTTGCATGGCCTATTGCGGGAAGGTGAACAAGCAGATCGTGGAGATGCTGCGAGCGCGGGGGGTGGACGCCGTGGGTTTGAGCGGTCTGGATGGCGGGATCTGGCGGGCGAGTCGCAAGGGGGCGATCCGGTCGGTGGAGGATGGCAGGACGGTGATCATTCGCGATGATCTTTCCGGCAGAGTCGAGTCGGTCGATGACGCGTTTGTGCGGGTGCTGATGGAGGCAGGGAAGACGGTGGTGTTGACGCCGCCGGCGGTGACGGAGGATGGGGTGGCGGTGAATGTCGATGCGGATCGGGCTGCGGCGATGACCGCGGCGGCGCTGGGGGCCGATGAGCTTCTGCTTCTTTCGAATGTGTCGGGGGTGTTGCGGGATGTGGGGGATCCGGGGTCGTTGATCGAATCGTCGCGCGAGGGCGGGGTCGAGGCGATCCGTGCTGCTGCGGCGGGGCGGATGAAGAACAAGGTGCTGGCGGCGGAGGAGGCGTGTCGCGGTGGTGTGTCGCGGGTGGTGATCGGGTCGGCGGGGGGTGAGCGGGCGATTGCGGCGGCGCGCGGCGGGGCGGGGACGGTGGTGTGGGCGGATGACAGTCTGGAGGAGGCTCCTGGGGAAGTCGCGCGATGAGGCTTGGGAATAGGACGGGTAGACGCCCTTCCTTCTATGAGAATCCCGTTGCAGTCAAGCGAACGTTCCCAATCTTCTATCCGAGCTCACCTTTCGGCTGCCCATATGGGTGGTTTCGAGGGGCCATCGCGATTGCCCAATCTGACGGCCGAGGTGGTCCCCAAGGGAGGG
>JAJDDM010000104.1 GCA_029260315.1 Phycisphaerales bacterium | reverse complement strand
GATCAGTTGGCTGCATCAGTTCAAGCGGCTGCGGGTGCGCGATGACCGCAGAGCCGACATCCACGAGGCGTTCGTGAGCCTGGCGTGCTCGATGATCTGCTGGAGGAAGGTTAGACAGGTGTATTTTTAGGGGCTCTTAGTCAGGGCCGACAGACTCCAACGCACGAGGAAAGGTGAGCGATCGTCCTCCCGTGCGCACCCAAGTGTCCTGCCCGCCCACGTTGTCTAATCGATATACCTGAGCCGCGAAGCTCTCGTTGTACGCCCCTGCGATATACAACTCCTGTTGATGGATCGCGAATACACTGCCTTCTACGTTTCCGCTCGGGAATCCAGTGTCCAGTTTCTCCCAAGTTTGGCCATCGTAACGGACGAGACCATCAGCTACTACGAACACCGAGCCGCCATTTCCGTCGTCAAGTTCAACTCCATCGAAGTTACCAGCGATGTAGAGATGATCCTCCCAAAAAATGACATCCGCTGGCCTTGTCCCCAAAGGCCCGACGAAGCCGAGGAATGCAGGATCAAGTTGAGCCCATTCAGTGCCTGTCCAAGCCCCCAGCCCGTTGACCACCAACCCATTTCCCACTGTCGCGAAGATACCCCCGACGACGAGAACTTCCGAACTCTGCCCGAAGCCAAACAGTTCTCCGGGCACCACTTCGATCGCGCTCACGCTGGTGCTGCCCGATGGGTCCATCGTGCATCCAAAGTTGTAGTCCCAAGCGTCCTGTCCCCTCGCCGTTACCGCAATCATGGACACGAAGACAATCTGCAAAGCTCGCAACATCGTCGTCTCCTTCTCAAATCGCCCGGTCGCTCTATACGACCAAGTTTTCGCATCCTACCAGATCCGGGTGTCTTGTCAATCGGCAGCTGCAAAGGACGGGCAACCGCATAACCAGGCGTGAGGCTTTGACACTCGCGGCATCTACTAACGCCCGATGAAGCACCTTGGTCCATGCAGTGGCCTCATGAATGACCACGCAACACCTCGTGATGCGAGAACTTACAAGAAAACCCGGCCAAACGGCCGGGTTCTTCTGAGCCAATTCGATGATCTGAAAGTCAGCGGGCGATGACCGGCTCCATGCCGAAGTCGCCGCCGCGGAGCCCGCCGCGTGTCCAGCGGTAGTAGCCAATCACAGGATCGCTCGCATCGCCGCTGCGCGTCGGCGGCTCCCAAGTGTCCGGCACATAGCTAAACCTTGTAACACCTTGGCCGGTCTCGCAGTTCCATGAGCCGCGATCAAAGTTACTCCACGGATCCCACCCACAATCGCTGTCCTGGGTCGGCAATGTCCGCACGGAGGCGTCACCGAAGAGGAGCGGCTGAATCGCCTCGGGATAGCCGTAATACAGAACGATGCGCCCCCGGTGACGCCCGTGGGAGTCTTGCATCAGGACCTTGTTGGATGGGAACGAGATCGATGTGTACTTGACGTCGCCCAGGCGAACCCGGCGAGGATTCCCGACGAAATATCTATTGTGCTGGGTGGCTTGCTTGATCCGCTGTTGATTGGGGTCTTGAGCCGGGCGGCTCTGATAGAAGTCGTAGCCGGCGGGCGCTAGCTGGTAGCTTGCGCTGTAGGGCCACCTGTGCGGACTCCCGCCGGATGGCTGCTGGTCGCCCCAGAATCCGGTGTCGAAGCGACCAACGGGATCGATCTGCCAATCCAGACGATTGCGATCCTCGGGGCACACCACCAGCTTCTCGGGCAGGCGGGCGGCCATGTAGTCCTGGAGCACCAGATGGGAGTACAGAACGTTGGGAATCCAGCCGTTGACTCTCGGGAACGACGATCGATCGCGTCCGGTCCGCCGACGGATGATGTCCACTGCCTGCGCGGCCGACGAGTTCGTGCCGCCCCCCTGGCGCTGCGTCTCCAAATCGGAAAACCTGCTGCTCCCCTCGGTCGCGGACCAAGTGAACCCCGCGACGCGATCCTGGAAATCCGTGGCATAGCTGTTGGTCGCGATGCCCAACTGCTTCATGTTCGAGCCGCAGATCTTCTCACGGGCCACGGTTCGCGCCTGACCGATCGCCGGCAGAAGTATGCCGATCAGCAGCGCGATGATGGCGATCACCACCAGCAACTCGATCAGTGTGAACGCCCGCTCATTTCGTACGCGAATACTCCGCATCATTCCATACTCCTTGCTGAGGCGAGTCGAACGACTGCCGAGGCCATCTTCGGGGAGCCTCCTACCCGATCCGGCCACCCCCAACCTGGGGAACACGCTCTTCGGAGACACAGGGAGCCTCCGTTGCGCACTGAATTTGAATCTTATCCAAACCAGATATGCATTCAACCCGAACAAAAACCAGATCACATCACGGCAACGATCTCAGCCGCGACCGCAAGAGCCGGCGTTCGACCACCGACTCCACACGACGACGCTCCGCCGCGGGTAGCGCCGCCGATGGACTGGTACGCAGCAGATCAAGAGCGGTTTCAAGAGACTCGGCCGTGTCCGTGCGAAGGATCTCTTCGAGCCGATCAAGGGCTCCGGATTCAACCGGATCCCTCGCCGATGCCATGCCGGAGGGCGAACTCACAGCGCTGGGCTCAGCCACCTCCGGACCCGGAGTAACCCCGCGGACTCCTTGCCCCGCCGGCGTCCGTCCGGTCCGGTCCACGGGACGCTCCGCAACCGCGTCCCCGGGCCCACCCAGCGAACGGGCAAGATCCGGCCCAAACACCGCCCCCAGAATCGTCAGGACAATCACCCCCGTCGCCAGCACGATCCACAGGCGCGTGTCGGTCGCCGCCCCAGTCTTGGGCACGCCGTCATCGGGAGATTCGCCAGAAAAACGTGCCGGCGACCCCTGCCCGAAGCGGGCCACCTCGATCGGCTCCACGCCCAGCGGCGGGCCCGAGAGCGCCGCGATCACCGCCGGCGGCGCCTGCCCCGGCAGGTGCTGGAGCGGCGCGAGCCCCATATGCTGACGATCCGCCTCCGGGCTGAACGGCGCCCCGCACGAGCCGCACGCGTAGTCCCTCGGCTCGACCCGCGCCTGGCAGTTGTGGCACACTCCCAGCAGGTTCGCGATCGACGGCGCACGCTTGGCCAGCGTCCAGAACTGGTTCGTCGTCGGCCCCCGCACGATCGTGTTCGCCTGGATCCGCCCTCGGGCGATCAGCGTCCGGATCGTCTCGTAGGAGCAACCCGGCGCGAAAGAGTTGCTCTCGTTGCGGATGAACCACGGCCCCATCGCATTCTGCGAGGCCTGGCGGCTCAAGGGGTCGAACCGTCCCTTGCAGGTCGAGCACTGTTCGAGGTCCGCGCTGAGCCCGCCGCAGAACGGGCAGAGGACCATCCGAGGCGTGGGCACGGGCCTCGTGCGGGGGCGTGCGCCCTCGGGCCTCTCGGTGCCGTTGGCCTGAACGGGATTGCTCTCCGCGCGATCGGTCATACCTCTGAATAGGGTACGCGAGGGCCCGCCGAGCCGATCCCGCTCCCGGCGTCCGCCCGCCGACATACCTCTGACAAAGGAGCCCGCCGATGGCCACTGGAAGATTTCCGGACCGTGCCCCCCCGCTGCTCGCCGGCCTGATCGTCTCGCTGGCGTCCGGCGGGTGCTCCACCGGCGATGGCGTATACGACGGGCTGGACCGGGCCGACCGGGCCGTCTCGCCAGGCAGTCATGAATCGGCGCGAGCACAGCCCGAGGGGTCGCGCGTCGTGGCGTACATCAGCGGGCGTCCAGTGACGACCGACGACCTCTGGGCGACCCTCGCCGAGGGGTTCGGCAGCGCCGCGTTCGAGGAGATCGTCCTCGACCGCGAGCTCGAGCGCCAGGCCAGGCTCGCCGGCGTCGACCTCTTCGAGCAGGACCTGCGCAGCGAGCGAGCCCGCCTCGCCCGGACGCTCTCGCGAGGCGAGCTCGACGAGGAGGCGATCGGCGTCATCCTCGACCGCCTGCGCGACGATCGAGGCCTCGGCCCGGCACGCTACGACGCGCTTCTCAGGCGCAACGCGATCCTCCGGCGACTCGTCGCCGACGAGATCACGGTCAGCGAGCCCGAGATCCGCCGGGCCTTCGACATCGTCTTCGGCGAGCGGATCCAGTGCCGACTGATCGTCGTCGCCACCGATCGCGAGGCGACATCCCTTCGCACCGAGCTCGCCGCCGAGAGCAACGACCTCGCGACGCGCTTCGCCCAAGCGGCACGCCGAGCGTCGCTCGATCCCTCCGGCGAGTTCGGCGGCGCGATGGACCCGATCAGCCCAGTCGATCCGGCCTACCCCGCGGCCTTGCGCTCGGCGCTGGCATCGGCGGACGCCGGCAAGATGACGCCCGTGCTCGCGCTCGACGGCGCGTATGCCCTCGCCCTGGTCGAGCAGAAACTCGATCCAGAGCCCAGGACGCTTGAGGCCGAGCACGATCGCATCGCACGCGTCCTCCGCGAGCGCAAGGAGCGCTCGGCGATAGGCGAGCTCGCCGCCCGCCTCGTCCGCGAGGCGCAGGTTGAGATCATTGACCGCTCGCTGGCGTGGAGCTGGGATCGGCGCGCACGGTGAGGGATGAGGGCGCACCGCGACGGGCCGCCTGGCCATTCTCGCGCGCGATCCACACGCTCGGGTACGCCGCGGTCTGGACCGGTCTCTACGTCGCGGCAAGCGTCCTCCTCGCGATCCACACCAGCACCCATCGCTTGCCGACCGAGACGTGGCTCGCGATCCTCGCGGCCTACCTCTGCGGTCAGAGCGTCTACCTGCTGGATCGCGCCAAGCTGCGCGACGCGTGGCTGGATGAGGCCGACCGCCAGGCACATCCGCAGCGATTCGGCTTTATCCATCGCCACCGCCGACGGCTGCGGGCGCTGATCGTGATCGAAGGGCTCGCCGCGGCGGGCCTGCTCTGGCTGCTGCACCCGGTGCTGGCGTTGCTGGTGCCGGCCGCGTACGTCGGTGTGGTCGTCTACGCGGGCCTGCCCAGGACCTCGTGGGTGCCGCCCGGCGCGCGCCGGATCAAGGACCTGCTCATCGTCAAGAACCTCGCGGTCGCGGGGAGCATCACGGCATTCGCGATGCTGCTGGCGCTCGTCGTCGCCGGCGATGAGGCCGGGCGCTTCGCGTGGTGGCGCTGGTCCTGGCCCGCGGCGTTCCTGCTCCTGCATGTCCTGGCGGACTCGATGCTGTGCGATATCGATGACATCGACGCAGATCGGCGATTTGGTACGCAGACGCTTGCGTGGCGCAGATCGGCGCAGTTCGTCCGGAGCTTTGCCATCGTCTTGGCGTTTGCGGTTGCAATCGCAACTCTCATGTTTCTCTGGCTGTTCTTCGAGGAACTCGGGGCCAAGACCCTTGGAACGCGGCGAGTCATCTGGGCGTTCGCCATGGCCGCCACCAGCATCGCGCTCGCGTTCGTCCCGATCGGATCATTGCGCGACGCCGTGGATAGCCGGCTGCAGATTGTGGCGTTGTTTGTGATCCTCGTCGCGCCCTGAGCCTTGGACGCCCAACCCTCGCTTGCGCTTCAGGCTCGTAGGGACCGGCGACCCACAGAATCCGAACTCCGCGCTCTTCGCGCTCTCGGCGAACTCCGCGGTGAACCCTCCTACCGAGCGATCTCGATCGCCCGCGTCTCGCGCAGCACCGTCACCTTGATCTCCCCGGGGAACGTCATCTCCTCGCTCACGCGCTTGGCGACCTTGTGGGCAATGAGATACGCCTCGTCATCCCCGATCTTGTCGGCGTCGATCATCACCCGCACCTCGCGCCCGGCCTGGATCGCGTGGGCCTCCACGACCCCCTTGAAGCTCAGGGCGATGTCCTGGAGGTCGTTCAGGCGTTGGACGTACCGCTCCATGCTCTCGCGCCGGGCGCCCGGGCGGGCGGAGCTGACGGCGTCGGCGGCCATGACGATCGGCGTGTAGTAGCTGGTCGCGGGGATGTCGCCGTGGTGCCCGCCGATGGCGTTGAGGACCTCTTCCTTCTCCCCGTACTGGCGGGCGAAGTCCATGCCGATCTTGGGGTGCCCGCCCTCCATCTCGTGGTCCATCGCCTTGCCGATGTCGTGCAGGAACCCGCACCGCCGGGCGAGCCGCCCGTCGAGCCCGAGCTGCTCGGCGATGTGCTGCGAGAAGTATGCGACTTCGATCGAGTGCTTGAGCACGTTCTGGGCGTAACTGGTCCGGTAGTGCAGCTTGCCCATCGCCTCGACGATCTTGGGATTCACGTTGCGGAGGTTGGCCTCCATCACCGCGTCCTTGCCGTGCTTGATGACCTGCTCACCGATCTCGCTGGTGACCTTGGCGACCACGTCTTCAATGCGAGATGGGTGGAGCCTGCCGTCGGCGACCAGCCGCTGGAGGCTCTCGACCGCGATCGCCTGGCGGACCTTGTCGAAACACGAGACGACGATGACCCCCGGCGTATCATCCACCACGATGTCCGCCCCCGTCGCCTTCTCGATCGCCCGGATGTTCCTGCCCTCCCGTCCGATGATCCGGCCCTTCATGTCATCGGACGGGATCGGCACGCTGCGGACGGTCGACTCGCTGGTGGTCTCCGCGGCGTAGCGCTGGATCGCGTTCAGCGTGACCTCCATCGCCTGCTCGCGGGCCTTCTCCTCGGCCTCCTCGTTGATCTGGCGGACCCGCTTGCCGACCTCGTGGCGCTCCTCCTCCTCGATGATCGTGAGCAGTTGGGCGACGGCCTGCTCGCGGCTGAGCCCCGAGACCTGATGCAGCTTCTCGCGCTGCTCCTCGTGGAGCTTGTCCAGAACATCGGACCGCTGCTGGAGGTTCCTCTCCCGCTCTGCGAGCTCGCTCTGGAGACGATCCTGGGCCTTCTCCCGGTCGGTCAGCGCGTCCTCGCGCTTGGTGACCACGTCCTCACGCTTGGTCAGCCGGCGATCCTGCTCGCGCAGCTCGTTGCGCTTGCCCTCGAGCTCGCCGTCGGCCTTCTCCTTGCGCTCCAGCGCATCGCGCTCGGCCTGGAGCAGGATCTTCTCGCCCTGGGTCTTTGCCTCTTTCTCTGCAGAGTCGAGGATCCGCGCCCGCTCGTCCTGAGCGCCGCGGATCGAACGCGCCGTTAGCACACGCGACAGCGCCAGGCCACCGCCTACACCCACGCCCAGCGCGATCGCCACCAGCGCGATCGCCAGGGGCGTGTCGATCTGCCCCAGGACGGTTGCTATCGGAATCTGTGCCATCGCCACACCCCATGCCCCGCGCGGGCGGGGCCTTCATGAAAGGTCGAGCGATGGACGGATCGTGCGATTGGGCTCAGGGATTCACTACGACAGATATCCGTGGACGGGGCTAGCCGCCTTTCTCGGGAGTCTGGGTGGCTCCGTGCGCCCTGCGAACAGGGGGCACGCCGCGGGTCGGAATCTCATAATGTCCTGGCCCTCTGGAGGTTGGCCAACGGACGTCAAGCTCGCAAATCGCCAGATCCGAACGACTCGGCCTGGACTTGTCCTCAACCGGACCCGGCGGCCCGATCTGACAGAGTATCCCGAGTTTCCCCGCCCCGGTCAAGCCCCGGAAACCACGCCGATCAGGCGGGAGAGGCCAGACAATGGGGCGAAGCGGTCTCCGGCTGCCGATACACTCAGGCTGTTCTATCTCCGGGGAGGCGAATCATGTTCCGAATAAGCGTGTCCACTGTCCTGGTTCTCGCCCTCAGCGCGGGCTGCACCGTGCCGGGGGGCGCGCCCTACGACCAGCACGAGCGGGTAACCCAGCCGCGCGTGGAGCCGGCGAGCATCACGGTCATCCCCAGCGGGCCGACCATCGCCAAGGAGACCCTGGCGCGGGTCGAGGCGGAGAATCCGCATGGATCGGTCCGAATTTTCGTCGATGAGTCGCTGACCGCGCCGACCGTGTCGGTCAAGCCCTTCGCCCCTGGCGGGCTGACCAAGGCGGAGATCAAGGAGATTGAGGACAACCTCAGCATCATCGCCGAGACCATCCTGGAGCAGAACCGGATGGTCCTGCGGGCCTCGGCGGCCCTCCAGATGGACTTCGAGGGCGTGCGCCTAGACATGCTGATCCGCACGCCGGACAGCTCTACGACTGTTGTGCGTAATGCCGATGGCGTCATCGAACTCGTGGGCGTGGGCGGGCAGATCGTCGCTTCCTCGGGCGAGATGGGCACCGGCCCCGGCGGCAACATCCTGATCCGCACCAACACACCCCTGACCGGACCGGTCCACCTCTCGACGACCCAGGGCGATATCAACGTGTTCGCGGTGGGCGACTCTGCCGGCACTCTGGAACTGACCAGCGACGACGGGAGCGTCGTGGTGAACGTCGAGAGCGGCGCGGTGTCGGCCGTCCGCCCGGATGACGGGTTCTACACCGGTGTGCTGAACGGGGGCACGAACACGCTCACGGCACGGACGAATCGCGGACGCGTCTCGTTCAACGTCGAGAACAAGAACTGGGAGACGAGCGGGCCGTTCGAGTACGCGAGGACCGGTCGGGACCGCTAGCAGTCCATCGACGCGGCTCGTGGAGCGTTCGCGTGCGTGAGCGGACCTAAGCGGCGGCGTTGCCCTTCGCGGAGTTGCGGTGGGCCTGGCGGTGCGCCTCGACGTATCGGCAGATCTGGTCGACCACGAACGCCCGGTGCGGCGGGTTGAACTGGAACTCAAAGGCGAGCCCCGCGACGATATTCTGCTCGCTGTCGCGATGAGAATGGGCGACCCGCGCGGTCACGCCCAGGGGAACGCGGATGCGCGGGCGAAGGTCGATGCGGATCCAGACGATGCTGGATCGGGAGAAGCTGGTCGCGTCGTCGGGGCCGACCACAAGGCCGACGCCGCCGCCGGAGATATTGACCAGGCGAGCCGAATAGCGCGGCCCGACGTCGGGCAGGATCGCCGGGGTGGACTCGCCGTCGACCGCCTGACCCTCTTCGGCGCTGACGCCCGCGAGGATCTCCGCCTTGTTGGCGATCTCCGCGGCGACGACGCTGGTGGGGCTGAACACGGGCCAGCACTCGACCGTGGGCAGGTTGACTGTCGCGGTGCTGATGCGGTGGAAGTTCCGCCGCCGGCATCGCTCCACCCGCGCAGGGGCCTCCAGCGCCATCGCCCGGCGGTCAGAGTTTCCGGGCATCGGGCCGACGCTCCGGACGGCGGTGTTGAACATCCAGCGGTTCTGGCCGATGCTCATCGCGGCGACCAGCGTCGCGCCGACCGGCAGCTCGACCGAAGCGCCGGCGGCGCCGGGCATCTCGACCAGGATGTTGTCGTCGTTGACCTGGAGGATCCGGACGCGCCACACGAGATCCGGCGTGTTGTCGGCGGTCGGCGAGCGATCGAGGCTGAGCTCGAGCCCCCCGCCGCGAGCGAGGATCAGGTCGAGCTGCTCGCGCCACCGCTGTGTTCTCGATCGATTCGCGGGCATGGGGTTCCTTCGATACGGGCGTCCATGCAGCGGATCGGCCCGGCGGAGGGCGGCCTTGAGGAGCATGCGCCGCGACGTCTAGGCGCTTCGCCTCATGGCGAACGCCTTTGACGGTCCTCGGGCGTGGGTCAGTGCTTCTCGGACCGTGGACGCGGGATCGATCGCAGCGCCTCCAGATCGGCGCGAACCTCTCGCACCTGGTCGTCGCTCAGCGGGCGGTCGGCGAAACGGAGCTGGTAGTAGCGCTGCGCGAGTCGAGCCGCGGGTTGGCGCGCGGGCGAGGATGGTCCGAGGTTCGCCTCGATATGGGCCAGCGGCGGCCTGTGCGAGGGGCGCGGGACGCCCATTCGCTTGAGCTCGCGGAGCAACGCGTCAAAGAACCGGGCCTGGGAGCGGCGGAGGTCGGCGTTCGTGCCGGTCCACTCGTCCTCATCGGCGAGCCCTCGCCCGAACCGGATCGCCAGGAGCGTGAGCAGGCCGATGGCCAGCGTGATGGAGAAGGCGACGACGGCGTTGGAGAGCGCGCTGCCGAGGGTCCGCTTGGTGATCAACAGGGCGGGCCTCGAACGAGACTCATCATCGCGTGCGTTGGTTCGCGCGTCGAGCGACTGCCCGCCGATCAGGCTCAGGCGTGTCTGCTCGTCGAACCCGACGACCGAGCGGATCCAGACATATTCCAGGGCGCTGATCATGTGATTGATGCGGGCCAGCAGCGAGTTCTTCGGCTGGTGCGCGTCCATCAGATCGCCCGGCGGCGTGGGGTCGTAGGTGCGCCAGATGTTGGGCTTCACCTCGACCTCGACCCACGCGTGGGCGTTGGACTCGCGGACGATGTAGTGGTTGCTCTCGGCGACCCACTCGGCGGCGACGTAGCCGGTCACGACCCGCGCCCGGATGCCGACGCTTCTGCACATCGCGGTCATCGCGCTGGCAAAGTACTCGCAATGCCCGGCCTTGGAGTGGAACAGGAACCACTCGATCGGGTCTGTGTCGTCGAGCGAGCGGCGCATCTCCAGCGTGTAGTCGTAGTCCGTGCGGAGGTGGTTCTCGATCGTGCGTGCCGCGAGCGCCAGGCGGTTGTTCTGCGAGTTCAGCTCGTCGGCATTCATCCCGCCGGCCGAGAGCACGTCGCGCGCGAGCGTTCGGATGGGCTCGGAGTCGAACTCGACAGGACCCTCGTGCGGTGGGAAGTTGGCGTCGGGAATGCGGACCTGGCGGACGGACTCGACGGTGTACTGGAACTTGCCGGGCTCGCCCTGGCGGAGAAAGGTGCGCGTCGAGGGGTCGAAGTGGAGGCGACAGGGCTGCTCGAAGCGGACGGCCACGGGCTTCCACGCCCCGAAGAGGTACGACCGATCGCTGGGCATGTCGCGCAGCGTGATGGTCTGGATGAGGTCGACCTTCTCGCCGTCGGCACGCCCGAAGGGCACCGAATCCCCCGGATCGATCGGCAGCGATTTCAACTTCGTGCGATAGCGGACCCAGGTGCCGTTGCCCTCGTAGCTATCGAGCACGGCCCCGCGCAGATAGAAGACCTCGTGGGGCCCGCCGACGACGTTGCCCTGCGGGTCCTCGATCGCAACGTCCAGAACGATCTTCTGGGACTCGCTGATGAGCCCGTCGCCGCCGAGACGGACGGTGTCGGTGAATCCCGTGCGGGCGCCCGAGGCGGTTCGCGTCCAGCTCCCGAACGTGTCTGCGCCCAGGCCCCGGGGCACGAGCACGAAGACCGCCGCGCCGATGACCGTGCTGGCCAGCAGGCTCAGGGCGGTGAGCCCGCCCAGCCCGCCGACGCGCAGGCGGATCGTTGGCGGCTCGACGCCGAGGCTCTGAGCGTGCTCGATGTCCCGCTCGCGCCCCGCGTAGAACTGGAATCGCATCGCGGTGACGATCAGCAGGGGGATGAAGACCAGCAGGATCATCCCGGGCAGGATGTCTGCGCTGGTCAGGACGCTGCCGATGGCGAGGAACGTGCTGAGCGTGATGAGCTGGGCGTAGTCGCGGGCGGTCCGCTTGTCGAAGAGCTTGATGAGCTGGATGAGGACGACGAACTCGCAGAAGTCCGTGACGTCGAGCCCGTCGCGGGAGACGCCGAGCGCGGCGTTGGAGATCGCGCCGAAGACCAGCACCGTCAGCAGCATTTTGGGCATGGGGCGCTGGGCCGAGCGGGTCATGAACCACCCGAGGATCGCCAGGGGGATGCCGGGGATGAGCACGAGGACGTTGGCGTCGGCGACGGCATAGAGCAGGAACGCGACGAGCACGAGCGCCAGGACGAGCCTCGGGAATCGGCGATCGTTCACGGCGCGTCCCCCCGGCGGAGGCTCTCGGGCAGTGCGTCCGGATTGAGCACGAGCCGCGCGGGTTCGAGAGCGCTGACTCGGGTCGCCCCCGGCGGACCGATGTCGTGGTCCACCTCCCCCGCGTGTACGACGAAGAAGGACTCGCGCATCAGGCTGCGCGCCGGGATCTCGTCGTGCCCGGGCTCCGGCTCGTCGGCGTCGAGCAGCGCCAAGCGGCGCTCGAGCAACGACACATGGCGCGGACCCTGGCGCGGGGCCTCGACGATGCCGAAGCCCGGCACGCTCAGGCCGACGGCAAAGCCCTGATTCGTCGCCTCGCGCAGCAGCTCTGCGGTCGCGGCGATCGCCAGCTCGAAGGACCAGGACCGGACCGCGGGGCCGCGCAGGTCGAGCACGACCCAGAGGCGGTGCGGGGCCGGGGCGCTGGTCTGGCGGACGAGCAGCTCGCCCACGCGGGCCGAGGCCCGCCAGGCGATCTGGCGAGGGGAATCGCCCGGCACATACTCGCGGATACCAAAGAAGTCGTCGCCCATGCCCACGCGCGTCGAGACCTGGGTGCCGGATTCGGCGCAGGCGCGGACGTCGCGGCGCAGCGATGGGGCGAGCGTGACGCGCGCCGGCAGGATCGTCGCCTGAGCCTCCTGCTCGTAGACGATGCTCTTGCGCATCAGGCCGAAGGGGAACGAGCTGCTGATGCGGATGACCCGCAGCGACGCGACGCCGCGAGATTTCGGCAGCATCAGGGCCTCGCTGGTGACGTCGCACCGGGCGCGGGCCTGGGGCACGAACGCGCTGGGCCTGCTCATGAACGCGGGCCAGCGTAGATTGGCTCTCTGAGCCGATGTCTCCCCGTCACGCCCACGCATCGGCTCGGAGAGCCGATCTACGTCGAGCTCCTCGATCGTCAGGCTGTAGGCAGGCATGAGGCGGTTGCGATTGCGCAGGCGATATCGGACGCTCGAGGGCTGGCCGAGGCGGGCCTCGCGGACGGGCAGACGCTCGACGCGCAGGCCCATGAGCCCGCTGCCGGAGATGACCCCGGAGATGAGCATGCCGGCGATCGCGAGGCCGAAGGCCCAGAAGAGGAGGTTGTTCTGGCTGTTGATGGCGCCGATGGCGAGAAAGAGGGTGGTGAGCAGATAGAGCGTGCCAGCCCAGCCGGGGCGGTAGCGCCGGGCAAGCGGGATCGCGTTGTGAGCGTAGTTGCGGGAGTCAGAGATTCTGCGAGAACTCGCCGGCGTGATCGCCGGTCTGCGGGAGGTCCTTGATCGAGCTGAGGCCAAAGGCATCGAGGAAGGCTCTGGTGGTCCCGTACAGCATGGGGCGCCCGAGGACCTCGGCCCGCCCGGTGATCGCGATGAGGCGCTTCTCGAGCAGCGACCTCAGAACCTCCCCGCACGATACGCCCCGGATCGCCTCCAGATCCGCCCGCGTGATCGGCTGGCGGTAGGCGATGATCGCCAGGGTCTCCAGGGCCGGCTTGCTCAGCTTGCCGGCATCCCGCTGTTTCTGGAACGCGCCGACGATGCCCGCGTATTCCGCGAGGGTCATCACACGATACCCGCCGGCGACCTGCTCGATGCGGAAAGACCGGGCCGAGCCCTCGTATTGCGCGTTCAGGGCCTTGACCGCGTCGGCGATGCTCGCCGCGTCGATCGGGCCTTCGTCGGGACCAGTAGCAGAGTGGCAAAGTGGCGAAGTGGCAGAGTGAGGACCGGCTTCGGAGCCCCCTTTGCCACTTTGTCCCTTTGCCCCTTCGCCATTTCCCCCTGCAAGCCCTTCCAGCTCCGAGAGCCCCTCGGCGAGCTTGGTCGGCGAGACCGGGCGGTCGGCGCTGAAGATCACCGCCTCGACCGCGGCGAGGAACCTCGCGTCCGACGGAGCAGGCTTGCCCGCGGATTTCTTGTCGTTCGGCTTGGGTTCCGCCACGCGGGTCTCTGTGCTCGGGGTCTCGGTGGTTTCGGGGGCACTGGGCATCGGGGGTTATGCTACGCGATCCGGGCTCGGGCCGCAGGAGGGGGCGCGGGCCGCAGGACGGATCGCTACGCTGGGGCGATGGACGCCCCGACGCTGCCCTCGGCCCAGCATCGCTACAAGAACCTTCAGACGCTGAGCGAGGAGCGGTTATACGCGCGGCGCGAGGGGGTGTTTCTGCTGCTCAGCGGGCTGTTCCTCGGCACGCTGACCATGCTCAACATCCTGGGCATCACGCGGTTTATTAGACTGTTCGAGATCGATTTCGACGCGAGCACGCCGGGGGCGACGGCGTTCGCGGTCGCCGTTGGAGTCTTGCCCTATCCGATCACGTTCTTATGCACGGACTTCATCAGCGAGCTCTACGGGAGGCGGCGGGCGAGCCTGGTGGTCTGGATCGGGCTGGTGCTGAATATCTGGGTGATCGCGGTGCTGTGGCTGGGCGGGGCGCTGCCGGGGTTTGAGGATCGGCTGGCGGACGGGTCAATCGCGCCGGACTCCGCGGGTCGGCAGCCGGTCTTTTTCGAGGTCCGAGCGCTTGCCTTTGGTGCGGTGACGGCGTCGATGATCGCGTACCTGATTGCCCAGTTCGTGGACGTCTACGTCTTCCATTTCTGGAAGAACCTGACCAAAGGCAAGTACCTGTGGCTGCGCAACAACGGGTCGACTTTGGTGAGCCAGCTCATCGACACGATCGCGGTGATCCTGATCACATACTTCGCGACCACGGGGCTGGACCAGGTGGTCGATCCAAGCAAGGGTGTCGCCGGGCAGCTCCTGATCCTGATCGCGACGGGGTATCTGTTCAAGTTCGGCGTGGCGCTGCTGGACACGATCCCGTTCGTGCTCGGGGCCCCGCGCCTGGCGCGGTTCTTGCGCCTGCCCCCGCCGGGGCACTGGCCCAGCCCGGGCGGGCCCGCGGCGGTCGAGGCCGGGGTTGGCTGAGTCTGGAGCGTTCTGAGAGCAGCGCCTGAAACGCCTGAGCGGCGAGCCGGAATAAGTTCCGGTGCCCGATTCCCCCTGGGCCTCAGACGACCACGGGGACGGGCCGATGGAGGCAGCGCGGAGAACGCTGTTCTCGGGCGTCGATTCTCGTATTGACACCCGCCAGGTGGGGTTTGACCATGTCACAGACCGTTCTTCTGATCGATAGCGAGCCGCTGAGCGAGCACACGCTGAGCCGGGCGTTGCGCCTGGCGGGGCACTCGGTCATGCTGGCCGACGATGCGTGCGAGGCAATGGAGCACCTCGAGGGCGACCTGCCCGACGCGATCGTGGTGCATGCGAGCGACCTGGGGTGCGCCGAAGACTCGCGGGCGTTGCGCCGGATCGTGACGGAGACGAGTGTGCCGATCGTGATGGTTGGCCAGACCGTCGCGAGCGCACGCCTTGTACATGAAGGCAATGTCTTGTTTGCGCGCTCGGGCGATCCGGCTGAAGTCGTCGGGCTGGTGCGCGAAGCCTTGAGCACCAGCGTGATCGCGGCCTGATCGCGAGCGCTTGAAACAACATCGCGCGGGTGCCGGGGTCTGAGAAGGCCTTGCGACGAAGGCCACGTCAAGTGTGCAATCGCGTGGCCTTCACTCGAAGACTCCCTCAGACCCCGGCACCCTCGCTATCGGTAGATCGCGTGGCACGCGACGCAGGAGCGATCGAGGTCTTCGATCGCACCGGATGCCTGGGCCGGGTCGCGTCGGAGCGATTCCTCCAGGCCCAACGCGGCGTCCTCGGCTGCGCGAAGCAGTCGATGGAATCTGGCGTCATCGCGCCGGGCGTGCCTGGGCTCGATGCGCATCGCTCGCAGTCGATCATGGATCAGTGCCGCCTCGTTGACCGCGACAAGATCGGGATGGCTCGGTGGCGCTCTCCAATCAGACGCTTCGACAAGCTTCAAATGGTCGAACGCGCGATCGATCTGCGCCATCGAGCGCACGAGGTCGGGAACCGGCGCGGTTTCGGGCGGCATTGGCACGCCGGAGATCTCTTCCGTCGCGAGCTTGCGTGCTTCCCCCACCGCCTCGAACAGCCCCGCGTAGCTGGGCGATGTCCCCGCGAGGTCCATGAACGCGAGGCCCTGCCCGGGCGTCAGCTCGCCCGTGCAGACGAGCCCGAGGGCAGCCGCGGCGGGCCCGCGGTGCTTGCCGTGATGGCAGTGGACGTAGATCGGCCTGGGCAGATCGCGGATGACCCGAGCGATCGCGAGCGTGTCGGCGGGATCGACGCCGGCGTAGGCGATGGGAACGTGGGCGTAGACAAGCGCGTGTTCGTGGGCGAGGGCGACGTTGGGTGATGCGCCGTCGACCGAGAGGATGGAGCGGACGCCGAGGGATCGGAGGCGTTGAAAGTCGTCGGCGGTCGCGGGCTCGGAGCCGGAGAAGACGGAGGGTGCGAGTTTGTGGATGTTTTCGAGTGTGTGTGTCTGGGGCTGTGTTTCTTCCGCGGCACTGAGGGTCATGGGGGGCGGGGGCGTGTCGGAGCAAGCGGGGAGGAGAATGAACAGGACGAGCGCGGGCGCTGAAATGGCAAGCACAAGGACTCTCGTTGACCTCGCGCGAGCTTGCGCTCGCGGCTCCGTGGGACGGGGGCATGACCTGGACAGAACTTTCGTCACGCGGGCTCCGGCATGGCCTTGCAGAGTTGGGCGGCCAGGTCTGTGTTCGCACGGATCAACGAGAGGTTCGCTTGAAGCGTCCGCCCGCCGGAGACATCGTGCAGGGCGCCGAGGATTGCAGGGGTGACATCGCGGCCGATCGCGCCGTTCGCTCGCGCGATCGCGGTCGCCTCGGCGAGCCAGGCATCGAACTCACTCGCGTCGATCGCGTCTGCCTCGGGGATCGGATTGGCGACGACCACGCCTCGCCCTGCGCGCGCGAACTCCGCCGCGACGAACGAGGCGAGATCGTCGATATCGTCGAAGCGGGCGTCGAGCGCGAGGTCGGTCTCGCGGATGTAGAACGCGGGATACGAATCGGTCCGCCAGCCGACGACGGGGACGCCCAGGGATTCCAGGGCCTCGCGGGTGGAAGCGACGTCGAGCAGGCCTTTGGTGCCGCTGGTCACGACGGCGACGGGGAAGCGGGCGAGGGCGGCAAGGTCGGCGGAGATATCGAGTCGCTCGGCGAGGCCGGGATGGACCCCGCCGATGCCGCCGGTGGCGAAGACGTGCAGGCCGGCGGCGGACGCGAGTTCCATCGTGGCGCTGACGGTCGTCGCCGCGTGTGATTGGCGGTGCATGAGCACACCGAGGTTGGAGGTGTTGGCTTTGGGGACCGAGGGCGCATCGAGCAGCATCTGGAGCTCGTTGTCGGTGAGGCCGACGATGGGCCGCCCATCGACGACGCCGATGATCGCTGGCTCGACGCCTCGGTCGCGGACGATGTTTGACAGCTCCTCCGCGAGCGGGCGGGCCGATTCTCGCGGCACGCCGTGGAGCAGCAGCGTGGTCTCCAGCGCCACCGAGCGTCTCGGGTCTGTGCGGCTCGTCAGATCCAAACCGGCTACTCCGCATCGGACGAATCGTCGGACTCGCCGTCATTGTTCGACGCTGATCGCTCGCCCCGCTTCGACGTGCCCTGCGATTGCTCTGCGCCCAGCCTTGGCGGGCCGTCGGCCCACTCGATCACCGCGGTGCGCGTCGGGAACGCGATCTCGATGCCGGCGTCGGCGAACCGCTCGAGGATCCGGAGATTCAGCTCGCTGCCGCGCTCGTAGGCGTCCCAGTACTCGCCCGGCTCGACGCAGTACTGCACGAGGATGTTGAGCGAGAACTCGCCGAAGTCCTCGAAGGCGATGTGAGTTTTCATATCCTCCGGCTCGTCGTCACGCCCGGCGAGGATGTCCTCGAGGATCTCGATCGCCTCGCGGACCTTCTCCGGCGGCGTGTCGTAGCGCACGCCGATGCGGAACCGCCGGCGGATCCAGGGGCGCGACTCGACGTTCTGCACGGCCTCGCGGACGATCTCGGCGTTAGGGATGGTGACCAGGTGTCCGTCGAACTCGCGGAGCTTGGTGCTGCGAAAGCCGATCTCCTCGACGTTGCCGAAAAATCCCTTGAAGTCGATCAGATCGCCCACGCGGAACGGGCGATCGGCAAGGATCGTCAGCGTGCCGAAGAGGTTTTTCAGCGAGTCCTGGGCCGCGAGCGAGACCGCGAGGCCGACGAGGCCCACCCCCAACAGCACGCTCTCGAGCTCGACATCGAAGAACCACTCGACGACGACGATGAGGTAGATGAGCAACGTGAGCAGTTGCAGTGATTTGCGGATGAGTTGGACCGTCTGCTTGTCCGGCTCGCGATAGGTCTTGGTGAGCATCCAGCCCAGGCCCTGGGCGACGATGTTGATCACGCTCCAGATCAGCCAGAGCAACGCCGCGGCGAACGCGACCTTGAGCGTGGTCGCGGCGAGCTTGTGGGCGGCGCGCGGGATCCAGAACCAATCCAGCCCGACGGCAAGGCCGGCGAGGGCGAGTGTGACATAGAGCGGGCCGCGTAGCCCGCCGACAAGCTCTGACAGGGCGTCGTACTCTCGCTCGCGGAGGCGCCGGTGCAGCGCCGACAGCACGCGCGAGCAGATCCAGGCGACGAGCACGCCCGCGAGCACGGCCCCGCCGAGCGCCACCCAGGTTGTCCATGGGTTGCGGTGGGTCAGGACATAGCGCGTCATCGCCCAGCGGTAGCGCCAGGGCGAGTCGAACTGTTCGGGCGGCGGCGGGGGCTCAAAGCCCGCGGCCTGCGCGTCGATCGCGTCCTCGAAACGCATCCACGCCGACTCGCCGATCCGGCCGATCGCCTGCTCGGCCTCGGCGCTGGTCAGCGTGCCGTCCATCCGCGGCTCGGCCAACTCGCGGTCGATCGCGTTGGCGAAGACATCGAGTCGATCCTTGAGCAGGGCCTCGCCGGATTCGCGCAGCGTGTCGCTCTCGATTGTGTCCTGGAGGCGCCACAGGGCCCGCTGGCGGAAGGCCTCGACCGCGCGATCGCGGACGATCTCCGCCTGGACTCGCTCGCTGGAGCCGCCCCCGCCGCCGGACAACGAGCCCGGCACGCCCTGGGCGAAGGCCGGGCGAGCCGCGAACGAGGCCCACAGAATGAATACGGCCAGGAAGGAACGCATGGACAGCATGATACTGCGCGGCGTCGGGCGGGCCCGGCGAGACCACGCCGATGGGGCATTGTGCGAATACGCGGGATCGCGTTAGGCTTGTGCATCGGCGCGCGAACGCGCTGGAGATATCCTGAATCGCGTGCCGCCGGCACGCCTCGGAGTCCCGGGCCCTATGGAAACCGTCCTCATCGCACTCGGCGCGTTCGTGCTCTACATCATCGCGTACCGGACGTACGGGCGCTATCTCGCCCGCAAAATCTTCACGCTCGATCCGGATCGCACCCCGCCGAGCCGGGAGCTGGAGGACGGCGTGGATTATGTGCCGTCCAAGCGCGAGATGGTCTTCGGGCACCACTTCACGTCCATCGCGGGGACGGGCCCGATCGTCGGGCCGGCGGTCGCCGTGGCGTGGGGCTGGGTGCCGGCGCTTCTGTGGGTGCTGATCGGCAGCATCGTCATGGGCGCGGTCCACGATTTCGGCAGCCTCGTCATCTCCATGCGCCACAAGGGGCGCACCATCGCGGATCTTTCCAAGGACGTCATCAACCCGCGCGTGCGGTGGCTGTTCCTGATCGTCGTGCTCGTGGGGTTGTGGGTCGTGCTCGCGGTCTTCGGGCTGGTCATCGCGGCGGTCTTCGCGCGCTTTCCCACCAGCGTCGCGCCCGTCTGGCTCCAGATCCCGATCGCGATCGGCCTCGGCGTGTGGCTCCGGCGCGGCGGGAGCCTGCTGCTCGGGAGCGTCGTCGCAGTCGGGCTCATGTACGCGACGATCGCGGTCAGCGCGAACTACGAGTGGGCGCAAGTCGTGCTACCGGCAAGCATCACCGACCAGATCAGCCCGGCGGCGTTCTGGACGATCATGCTGCTCATCTATGTGTTCATCGCGAGCGTGCTGCCGGTGCAGACGCTGCTGCAGCCGCGGGATTTCATCAACTCCTGGCAGCTCCTGATCGCGATGGGGCTGCTGCTGATCGGGCTGCTGATCGCGCGACCGCCGATTGTCGGCGAGGCGCTGGTGATGCGACCGGAGCCGGCGACGGCCGGGGCGTATGTGCCGCCGTTCCTGCCGTTCCTGTTCGTGACGATCGCGTGCGGGGCGATCAGCGGGTTTCACTGCCTGGTCGCGAGCGGGTGTTCCAGTCGCCAGCTCAGCACGGAGCGCGATGCGCAGTATGTCGGCTACGGCGCGATGCTGACCGAGGGGTTTCTGGCAACGCTCGTGATTCTGGCTTGCGTGGCGGGGATTGGCCTAGGGGAGACCCAATGGGAAGTGAGCGCTCTGCAAGCGACTATCGCGAACGCGGGCGGTTCCTCCCCATTTGATCAAGCGCCGATGCCCGAAAGCACGACCTTTGACTTCCAGATCAGCCCATATCCAGACAGCGTCATCGCGACAACAAGCGGCGCTGGCTCCTGGCAGTACTACTACAACACCTGGGGCGGCGACAAAGGCCTCGGCGACAAGCTCGAGCCCTTCATCCGAGGCTCGGCCAACATGATCGAGTCCATCGGCATCAGTTCGGCGCTGGCCATCGCGATCATGGGCGTCTTCGTCGCCAGCTTCGCCGCGACCACACTCGACTCGGCGACGCGATTGCAGCGCTATGTGATTGCCGAGCTGGCCGGAGGGGGACGCATCGGCTCGGAGAGCCGATCTACCCAGCTCTGCCGGGCGTGCGGGTACAACTTGTTCCAACTCGACCACGACACTTGCCCGGAGTGCGGCATGGAGGACGCGCGCGTCGTGCGGCCGGATATCGGCTCGGAGAGCCGATCTACCCAGATCCGCGGCATGATCACCAATCGCTACGTCGCGACGGGGATCGCGATCGTCACCGCCGCGGCACTCGCACTCAGCGACATTCCCGCCAAGGGCCTCGCGGGCGCCGGCGCCGGCGGGCTCATCCTCTGGCCGATCTTCGGCGCGACCAACCAGCTCCTCGGCGGGCTCGCCCTGCTCGTGCTCACCGTCTGGCTCGTGCGCACGGATAAGCCATTCTGGGTCACCGCGATCCCCATGGCGTTCATGCTCGCGATGACCGGGTGGGCGATCACGGACATGATCCTCGGCTTCGCGGGAGCCGACGGCAAGACGCACCTGCTGGTGATCTCGATCCTCATGCTGGCGCTGGAGATCTGGATCGTCCTCGAAGCCGCGGCGTTCGTGTTGAGCGGGAGGGCGCGCAATGGTGCGGTGGCATAGTCGAGCACCCGTGCCACCAACCGCTGCTCTGAGCGGTTGGTGCTGATCGAACGGAAGCCACCAACCATGCAAAGCCATGGTTGGTGGCACGGGTCTGAGTCGCAATCAACGCGAACCGCGTTACACTCCGCCGATGCTGAGACCCATTGCGACTGTCTGCGCCCTCGTCTGCCCCTCCCTTGCCCAACCCCTCGACGCCGACCTGCGCTACTGGCCGCCCGACCAGCGCGAGGCGTATCTCGCCCACGAGAACGCTCTGCTCGCCCAGCCCCAGGCCCAGCATCTTCGCGGCTGGCACGACATGCTCTGCTCGCGCCCGCACGTCGCGGGCTCCGATGGCGACGGGCAAGTCATCGAGAGTCTCGCCCGCTCGTTCGAGGAGATGGGTCTGGCGGTCGAGGTCCATGAGTTCTGGGCGCTGCTCGCCGACCCGATCGCCGGCGAGGTGCAGATCGTCAGCCCCATCACACAGAGCCTGCCCGTACGCGAGCTTGCGCTCGACGACGATCCATACACGGCCCATCCCGAGCTCTCCTTCGCGTTCAACGCCTATAGCGGCTCGGGCGAGGCGATCGATGAGGTCGTCTACGCCAACTTCGGACGCAAGGAAGATTTCGAGAAACTCAAAGAACTCGGCGCCGACTGCACGGGCAAGGTCGTCATCGCCCGCTACGGCGGGAACTACCGCGGCTACAAGGCGAAGTTCGCCGAGGCTGCCGGGGCCGCCGCGCTGCTGATCTACACCGACCCCGCCGACTCGGGCTTCCGCCAGGGCCTGGAGTATCCCGAGGGCGGCTACACCAACGAGCACCACATCCAGCGCGGCTCGATCAAGACCCTGCCGTATCAGGGCGATCCTCTCACGCCGTTCATCGAGGCGACCGAGGACGCCGAGCGATTGGACCCGGCGGAGATCGACCTGCCGCGGATCCCCGTGCAGCCGATCGGGCACGGGGCCGCGAGTGAGATTTTGAAGCGCATGACCGGACGCCAAATCGAGGACAACGCCTGGCAGGGCGGCCTCTCGTTTCGCTATCGCCTCGAGGGCGGCGAGGACCTGCGCGTGCGCGTCAAGGTCGAGCAGCCGCGACGGATCAAAAAGTCCGCCAACGTCATCGGTCGCCTCGAGGGCAGCGAGTTTCCCGATGAGGTCGTCATCGTCGGCGGGCACCACGACGCCTGGGGCTTCGGCGCCAGCGATCCCGCGGCGGGGACGATCTGCACACTCGAAGCGGCGCGGGCGTTCAGCGAGCTCGCCGAGGCCGGACAGCCGCCGAAGCGGACGATCCTGTTCGCGGGCTGGGGTGCCGAGGAATGGGGCATCATCGGCTCGACCGAGTGGGTGGAGGCCAACGCCGACTGGCTGAGCGAGAAGGCGATCGCGTACATCAACCTCGACGGCAGCGCGATGGGTCCGGCCTTCGGGGCCGGCGCAAGCCCGAGCCTGAAGCGGGTCATCGTCGAGGCCAGCCGGAATGTGCCGCAGGCGCGCGAGCCGGAGAAGACCGTCTACGAGGCCTGGCTCTCTCGCGGCAACGACGAGCTCCTCCCCGATGAGCCCCGCATCGGCGACCTCGGCGGCGGGTCCGACCACGTCGGCTTCTGGTGCCACCTGTGCATCCCCAGCGCCGGGCTCTCCGCCGGCGGCAGCGAGGGTTCGAGCTACCACGGCAACTACGACACCCTCGCGTGGTACCGCCACGTCGTCGGCGAGGACTACGAACCCGCGCTGATGGTCACGCGGATGACGATCGCCGTGGCGAGCAGGTTAGCGAATGCGCCGGTGCTGCCGCTGGATCCGGGTCGGTACGGACCGGAGTTTCGCAGGCACCTGCGCGCCGGATCACGCGAGGCGCTGGACAAGGGACTTGTGGACTCAATCGATCCCGACCTCGGCGTTGCGCCCGAGCTGATGGCCCTGGACTTCGACGGCCGCAACATCGAGATCCATGCCGATGCGTTCAACGACCAGATCGCCTCGCTGACAGCGATGCCCGTGAACGCCCGACTCGCCGAGATCAATGCCGCTCTGCGCGCGTGCGATCGGGCGTGGCTTCTCGGAGCGGGCGTCAGCGATCGTCCCTGGTTTCGCAACTTCTTTGCGGCGCCCGATGAGGACTCCGGCTACGGCGCGTGGACCCTTCCCGAGATGCGTGTCTGGCTCAAGGATCCCTCGCGGACTTCGAACTGGGGCGCGAACGACGTGCCCACTCCGATCGAACGCGGCGTGATTCAGGGCTATGTCGTCGCCGCCGGAAGGGTGTCCAAGCAGATCGCCCGAGCCATCGAGTTCATCGAGATGGTGCGGCCCGCACCGGAAGGTCCATGAAAAAACCCCGACCGCTCGGCCGGGGCTCGATCGCGTTCACTGCAGATCGATCAGACCAGATCCTTCATCGCCTTCATCGGGCGGACCTTCACGACATTGCGGGCCGGCTTGGCCTTGAACATCGTCTCCTCACCCGTGAAGGGGTTGATGCCCTTGCGGGCCTTGGTCGCGGGCTTGCGCTGCACGGTCACCTTCATGAGCCCGCCCAGATTCACGGCCCCGGGGCCGCGCTTGGACAGGTCCTTCTCCAGCAACTGGGTCATCCCGTCGAAGACCGCGGCAACCTCCCTCTTACTCACCCCCGCGTGGTCAGCCAGCAGGCCCATGATCTCGGCCTTGGTCCGGGGTTTGTCGGCGGCGCCGGCCTTCAGCTTGGCGGGAGCCGCGGCGGCCTTGCGGGCCGTCGAACGCTTGGCGGTCTTCTTCGCCGGCCGTCTCGTCGTCTTCTTCGTGGATCTCTTGGCCATCAGAAACACTCCTTGTTTGTGGGCCCCCCTCGGGGGCTTGGTGTGCAAGCCGGGCCGACCGGCCTGCGCCCATTGGCTTCCCGCGGCGTCGTGCCGAGGATCTCGGCGACCCGGCGCTCCGTGCGCCGGATGGCCCTTGTTTTACAGTGTTTTCTCCCGCTGGCAAGGCGTATCGGCCCCGGAGGGGTCAAAAAGTCCTGTTTTTGTGGGACTTTTTGCGTTTCCGACAGCAATTTCGACCTTCACGACCAGCGCCGAGTGATCGCTGAGGCCCCTCTCGCGCAGCTCGTGCAGGTACTCCGCAGAGCGCAACTGGCCGCTGAGAGAGGGCGAGACGTACGCGTGATCGATCCGGAACCCCCCGCCGAGCGGGCTGATCCACGTCGCCTCGCGGGCATTCGGATGCCGCTCGCGCCAGGCGTCGCGGTAGCCGATCGACCACAGGCGACCGAGGTCCGCCGAGCGCCGCGAGATCTCCCCGGCCTCGTCGGCCCGATGACGCCCGGCGTTGAAATCGCCGAGCAGGACCGCCGGGCCGTCGACCCGCTCGCGAGCGACCCCAAGCAGGTAGCTCCAGGCATGAAGCTGGGCCCGCGGGCGCTGGTCCTCGGGCAGGTGCAGCGCGATGACCCGCAGCCCGTCCACCTCCACCTCGAGCCAGCGCTGGCTCAGGCACGCCGGCAACTCGGGCGTCGGCGGCACAATCCGGATCCCTTCGCGCGAGACGATCAGCGTCCCATTACGATGCCTCGGTGGGTCGGTGCAGGCCTGATGCCGCCAGCCGTGATCGGCCAGCACCGCCCGGAGCTGGCCCCCCACCGTCGTGCGAAACTCATTGATGACGAGCACATCGGGGTCGGCCTCGAGCAGCGCCAGGGCGATCTCGGCGATCCGCCTGCGCCCCCCGCCGTGCAGGATGTTCCAGGCCATGAGCTTGGTCATCGACGTGCGATACCTCCTCCAGTCCGACGAGCCGCGAGGTCCGACGAACGCAGAACTCCGACGAGCCGCGACCGTCAGGAAGCGATCCTCCTGAAGATCGCCATGCCGCGCAATCCGCTCGCGACCGCTTACATTCCTAGGGTATCGGCGACCGGCCCGCACCGGAGGGTGGGCTCCGCTCCCTCACGGTCGCGGCTCGTAAAGGCACGACATGAGCAAGACCATCGTCGCCATCTCCAGACGCCTGCCGGGCGAGCTTGCCATGCCCGGCGTCGAGCTGCGCGTCGGCGACGAGAACGGGATGAGCCGAACGGACCTGCTCGCGTTTGTGCGCGGGGCCTCGGGCATCATCTCCTGGGTCAGCGAGCGGATCGATCGCGAGGCGCTCGACGCGACGGGCGAGCAGCTTCGCATCGTCGCCAACTTCGCCGTCGGCGTCGACAACATCGACTTGGAAGCCTGCAAGTCGCGCGGCGTGGTCGTTACCAACACGCCCAACGCCGTCACCGAGGGCACGGCGAACATGGCGATCGCGCTCATGCTCGCGGTGGCACGACGGGTCGTCGAGGGCGATCGGTACGTCCGGCGGGGCGACTGGAAGAATGTCCTCGGGCCGAGCGACTTTCTGGGCCTGGACCTGACGGGCAAGACGATGCTGATCGTCGGGGCCGGGCGGATCGGGTTCGCGACGGCGATCCGCGCCCACGCGCTGGGGATGCGGATCGCCTACGTCGCGCGCAGCCGCCACTGGGACTTCGAGCTCGCGCCGCTCGGCGCGAGGCGTGTCGAACTGGACGAGGGGTTGACCGCAGCGGATGTCGTAAGCATCCACACGCCGCTGACCGAACAGACGCGCGGCATGATCGACGCGAAACGCCTCGCAATGATGAAGCCGACCGCGATCCTGGTCAACACGGCTCGGGGCCCGATCGCGGATGAGTCGGCACTGGTCGAGGCGCTGCGATCGGGCGGGATCTGGGGCGCCGGGCTGGACGTGTTCGAGGCTGAGCCGCGTGTGCATCCAGGTCTGATCGAGCTCGACAACGTCGTCCTGACGCCGCACATCGGCAGCGCCGAGCGCCGGTTCCGCGAGGCGATGACGCGGATGGCATTGGAGAACGTTCGTGCGGTGCTCGATGGACGCGAGCCGCCGAACCGGGTGGTGTGAACTCTCGTCATGGACAGCGCGATTCGGCATGCCATGTGTCGATCCGCATCGACGGTGCTGTGGTCTGAGCGAGTCTTCGAGCGAAGGCCGCGCGAGAACGCACAACCCCGCTCAAGTCGGCGAACGCGCGGTCCTCTAGACGCGTCGAGAGCATCGCGTGGCCTTCGTCGCAAAGCCTCCTCAGACCACGGCACCGGCCGACAGTGCTAGGCGCCGAACACGCCGAGTGATGTGAGAATCCGCCGCACCTGCGCCGGCGGATCGCCCGCGTGATCGATCTGCTCTGCGCGCCAGCCCGCGGCACGAGCCGCGCTGACGTTGTCAGCGCGATCGTCGAAGAACACGGTCTGATCCGCCGAGAATCCGGTCTCTTCCTCGAATCGCGCGAAGATCTCACGCGTCGGCTTGGCGTGCCCGAGCAGGTGGCTGGCGTGCGGATGGTCCAGGCGGGCCTTGGTCGGGAACGCCGGGCCGTGGTCAGTCTCGCCGCAGCGGATCCAATGGCGGTGGTTGGTGTTGCTGAGCATGGCGGTGCGCACGCCGAGCGCGAGCAGGTCGTCGACGAGCGTGTCAGCGCCGGGATACTCCTCGATGAGCCAGGCGTCGTGGATCGCGCCGAACTCCTCGGGCGAATACACGCCGCCGGCGGCGTCGCTGAGCCCGCGAAAATACTCCTCGCACGAGATCCGCCCGGACTCATACGCCCGCACGATCGCCGGCTGACTCGCGCGAAACGCGCTGGGATCAGCGATCGCGCGCCGTTCGAGGCCGACCCGCTCGCACGCCTCATCCAGCGACTGGCAGATGCGCAGGATCACGCCGCCCCAGTCGAAGCACACGAGCGTCGGCGGATCGCCTTTCATCGATCGCCGCCCTCGATCGGCGTCCGATTCCGGGCAAGCAGCCCGACCTCGCCGGCGCGCCCGTTTTTCATGATCTCCTCCATCGCGACCGTCGCGAACGCCCCCCGCGGCAGATCGAACACGCAGCGGATGAAACTCCCGTGCTCGTCCACGCCCGCCTCGATATCCGGATCGGTCATCGGCACGCGATACGCTCTGCGATCGCCCTCAACGGCGACCTCGTCGCGGCTGGACCCCTTGCCCGCCTCGGCGAATGCTCTGATCGCGTCGGGCGTCACGCCCAGCGCGCCGAGTGCCGCGACCTCCCGCGCGTCGACCTCCCCCTCGGCCCTCGGCATGTCCGGTCCCCACATCGGGCCGGAGGGGCTGATCTCGAAACGCTCCAGACGCCCTGCGAGTTGACTCGCCGCGTCGTCATCAGCGATGGAAATCGTGTCGCGGGTCGCGTGCTCGAACGCCAGGTCTCCGGCGCCCAGTCTCGCCAGCGTGCCCGAGGCCAGGAGGTTATCGAGCAGGCGGTTGAAGACCGCCGATTGAAATGCCGAGACGAAATAGCTCCGCTCGCGCGTGTCCAGCCGCCCGAGCCCCTGGTGGGCCGGGCGTCCGTCGAGCAGCGCCTCCAGCACCCGGCGCTCACCCTTCATCGCGGGAGCGAAGCGATCCAACGCCCCTTGCAGATCGCCCCCGGCGTAGGCAAGGCGGGCGTCGTGCTGCTGATCGCCGGCGGCGAGCGCCTCGTCGGGGCTGGGCCCCAGCAGAGCGTCGATCGCGCCCCGGGCGTCTCCCAGTATCATCGCCCGCCCGACCAGGTGGTTCGTGCGCAGGTAGCCGAAGCGCTGCGGACCCACGCGATTCGGCACGCCAAGAGATTCCAGCGCATCCAGCGCCCGCTTGGCGTCGCGGACGCGCGAGACCTCGACGCCGCGGATGCGGATCGAAAAGCGATTGCCCTTGAGCTGGCCCCGGCGCAGTCTCTCGCCGTGCCGATCGACCCAGAGGACTCCGATGCGCGGATGGTTGAGCATCGCCAAGTCCTCGATCCGCCTCTTCGGAAGGTGGACTGAGACGACCTGTCTCGTGATCGCGTGCTTGTCCTTCAGCCCGGCGAACCCGATCTGTCTGCGGGACACCCGGAAGTGTCTGGCGAGCACGCCGATCATGTCCAGCGTCGAGAGCAACCGCTTCTCGATGAACATCCAGACGTGCTCGCCCTCGCCCGTCGGCGTGATGAGCGGGATCTCCTCGACCAGAAAATCCTCGGGACGGCACTTGATCAGCCCCCCCACGCCCTCGATCTCGGGCGTGAGGTACGCACGCGGCCTGTCATGGGGATCGCGAAGGCCGTCTGGGTCAATCGGTTCGTGGTCGATGGCTCGCCTCTCAGGCCTGGTCTTCCAGAGCCGCCTCGAGCACATGCTCCTCGACATACACCGGCACGTTGTTCGCAATCCCCAGCGCGATCGCGTCGCTCGGGCGGCTGTCGATGTGGATCAGCTCGCTCTGGTGATTGCGGACATCGAGGGTGGCAAAGAACGTCCCCTCGGCGAGGTCGGTCACGGTCACCGAGACCAGCTCGCCGCCGAGTTCCTCGATCACCCGCGCGAGCAGGTCGTGGGTCTGCGGGCGTTTGACCTCGATGCCGCTGAGGCGGCGCTCGATCGCCTGGGCCTCGGGCAGGCCGATGACGATGGGGAAGCTGCGCCCCAGCAGGGCCTCGTCGGAGGCGAGCAGGCCCTCGACCTCGTCGGGGTCGGCGGGGCGGATCTTGCCGTTGGTCTCGCCCTCGT
>JAJDDM010000103.1 GCA_029260315.1 Phycisphaerales bacterium | reverse complement strand
GATCAGTTGGCTGCATCAGTTCAAGCGGCTGCGGGTGCGCGATGACCGCAGAGCCGACATCCACGAGGCGTTCGTGAGCCTGGCGTGCTCGATGATCTGCTGGAGGAAGGTTAGACAGGTGTATTTTTAGGGGCTCTTAGTGTTGGCAACGCAATGCTGATCGGCGTTCCCACTGCGAGCGCAGTATAACGTAAGCGCTATTTATCGGTAATTTCGCAAACGCGAATACGAGCCTCGCCGTGGCTGACTCCAAGTAATGACGCAAGTCGAGTGACGCATGCGTGGTCAACGCACTTTCTGTCGTGACGATGAGGATTGACAGTGATCTTGTCTTTCGTCTCTGGCCTCACCCACACTTCATGGTCCCCAGGACCACTTTGGGAGCGGTGAAATCCTAACTTTTCAATAGCGCGACGAAACTTCTTCAGAGAGATTGGTGGAGCTTCACCCCGCACACCTGCTGGCGTGACGAAAACAACATCGTCATCCCGAAGCACACAATCACCCGGATGCTCTTCCATTGCCATGTATGAACTCCTTCTTCGTTCCAGCTCCAACTCCAACCCCTCGAACAGCACCGTAGAGCTTCCCATCCCGCAAGAATGTGAGCCGCTTGGGCAGAAATGCGTTGTCGTCCTACGCCGCATCGACGTACTCGGTCTGGGTTGCGGGCGGTGGGATGGGTGTGCCGTCCTCTCGCATGCCGGTGAGGTGGAGTTCGATGGCCTTTCGGATGAGGGCGCGGACTTCGTCAAGGGTTTTGGCGGCGGCGACGCAGCCGGGAAGGTCGGGGACGTACGCGCCGTAGCTCCCTTCATCGGTTGGTTCGAACACGACGGCGTATTTCATTGGTTGGTTCTCCCGACTCCGCTCTGAAAGCCCGGCGGTCCGGGCAGAGAATTGGGATTGTACCGTGAGTTGTTAACGCTCGCGGGGGCATCGAGCCCCCGCGAGCGTTCTTGGGGTGTTTGGGGGGCTTGTCCAGGGGTTGCGCTCGCCTTGCGGCTCACTCCACCCCTGGCTACCTTCGATTGCCCCTTCGGGGCATCAGGACGACCACGCTTGGCCGCGTTGGATCCTCACAGATTCCCCCGCCGCTCCAGCTCCAGCGCCTCGAACAGCGCCTTGAAGTTGCCTCTTTCGAATAAACTCAGCCCCATATTCTGGGCTCACCCTGTTTTGCGGGCGTCGGCGGCGCTGATATCTGGGCCGCGGGCGATGGGGCGGGAGACCTGGTTGAAGCCGAGGCGTGTGGCGAGTTCCTCGGCGAGCTGGTTGATGAAGGCGTCGCGCTGGCGCGGATTCATCCCCTCGGTCCGTCGATCCAGTTCTTCCTGGGCCTCTCGCTTGACGCGAACGCACTGGGGATCATTGTTCGTCGGCATATTGCAACTCCAGCGGCGAATGGATGGCGACTTGGGCGTAGCCCATCCGGATGTTGACCGCGTTGAAAAGGCGGATCTTATCGAAGTTCACGATGTGGCGGAAGTTCCAGCTCACGAGCACGTCCGCGTCGTGAACGGTCGCGGTCGCTACATGCGTCGCGTCGTCACGCCAGCGGGGGGCGAGCACGCCAGCGTCGAGATAGGCGTCCCGGAGCTCCTCGACCTCCGCGTTGATGCCGCACCGTACGACTCCGGTCGCGGGTAGATCGGCGAGCACGGCCCGGACGCGCTGGGGAGCCTGGGCGAGTTCGGCGAGAGTCGTTGCGCCGACCATTGCGATGATGCGCCCCTTGGTGACCGCGTCCATGAAGGCTCTGCTGGGCGCATCGAACTCGCGGTCGTGGACGCCGCCGAACACGGAAGTATCCACATATGCGCGAAGAGGGCGTGCGGGAAGCGTCACAGATTCCCCCGGCGCTCCTGCTCCAACTCCAAAGCCTCGAACAACGCCTTGAAGTTCCCCTTCCCAAAGCTCTGCGACCCCCGCCGGCAGATGATCTCAAAGAACAGCGTCGGGCGATCCTGCAGCGGCTTGGTGAAGAGCTGGAGGAGGTAGCCCTCGTCGTCGGCGTCGACGAGGATGCCGAGGTCTCTAATTCTGTCGTGGTCCTCGCGGACGGCGTCGTGGCCGTGGGACTTGAGGGTGGAGTTGACGCGGTCCCAGACGATGTCGTAGTAGGAGTCGGGGAGGTTGAGGAAGTCGACGCCGCGGCGGCGGAGTTCGGCGACGCTTGCGAGTTCGTCGTCGGTGCGCATGGCCAGGTGCTGGCAGCCTGGGGTCATGTCGTGCCATTCCAGGTATTCCTGGATCTGGGACTTCTTCTTGCCCTCGGCGGGCTCGTTGATGGGCATTTTAATGAGGTTATTGCCGCTCGCCATCACCTTGGACATCAGCGCTGAGTACTCGGTGGAGATGTCCTTGTCGTCGAAGTGCTTGAACATTTTGAAGCCGAGGACGTTCTCGTAGAACTCGACCCACTCGTTCATCTTGCCTTCTTCGACGTTGCCGACGCAGTGGTCGACGTACTTCAGGCCGCAGGGGTTCTTGGCGTTGTGGGCGTTGACGGGGGAGTCGATCTTCCTGAAGACGGGCATGAAGTTTGCGCCGGCCTTGACCTTGGGCAGGTCGTATTCGCCGGTGCGGCTGACGAAGGTGTGGACGACGCGTCCGTAGGTCTTGATGGAGGCGACGGTGACGGTGCCGCGTTCGTCGGAGATGGTGCGGGGGGTGCCGACGGGCTCGGCGCCGTTGCGGAGTGCCTTGTCGTAGGCTTTCTCAGCGTCGAAGACGGTGAATGCGATGTCCTTGACGCCGTCGCCGAATCGTTTGATTTCCTCGGCGGCGGGGTGGGACTTGTGGAGGGGCGTGGTGAGCATGAGGCGGATGTTGCCCTGGGTGAGGAGGTAGTCGGCCTCGTCGCGGCTGCCGGTGGTCAGGTCGGCGAGCTGGTCGATGCGGAAGCCGAAGGTGTGGGCGTAGAAGTACGCCGCCTGCTTGGCGTTGGCGACGTAGAAACGGACGTGGTCGACGTCGATGAGGTTCAGCGGATCGGTGGCGCTGGCGCCCAGGTCGGGGCCTGTTGTCGCTTGGGTCATGTCGTACTCCGAGTCTCTTGGGCGGTGATGGTGCGGCCCTCAAGACCGGGTCGCGGGAGCCCAGGTCCCGGAGCATTTTAGCAGACCGATTGCGCCTGGAGCGGCACCGTGCTGTCCTCAGGATCGGGGCGGCTTGGCCATCGGCCGCCACTTGGGAGATCGAGTCGTCACCCTTGGAGTGGGGCGGCTCACCGAATTGGCGGTCGAACGCGCCAGCGCGGGTGCAACTGGCAGAATCGGCTGGCCAGACCGGGTCGGACCTGGGCCACAGTTGTTCGCACAGGATCGGTGCTCGGTCCGGAACACGGTCCCTGTCGAGGTCGTTGGGCGGTCCGCCTTGGCATGTGGGTTGCAGCGTCTAGTGATCAGTGGTTCATCGACACTCTGGCAAGGGGAAGTACCTATGAAGACTCAGGACAGCCTTGGCGGTTGCTCGATCCTGCGTACCGCGGCTTGCGCGGTGCTCGCGGGAATAGGCGGGCTAGCGGCTGCGCAGACGAACACGGTTCGATTCACGCTGGAGGATGTGTGGCTGCTACCGGATATCAGCCATCCGAGGGATCCTGCGCGCCAGATGACAGGCACGTTCGAGTGGACGTATGAGCAGGGTGACTTTGAGAATGGGTCGGGCGCGTTCACGGAGCTGTTCATCCCGTGGTGGATCGACGATTACAGCGAGGTCAACGCCAATATCGAGCTCACTTCGATCGAGTTCACGCTGGGCGGCAACTACCACGATCTTGGCCTGGACATATCACTCTTCCTGCTCGATCCGCTCTCGCCGGATCAGCCCGCGGCCGTGGATGCGGCCCGCAGCAGGTTTGATATCCAAAGAGGCATCAGCTATCAGGGCCATGCGATCACCGGGGTGGTCGTGCCCGATGGCGCGTGCAGCGCGGACATCGATGGCAACGGTGTGCTGGACGCGGATGACTTCTTTGGGTATCTGGATCTGTTCGCCGCCGGTGATCCGCGGGCAGATGTGACCGGCGACGGCGTGATCGATGCCGATGACTTCTTCGCGTACTTGGATCTGTTTGTGGCGGGGTGTTGAGCGGGTCGTGAGGATGGCTGATTGCGTCTGCGGAGTCACGGAGAGCGCGGCTTCGTTTGTATCGCTGCGCGATGACCGGCTGGAAGCCGGTCCTACCGGGTGCGTATCGCCTTCGGCGATCGGCGGCAGGATGGTGCCGCCCCGCGAAGAAGCTATGAGAGGGGGGGTTCTTGGGCGGCTCGGATGAAGGCCCATTCGTACATGTAGAGGCCGAGGAGGGCGGGGATGAGGGCGAGTTCGGGGAGGGTGCCGGCGAGGCCAATGGAGAGGGTGGTGAGGATGAGGCCGTGGTGGAAGGGGCGGATGTTGGCGGGCCAGCGGAGGTGAGTGAGGTAGGCGGCGGCTTGGTTGGCGTTGTTGGTGCGGTGCTTGGCGAGGCGTTCGCGGAGGGCGAGGGCGATGTGGGCGAGGCCGGCAAGGGCGGCGATGGGGATGAGGGCCTTGTGCTCGGTTGAGAATGGCAGGAGGGTGATGGCGCCGATGTGGAGGGCCTGGACGAGCAGGTGTGGGAGCAGCCAGCGGGATTCCCAGAGATCGCGCCCCTTGCATTGGGCGAAGAGGAACGCCGTGTAGCCGGCGACGGCGAGGCCCAGCGGGAGGTTGATCCATCGGATGGTGTCGGCGATGGTGTCGAGGTGGGTTAGGCGCGCGAGGATGGCGAGGGATGTTGTCGCGGTGAACGCGCCGAGGATGACGCCGCCTTTGACGAGCCAGGACCTCCAGTTGGGTCGGGTGATGAGGCGGTAGAAAGCCCAGGGTTTCTTGAGGTCTTCGATGAGCAGGATGGTGGTGATGGTGGTGAAGGTGAGGGCGATGGCTTCGGGGAGGTAGGCGGCGGTGGCGCCGGTGAGGACGAGGAACGCGGCGAAGGGGGCGAGGATCGCGACGCCGGCGGCGATGCCCTTGGTGAGCAGGTAGAGCGCGACGGGCCAGCCCCATTCGATGCGCGATGGCGCGTCAAGCACGACGCGGGTGTTCTCGAGGACCGGGAGGCTGAGGGGCGCGGGCTGCTTGCGCTTGGGCTTGTCGGACCAGAGGTAGGTGGGTTCTTCCTTGGCGACGCCGGGGGCGAGGAGGGTCGGATGCACGCCCTTGTAGTGGACGTTCGGGCCGGTGCCCTGCTCGGGCCGACGCACAAGCGTGTCGTTCTCCTCGAGCATCCGCGCGATCTTGGAGCGCGGGTCATCGAGGTCGCCCGAGACGATCGCCTGCTCGGGGCAGACGATCACGCATGCCGGCTCGAGGCCCTTCTCGGTGCGGTGGGCGCAGTAGTGGCATTTCTCGACGCTGCCGAGGTCGTCGTTGAGGTAGATCGCGTCGTACGGGCAGGCCTGCATGCACGCCCGGCAGCCGATGCAGGCGTCCCGGTCGATATCGACGATGCCGTCGCTGCGTTTCTCCAGGGCGTTGACCGGGCAGATCGTGACGCAGGGCGCGTCGGTGCAGTGGTTGCAGCGCAAGACCGCGAAGTGGCGGCGGGTGTCGGGGAACGTCCCTTGCTCGAGGTACTTGACCCAGGTGCGGAAGTCGCCCACGGGCACGTCGTTCTCGGCCTTGCAGGCGACCGTGCAGGCGTGGCAGCCGATGCAGCGGTCGTGATCGAGGAGGAAGCCGAGTCGCATGGGCGTGCAGTGTAGCGGGCGGGCCCGGCGCGGCCCGCAAGCGGGCGTATGGTTGGCCCATGCGTGTCGGGATCGTGACGTGCGAGGTGCTGCCGGAGGCGGATCCGGATCAGGAGCTGCTGCTGGGGGCGCTGCGCGAGGCCGGCCACGCGGCGGAGCTGCTCGCGTGGAACGGCGACGGCGACCCGGGGGCGTTCGACGTGAGCATCGTTCGATCGACCTGGGATTACTACCATGATCCCGAGGCGTTCAGGGCGTGGATCGAGCGGGCGGGGCGGGCGACGCGCCTGCTGAATCCGCCCGGCGTGCTGCTGTGGAACATGGAGAAGGGGTATCTGCGCAAGCTGGAGGCGGCGGGCGTGGCGATCGTGCCGACGGCGTGGTGTGGGCGCGGGGAGTCGATGGATCTTGCGGGGCAGATGGATGCGCGGGAGTGGGACGAGGTGGTGGTCAAGCCGCGGGTCTCGGCGGCGTCGTGGCGGACTCGACGGTTCGTGCGCGAGCGGGCCGGGGATGGCCAGCGGTTCCTGGATGAGCTGGCGGCAGATCGAGATGCGATGGTGCAGGTGTTCCTTCGGAGCGTGGAGAGGGAGGGATCGGAGGAGCGGTCGCTGGTGTGGATCGACGGCGAGCTGACGCATGTCATCCGCAAGTCGGCGCGGTTTGATGATGAAGAAGAAAGGGTGTCGGCGGGGCTTGAGGCGACTGACGATGAGCGGGCGCTGTGCGAGCGGGTGCTGAACGCGATGCCGTTCGATCCGGGGGATCTGTTGTACGCGCGGGTGGACGTGATGGAGGATGACGCGGGGCGGACGGTGCTCTCGGAGCTGGAGTTGCTGGAGCCGAGTCTGTTTCTGTTGCAGTCGCGGGCGGCGTTGGAGCGGCTGGTGGCTGGGATTGGGCAAAGAGAGAGACGGAGAGACTGCGTTGGGGACTGATGGACGCTGATGGTGGGGTTGGCGGTGGTACGAAAGGTTGGGCGGTTTCGCGCGTGCTTGCGCACGCGGCTCCGTGGTTTGATCGAGGTGATTGATGCGCCGGTGTGATTGGGCGAAGAGTGAGCTGGCGATTCGGTACCACGACGAGGAATGGGGCGTGGCGAGTCGGGACGATCGCCATCTGTTTGAGATGCTGGTGCTGGAAGGGGCCCAGGCCGGGCTGAGTTGGGAGACGATTCTCAGGAAGCGCGAGGGGTATCGCGAGGCGTTTCTCGGGTTCGATGTTGAACGGGTAGCGCGTCTCGGATCACGGGACGTCGAGCGGCTCTTGAAGAACCCGGGGATTGTGCGGAATCGCCTGAAAGTGACCGCGGCGATCGACAATGCCAAGGCGACGATCCGGATGATCGAGGAGGAGGGATCGCTGCATGGATACTTGTGGTCCTTTGTCGATGGGGAGCCGGTTGTCAATCGTTGGAAGACGATGGGCGGCCTGCCGACGGAGACGGATGTCAGCCGGGCGATGAGCAAGGCGCTCAAGAAGCGGGGATTCCGGTTCGTGGGGCCGACGATCATGTACGCGTTCATGCAGGCCGTGGGGATGGTGGACAACCATCTGACGACCTGCTGGAAGGCAACCGATCGCTGACGCCTTCTCGGTCACTTGAGCTCGGTCATTTGCTTTCGGTCATCTGGTTCCGAACCGAGCGTTGACGCGGGCCTTGTTGCGCGATCTTGCACGCCTTGACGACTAACGCCCGCATCGCGCACGCCCATCGGTCGGCGACACGACACTCTCAGGACCGTCGCGGCGGGGGGCCGTCGTACTCGTGCGCACCTGGAACGACCTTTCGCATCGGCTTCTGGCACGCCTGTTCCTCGGCGACATGCGCGACCAGGCCGGGCGTCCGAGCGATCATGAACAGGCCGTTCATCACCTCGGGATCGAAGCCCATGTCGGCGAGGATCGCGCCGATCGCGCCGTCAACGTTGATCGGTAGCGGCTTGCCGGCGTCGGCGAAGGCGGTCTCGACCGCACGGGCGCACGCGACGTGCTCGCCGGCGACGCCCGCCTGTTGGGCGAGCTCGAAGAGGCGGGCCGTGCGGGGGTCGGTGGTGTGGACGCGGTGGCCGAAGCCGCTCATGCGCTGGCCACGGGACTTCATGTCCGCGAGTTCCGCCGCGGCGGCCTGGACGAGGTTGCCCCCCTCGGCCCGGGCGATGATGCGGGCGAGCTGTGCAGCGCAATCCTGGATCGCCCCGCCGTGGAAGCGGTTGATGCTGTTGATGCCGGTGGCGACGCTCTGGCTGAGGCTCGCGCCGGTGCTGGCGACGGTCCTCGCGGCGAGGACGCTGGGCGGCGTCGCCCCGTGGTCGATGCTCGAGACGAGGATCGCGTCCATCAGGCGGGCGGTCTTCTCGTCCGGCAGTTCCCCCCGCAGGATGAGATAGACCGCGGTCCCGAACGAGACGCTGCCCATGAGCTCGGCGATGTCGTAGCCGCGGACGCGAACCTCGTTGGGCTGGATGCTCGTGATCGCGGTCTGCCAAGTTTCTGCCATGGGAATCCTCCGGTGGAAACCATCGTATATCTTGCAAGCGCGTGGGCGCGATGTGCTGGTGGATCGCGACACGGGCGTTGTTTGCGGGAGGATCGGGCGTGATTGGACGACGGCTGGTGTTTCTGGCGGCGATGTTGTTGGCGGCGAGCGTGCCACTCGCGACGGCCCTCTCGGGAGGGGTCGCGCGCGAGCAGCCGGGGGGCACGCGCCCGCCGTTCGAGGCCGCGATCGCCAAGGCCGACCAGGATATCGCCAAGTTGCGCGACGCGGGCGGCCTGCCGGCGCTCCAGGTGGCGGTGCTGGTCGAGGGCGAGATCGTCTTCTCCAAGGCGTACGGGTTCTCGGATCTGGCATCACGCAAGGCGGCGACGACCGAGACGCGATTCCGGATCGCGAGTATCTCGAAGGCGATCACGGGGACGGCGCTGGCGCGACTGGCGGCGCGGGGCGAGATCGAGCTGGACCAGCCGCTGGTGGCGTATGTGCCGGAGCTGCCCGAGCACTGGAACGGGATCACGGCGCGCCACCTCGCGTCGCACACCTCGGGGATCCGCCATTATCGCGGGCTGGAGATCTACAGCACGCGCCATTTCGAGTCGCTCCGCGATGCCCTGGCGATCTTCGAGGATGACAAGCTTCGGTTCGAGCCGGGCGAGCGACGCGAATACTCGACCTATGGCTTTACGCTGTTGGGCGTGGCGATGGAGTTCATGACCGATCGCTCTTTCATGGAACTGATCCGGCGCGAGGTGCTCGGGCCGCTGGAGATGACGAGCACCGCGGCGGACGATGGGAGCGTCAACAACGTCGCGACGCCGTATCTGCTCGACAACGAGCAGACGGCGCACGTCGCGCCGGCAACGGACACCAGCTACAAGATCCCCGGCGGCGGGATGGTCTCGACGGCGGAGGACCTGGTGCGGCTCGCGTGGGGGATGATCGAGGCGGGGCCGATCGAGGCCGAGGCGCTGGCGCTGCTGCGGGAGAAGACGACGACCGCCGATGGCAAGACGCACGGCTACAGCCTGGGCTGGAATGTCGGGGGCGAGGAGGGCGCGCCGGTCCTCTCCCACGGCGGGAGCCAGCCGGGGAGCCGGTGCTTTCTCTGGGCGGATGTGGATGCGAAGATCGGGGTCGCGATCCTGTGCAATGCGCGCGGCGCATCATTCGGCTTTGCGGATGTTGAGCGCGTGGCGGCGTATTTCAACGACGCCGACTAGAGGTCCTGGCGCGAGCCTGGGCTTGTTTGATGTCCGGTAGCACAAGGAGTCTCGGTTCCCGACGGAGCTCAAGCTTGCGAGCGATATTCGTCGTTGGTCACTACTGCGTCGCGGCAGGATGCTTGCGCGGGTGTCCAACGCCGTGCCACCAACCGCTGCTTTGAGCGGTTGGTGTTCACACGGCGGTCTCCCCGAAGCACCAGCCGTGCAAAGCCACGGCTGGTGGCACGTCGCTCGGTCATCCGCACTTGTTCGAGTTCTCCGCCAGTTGGCGCAGAGCGCTCATGCGCCATTGCCTCCTTCGCGAACGTCGTTGCTGCGATCACGAGGCGTTCGTCGCAAAGCCTCCTCACTCCACGGCACTCGCTTGAAACCGCGGCGCCGGCATCGGCTACACGGAGCCGCGAGCGCAAGCTCGCGATCGGGCGTGCAAAATCCTTGGTCGGCCTCACGCGAGCTTGCGCTCGGCGGCTCCGTGGTGTACCCGGTGGAATCAGTGTCGCGATCAACCATCGTCGTGGTCATGGTCGTACGCGTGGTGTTTCTCCAGGTGGCGCCGGAGCAGATCCCCGCCAAAGTCGTTCTCGAGGTCTCGCCAGAGGGCGTGGACGTGATCGGGATCTCGCTCGGGTGCGGCGTACTCGATCGAAAAGTGCGGGCCGACGATCCGCCAGTAGTGCGGCTCGTCGACGCCCATGCCGCCCAGCCAGTACAGGGTCGTCTTTTCGAGTGAGTCTCTCATCCGCTCGACCTCCGCCTCGGCGAGATCCTTGCGCAGCCACTTTGCCCACTCGGAAATCGCGCGGAGCAGTGCCGCGCGCTGGATCTGGGTCATTTCGGATGCGGGCAGGCCGCGGGGTTCGCCGAAGCCGTCGTCTCGCCCCGGCGTGAGCACGACGTTGCCGGGGACGCGCTGCTCGCCGACGGCCCTGGCTCGCTGCTCGGCGTCGAGCATGCCGATCAGCGCCCGCACGTTGTCGTCCTTGGATCCGAGCAGCCGCATGGCGTCGTGCTCGCCGCCCTGCACGCGCGCGGGCTGGGATCCGACGAACAGCGGGCCGTGGGCGACCCACTCTCCGGCCTTGCAGGTGAACGTGAACGAGAGGTGGTGGCCCTCGATGCGCCATGCCCAGGGGGCGTTCGCTTCGGTGTCGGCGCTCGCAGGGTCGCCGTAGATCGTGATGAAATAGCGCTCGGCACCGTGGAAGCGGCTCGCCCTGCCGCGCTCTTGCTCGATCGCGACGAGGATGGCCTCGAGGACCATGACCCCATCGACTGTCGCAAGGCCCTCCTCGGAGAGCACACTCTTCAGCAGTTCGCGCAAACGCTCTCGCTGGGTCTCGCTGAGGTCCTCGAGCTTGACGCCGGCGGTGCCGAACGGCACGGGCTGCCAGTTCTTCCGCTCCGCATCGCTGAACTCGTAAGTGCAGGCCGCTCGCTGGGTCTCATCGAGCGAGTCGAGGAACGCGCTCGCGGCGTCGGAGACCGGGTCTTGCGTGCTCCTCGCCAGCGGTTCGCTCGTCGCCAGCATCGCCAGCATCGCCAGCATCTGCGTCAGCATGTCGTTCCCCCTTCGCCTCGCGTGATTCCGCTCCGGCCCCGACCGGGACCGAGCCTGTCAAAAGCGTATCGCCGGCGGCGGGGGCGGATGCGGGATAATCTGCGACCATGGACGCGGAGCTGATCCATCTGCTGATCGTTACCTTCATCGCCGCGGCGCTCGCCGACGTCTCCATGGCCTTCGGCGTGCTCCCGTTCTTCTTCCTGAGCGAGCTGTCGGATCGGGTCGCGAGCATGTTCTCCGCCGCCGCGGCGGGCATGATGGC
>JAJDDM010000102.1 GCA_029260315.1 Phycisphaerales bacterium | reverse complement strand
GCAGACCCTATCGCCAGTGGCGCAACGAGATCGAGTCGCCGCAAGATATCTGGGACGAGATCGTCGCCGCGGCGGATATGCCGGGCGTCACCAGCGCCCCCAAGCTCCAGCCGATCGAGACCCGGATCGTCATGCTCCAGTCCGGCTTCCGCGCCCCCATGGGTGTCAAGGTCTACGGGCCGACGCTCGAGTCCATCGAGTCCTTCGCGCTCGAGCTGGAGCGTCTGCTCAAGCAGGTGCCCTCGGTGCAGCCCGCGGCGGTCTTTGCCGACCGCGTCGTCGGCAAGCCGTATCTCGAGATCGAGATCGATCGCGAACGCATCGCCCGCTACGGCATCCAGATCATGGACGTCCAGGAGATCATCGAGGTCGCGATCGGCGGCAAGCCGCTGACCATGACCGTCGAGGGACGCGAGCGCTACCCCGTCCGCGTGCGATACCTCCGCGAGCTGCGCGACCAGCCCGAGACGCTGACGGCCATCCTTGTCCCCACGCCGAGCGGCGCGCAGGTTCCCCTGGGCGAGCTCGCGACGGTCGAGTATCGGCGCGGCCCGCAGATGATCAAGAGCGAGGACACATTTCTCGTCGCCTACGTCCTCTTCGACAAGAAACCCGGCTACGCCGAGGTCACCGTCGTCGAGGACGCGAAGCAGCACCTCCAGAGCAAGATCGACTCGGGCGAGCTCGCCGTGCCGCCGGGCGTCAGCTTCGACTTCGCCGGCTCATACAAGAACCAGGTCCGCGCCGCCAAGCGCCTCAGCGTCGTGCTCCCGCTCTCGCTGGCGATCATCTTCCTCCTGCTCTACTTCCAGTTCCGCAAGGTGGGCGTCACCCTCATGGTCTTCAGCGGCGTCTTCGTCGCCTGGGGCGGAGGGTTCATGATGCTCTGGCTCTACGCGCAGCCGTGGTTCCTCGACACCGACCTCTTCGGCACCAACCTCCGCGATCTCTTCCAGGTCAGGCCGTTCAACCTCTCGGTCGCCGTCTGGGTGGGGTTCCTCGCGCTGTTCGGCATCGCCACCGACGACGGCGTCATCATGGCCACGCGCATCGAGCAAACCATGGCCGAGGAGAAGCCGGATTCGATCGAGGCTATTCGCGCCGCGGTCGTCACCGGCGGACGCCTGCGCATCCGCGCCGCGGTCATGACCAGCGCCACCACCATCCTCGCCCTGCTGCCGGTGCTCACCAGCACGGGCAGGGGCTCGGACATCATGATTCCCATGGCGATCCCCACCTTCGGCGGCATGGCCGTCGCCTCGATCACCTGGTTCGTCGTCCCCATCTTGTACTGCTGGGCCGCGGAGACGAAACACCGCCTGAAATCACGAGAGCACGCCAACGTGGCCAACTGAGGCCAATCCTTCATCGCTCCTCGGTTATCACGCCTTGAACGCAAAGCGTGAGCACGCATCGGGTCCCCGAGCGCGCGACGATCGCGTCCTGCTCTCATCTTGCGCTCGCCGGGCCAGTGCGCTGAACTGACTATGAGATCTGGTCGATCCTTGCACGGGAGCACGCGGGTATTCATCTCCGCGAGTTCAGCGTGGGACGAAAGGTTGCGAGATGACCCCAGGAACTACGACCACCGAAGCCATCGACAACACGGCCCAGCGAACCATGCACGTCGGGCCCGCCGACGCCGCGGTCTCCGCAGATCCCAAGATGACGATCGAGACCGATCCACTAGGTTCCTCGATCGCCGTCGCCTTGTTCGATCCGGTCGCCCACGTCGGCGGCGTCCTGCACTTCCTGCTGCCCCGCTCCCCCGACGAAGCAGTCGATAACGGTCAAGCGATGTTCGCCGACACCGGATTGCCCATGCTTATCGAGCGCGCGACGGCGCTCGGCGCAACAAGCGAGAATCTCGTGGCGTGTGCCGCAGGCGGCGCAGAACTCCTCGACGAGGGCCGCCAAGGTGTTGCCGACGCCAACCGGTCCATGCTTGAAGACGTTCTCCGGCAGAACCAGGTCAAGATCGCCGCCGAGGACATCGGCGGGACTGCGTGCCGCACCCTCTCCCTCTCGATCTCCGACGGCGCAGCCGTCGTTCGCAACAACGGCAAGGAGCGCGTCCTATGGCAGGCATGAACCGACTGCTCGAGGGAGCCGATCGCCTCCGCCCGCTTCCCGTATCCTCCGCCCGCGTGATCGAGATCCTCTCGGGCGACGAGCCCGATCTGCACGAGGTCGCCGAGATCGTCCGCCTCGATGACGCGCTCAGCATCGCCGTACTCCGCCTGGCCAACTCCGCCAAGTTCGGCGTTCCCGGGCGCGAGTTCAACCTGCGCGAGGCCACCATCCGTCTCGGCGTGAAGTCCCTGTCCAGGATCGTCCTCCAGCAGCAGGTCTCCACCGTCCTCGACGGCGACGTCCGCGCCTTCGGCCTTCGCCGCGGGGCGCTCTGGCGCGGAGCCCTCGGCGGCGCGTTCGCTGCAGAAAAGCTCGCGGCCATGCACGCCTCCGAGGTCAAGGAGCAGGCCTTCGTCTGCGCTCTGCTGCGCGACATCGGCAAGCTCGTGCTCGACCTCAAGCACGGCGCTGACTACGAACGCCTCGTCGCCGAGCACCTCACGCCCAACACCACGTTCGACCAGGCCGAGCGCGCCGCGTTCGGCGCGGACCACGCCGAGGTCGGCGCGGCTCTCGCCGAGCACTGGAAGCTCCCACCCGAGGTCGCCGACGCGATCCGCCACCACCACACCCCGCCAACCCCCGACGATCGCAATCACAGCGTGCTCTACGACATCGTCCACGGCGCCGACACGATCTGCCTGTGGGCCGGGCTCGCCGTCGGATCCGACGGCCTGCAGTACCGCCTCGCGCCGCACGTCCGAGAATCGCTCGCCCTCACACGGACCGAGTCCGAGAATGAGATCTCGCTGATGTGGGAGAGCCTGCGCGCGGCCGAGGACGTCCTCAAGATCGGGCACGACGATCGCCGCGTCGCATAGCGGCCCTCGCGGCACCCTGCCTGCCCCAGGTGCGCCATCTCATACGCTGAACCCAGAGTTCCCGGCGATCGTCGGCCATCCGCCGGCCCGCTCTTAACAACCATGCCGAAGGCGTCGATAACGGTGACGAGGACCGCCATATCCATAATCTTCGCGTCGCTGAGAGCTACTCAAGGATCACACGCCGGGCCGCCGGACGAAGGAAACGCACATCGCCGCCGAGTTCACCATCCAGGTTACATCGGACGCGTCTCAGGCGACACTGAGCGTGCCTGTGGGTCTGGACCCGGCGGTCGTCTCCGTCGAGCGACTCACCAACGCCGCGCGCGAAGCCGGGCTCCTGATCGATCCCGCCGTCGAGAAGGCAATCGAGGACTTCGCCGAACGCTACGCGTCCGATCCGGGATTCGTCGAGGCGGTAATCGCCAGGGCGACGCCGCCTCAGCACGGCGAGCACGGCTGGATCGAGTGGGCCGACGGGCTCGACCCCGCCGGCGTCGAAGAGGAACGCGAGGACGAGGAAGAGCGGGCGGACTACTACAGGGGACGCGACTACGCCTCGGTCACCGCCGGCGACACCATCGGCATCTTGCACCCGCCGACAGATGGCGCCGACGGACGCGACATCTTCGGACGCACACTCAAGGCCCGCCCCGGCAAGGACATCGCACGCAAGCTCCACGAATCCTTGACGCTCCATGACGACGGCACCGTCGAGGCAGAACAGGAGGGCGTGCTCATCGTCCTCGGCGGCGCGCCGGTCATCACACGCCTGCTCAAGGTCCGTGAGTCCGTCGACTTTTCCACCGGTCACATCGATTTCTCGGGCACCGTCACCATCGCCGGCGGCATCAAGTCGGGCTTCGAGGTCAAGGCCCGAGGCGACATCAACGTCCAGGGCCTCATCGAGGTCGCCACTCTTATTTGTCAGGGTGACCTCATCGCGCGCTGCGGCATGGCCGGCAAGGGCAAGGGCTCCCTCACCGTCGCGGGCAACGTTCGGACCACCTACCTCGAGGACGCCCGCGGCACGATCGAGGGCGACCTGCGCGTGCAACGCGGCATCGTCGGGTGCGACCTCATCGTCGGCGGGCACCTCCACTCCCCTACCGCCACGCTCATGGGCGGCAGGGTCTCGGTGACCGAGTCGCTCAAGATCAAGATCCTCGGCTCACCCAGCAACACCCCCACCGTCGTCCGCCTCGCCGATGCGCCCCTGCTGCGCGCGGCCCGCCAACAGACCGCCAGCGCGATCTCCCAGATCCGATCGCACCTGGAAGACCTTGGGTCTCAGCTCCAGGCGATGCCCCTCGGCGCGAACCCGAGCCCCCGCGACCTCGAACGGCGGGCCGCGATCGTCGAAAAAATGAATAGCGCAAAGTCCGAGCTCGACGCCCACACCGCCCGCCTTGAGGAGCTGGATCAGCAGATCGCCAGTGAGAGGCCGCTCGATGTCCGGGTCGGCAAGATCATCTACGCGAACGTCACGCTGCTCATCGGCCGAACAGCCGCCCGGTTCACAAGGGCCGTCAAGGGGCCAATCGCGATCTGCTGGGACGCCGAGCACCAGCCCGCGTATCGCTACGGCTCGGGCCCCGCCCAACCACTCTCAGCGATCGCCAACCTCTCGTCGGCGCGGGACAGAGCGGCCTAAGACCGCTCGAGAAGCTCGTCACCTCGCGCTGCAAGCGGAGAGGGGGGGATTCGAACCCCCGATGACCAAAAGGCCATACCGGTTTTCGAGACCGGCGCATTCAACCGCTCTGCCACCTCTCCGAGCACCTCAGGATAGGGCCAACACGCCATCCGGGCCACCGCCCGAACCCCCTCAGCCCCGTCCGTCATCCGCCCGAACCACCCTCGCGCGGGCCGACGCCGCGTGCCCCGCAAGCCCCTCCATCGACGCGATCCGCACCGTCTCACCCAGCATCGATCCCGCCCGGTTGATCTCATCAATCCGCAGCCACGTCCGCAGCCGCAGGAAGTGCATCACCGACAGCCCGGCGCAAAACCGTGCCGTCCCCCCCGTCGGCAGCGTGTGGTTGGGCCCCGCGCCGTAGTCTCCAAGAACCTCCGCCGAGCGCGCCCCGATGAACACGCCGCCCGCGTTGCGCACGCGCCCAGCGACCGCTTGCGCGTCCCTCGTCATGATCTCGAGATGCTCGGGCGCGATCCGATCCACCAGCGCGACACACCGATCCAGATCGTCGACCACGCAGACGAACCCGTTCGTGAGCGCCCGCCGGGCGACCTCCGCCGTCTCCAGATTCTGAAGCTGGGTTTGGAGTTCCTGCTTGACCTCCGCTGCGATCGCTTCGCTTTCGGTCACAAGCATCGCGACCGCGTCCACGTCGTGCTCGGCCTGCGCCAAGAGATCCGCCGCGATCAGCGCCGGGTCCGCCGCCGCATCCGCGATCACAAGCAACTCCGACGGCCCCGCGAGCATGTCAATGCCCACGACACCGGACACAACCTGCTTCGCCGCCGTCACCCACCGATTCCCCGGCCCCACCACGACATCGCAGCGCTCGAACCCGTCGAAGCCATACGCGAGCGCCGCGATCGCGTGCGCCCCGCCAACCGCGAGAAAGGCATCCGCCCCCGCGATAGCCGCCGCCGCCAGCGACACCGGGTGCGCGCCCGGCGACGCCACGACCACCCGCTCACACCCCGCGACCCGCGCCGTGATCGCCGTCATTAGCACCGAGGATGGCAGCGGATACCGCCCACCCGGCGCATAACACCCCGCGCTCACCGCCGGCTCGATGGTGTGCCCTGCTTCCCCGCCCGGAATCGCCACCGTCACCTCGCCGATCGCCTCGCGCTGGGCCCGCGCGAATGTCTCGATCCGCTCCGACGCGCCCGTCAGCGCGCGCCGGTCCTCGGCGTCCAGGAACTCCAGCGCCGCTCGCATCGCATCCCGATCGAGCACGAGAGGATCAGCCTCGCGCCGCTCGCCGAATCGCTCCGCATACTCGCGAACCGCAGATGCGCCACCCGTGCGCACCCGCCTAACGATCTCCGCCGCGCCCGCAAGCGTCTGCGCATCGACCGCCGGCGCAACCGAGCGCACAGCCTCGTCCTCTGTGACCCGCCGCAGCAGCGTCATGACGACTCCCCGTTCTTGGCGTCTCCCGCGCGCCTGGTGACTCGTAGCGCCCGCGCATCGAGCACCCGCTCGGCGTCGCCGATCGTCACCCCGTGCCGCACCGCCGCGACGCTCGCGAAGTACAGCACATCCGCCAGCTCCCACGCCGCGTCTTCTGCCGTTGTTGCCGCTGCCAGCTCCCTCGCCTCCTCGACGAGCTTGCTTGCAAGCAGCGCCGGGTCCTCGATCAGCCGGCGGGTGTAAGAACCCTCGCCCGCGTCGGCGATGCGACTCCCGATGGTCCGCTGCAACCGCGCCAAACCCCGCGACTCACCAAAGCAAGTCGCCGAACCCGTGTGACAGAACCCCGCGCCCTTCTGGCGCACCGTGAACCGCAGCGCATCGCGATCGCAATCCACGTCGATCCGCACCAGCTCCTGGGTGTTCCCCGAGCTCTCGCCCTTGACCCACACACCCCGCGAGCGTGAGTGATACACGCCGCGCCCGGTCTCCAGCGCCGCGCGCACGCTCTCGAGGCTCGAGTAGCACAATCCCAAGGCCCGCCCGCTCTCGTCGCACACCACCGTCGCCCAGAGCCCGTCCGCCCGATCGCTTCGCAGCGGCGAACAGAAACCCGATGCCAGATCGAACGCCCCTGTATACAGCGCCATCCCCACCTGCGCATCGGCCCCCAGCCAATCGACCGCCGCGATGTCCTCGGGCTCTCGCACGCCCCCCGCCACCGTCAGCGCACAATCTCCCACGCGCTCGACAAGCCTGTCCATCCGCTCCAACGGCATCCCCCCCATCCGCCCCTCGCCCTCGACAAACGTCACCAGAAACCCCGAAACAAACTCCCCCAACTCCTCAATCCGCTCCTCCACTGACGCGCCCGTCTTCCTCGTCCAACCCTCGACGACAACATCCCCATCGCGCGCATCCAACGCCGCGATCACCCGATCCCGCGGCAGCTCCCCCAGCACTCCTGGCACCGCCGCCGTCCCCAGAATGACCTTGTGCGCCCCCGCGTCCAACCACCGCACCGCCGACTCCACGTCCCGAATCCCCCCGCCGACCCGGCACGGCGCGATCGACAACAAGTCCTCGATCACCTCCCGGTTGTCCCCTCGCCCCAGCGCCGCATCCAGATCGATCACCGCGACCTCGCCCACCCTTCCAAAGCGCTCGGCGATCGGCCTGGGATCCCCCGCGTCCAGCACCTTCTCGCGCCCCTCGACGAGTTGCACCGCCCGCCCGTCCATCAGATCGATCGATGGCACGATCATGTCCGAACCTCCACGCCCGCCAAGGCAAGCTCACTTTTCAAGTCCCCCACCGTCGTCTCCCCGTCGTGAAAGATCGACGCCGCGAGCACCGCGTCGGCTCCCGCGCGCAGCGCCGCGACCATGTCCGCACTCGTCGCGGCTCCGCCCGAGGCGATGATCGGCACGCGCACCACCCGCCGCACCGCCTCGATCAGCCCCAGGTCATACCCGCTGCGCGTCCCGTCGCGATCCCAGCTCGTCAGCAGAATCTCGCCCATGCCCAGCTCCTCGCCGCGCGCAGCCCACGCGAGCACGTCCATCCCCGTCCGGTTCGCCCCCGCGCGCGTCACGACCTCCCAGCCGCCCTCGCGCGCCGCCGCGTCGATCGACAGCACCACGCACTGCGCCCCCACGCGATCACCGATCTCCGCGAGCAGCGCCGCCCGCTCCACCGCGGCGCTGTTGACGCCAACTTTGTCCGCCCCCGCGCGAAGCAGCGCAAGCGCATCGTCCAGGCATCGCACCCCGCCCCCGACCGTCAGCGGGATCCCGATCGCCGCCCGCACCGCCGCGACCGTCTCGACCGCGGCTTGCCTGCCCTCCGCCGTCGCCGAGACATCCAGCAAGACCAGCTCATCGGCCCCCGCCCACTCATACCGCGTCGCCTGCTCGACGGGATCCCCCGCGTCGCGCAGATTCGCGAATCGCACCCCCTTGACCACGCGCCCGTCGCGCACGTCCAGACACGGAATCACGCGATTCATCAGCACGGCGCACCCTCCCTCGCTCTTGCCAGCCATCGTCCGAGCAACGCC
>JAJDDM010000101.1 GCA_029260315.1 Phycisphaerales bacterium | reverse complement strand
ACCGGCCTGCCCGTGAACGGCGCCGGCGCGCTGACGCTGGTCGACACCTGGCCGACGGGCCTGCCGGCCGGTGTCCAGATCGTGCTGCAGTACTGGATCCCCGATCCGGTCGGTCCCCAGGGACTGACCTCGAGCAATGGGTTGGTGGGTACAACGCCGTAGGTGCTCTCTCGTCGCCTCGTGGCACCATTTGGCCGTGTTGAGCCGACTTGCCTCGTCGTTTCCCTGGTCCTCTGCGTCGCGGCCAGCGCTTAGGACTGCTCCGCGTTCGACGCCGACTTCGACGGTACGCTCGCCGACGGCGGCACGATCACGGTCGATGTCACCTGTGCCTCGGGACACTCCATCCGCCCGTCGATTATGGAGTTGCGTCGACCGTAGCATCCGCCGGCGCAGAGGCTCGCGAGAGGGCGCTTGCACAGCGGTGAGGACTGTGGCGCGGGCCGCTCAGCTCGGAGTTCGCCTAACCGTCCCGACCGCACCGGTCGTCGCGAGGTGCGAACCACTCCTGTGCTCTACGCCGCGGAGTGAACGGTCTCGAAACCCGCTCTCCGACGCCGTTTACGAGTTCGTCAAACCGTCACGCCCGGGGAACCACCGTTGCGCGCGTCCAGGTGGCGTCTGTACGGGATCGCAAGGCATGCGCCCAACGGCGCGCGATCTTGCGTAGTTGGGTGCTCTCCGCCGCGAGAAGTAGGTGCGAACTCGGGGCGGGAGTGCTCTCTTGCTCTCCGCTGCACGGCGCGTTGTCGAAGCCCTCGTACCTTGGCCCAAACCAAGGCCTCAGGCCAGTCGCGCTCTGCTGGACATCCCGACGGCTTGGCGCGTCAAGTGTGGTAGATGCGTTCGCCGAGCGCGCACGGCTCGAATACGCCCGTGGGTGAACACTCACGAGTTTGGGCTGGCGATGTCCCGTCCAAGTGGAGGGCGCGGCCGTGTTGCGACGGCGCGACTCGCCTGAGCATGCCCTGTATGCTGGGGTCGGGGATCCGAGGATTGCTGGCAGGCAGGTCGTCTGTTACGCGGGATACCGCGTCGTTTCGGATTCCATGGGGTCATCGCAATGGGGGGGTGTCCGTGATGAGGGTCTCCGCGACTGCTTTCGTTCTTCTGTTCGCCTTGCTTCCCGCCTGCAACATGCAGGGGAAGTGGACCTATCCGAAGAATCCAGATGCGCTCTATCGTGCGGAGGTTGCTCAGCGTCCAGTCGCTGTTGCCGTACTTCCCTTCCGCGAGGATCGTCCGTTCGACAACACGTCGGGCACCTACTTCTGGTACCTCGTGCCGCTCATGCCCTTCGGCTGGGCTACCTATGAGCGTCCCGAGTCGAGCCGCATGTTCTTCTCGATCTCGGAATACGACTTCCAGATGGACGAGGACCTCGGCAAGGCGGCTGCGAGGTCACTGACCGACTCGGGAGTGGTGGAGCGCGCCTGGTTCACGATGGGCGGAGAGACCGCAGAGGCCGACTACATCCTGCACGGGACGACGCACCGATCGCTCTACCACGGTCGCATCATCTCGTACGGCTTGAGCGTCTTCGGTCCGTTGCTTTGGTTCTTCGGCCTGCCGGGCGGGACCAGCGGGAACACGCTCGACTTCTCCCTGGAGTTGAGGGATCGCAGCGGTCAGGTCGTCTGGACCCACAGGTACTCGGGAGAGGACAGCATCGTCCAGGGGCTCTACTACCGTATGGGCAATGACATGATCACCCTGGCTGAACTCATGCAGGAGGGCATGAACGAAGCGCTGGAGGATCTGGCTGCCCGGTTCCCGATGCTCTGAAGCCGGTGATGTCGGCGTGCGGTTCTTGACGCCCCTGTCCGCCTCCGCCCCCGACGGCGCGTAGGATGGGGACTGACGCGGGAGCCGAGCGTCAACGACACAGCCTGAGAGGAGGCGAGCATGCGCCTTACTGCTGTTCTGCTGTTCTTGTTGCTTGCCGCATGTCAGAGCATCCCACCTGTACCGGACGGCAGCCACCACTACGGCGACTACGAGTCCCACAACGTTGCAGCCGTGAACCAGGTCGTGCCCGGAGTCCTTGAGGCTCTTGACTTCACCATCACCCGACACGTGTTCGATGGTGGTCGCGGATACGTGAAGGCCATGAGCCCATCCGGCGCAGTGACGGAGGTCCGTTGGGACTGGGTGTTCGAAGACCTGAGTTGGGTGCAAGTCGCATCCCCACGGGGCCGCGTTTACCGCGACAAACTCGTTGACCGCGTGCTGTACGAGATCAGCGTGGCCCTTAATGAGCCTGGCAAGTAGCGCGCGGCATCAGACCACGGCTGCTCTGGCGTCGTTGCTCCGGTCATCCCGTACACTGAGCGCAGCCGCAGCAGCCGAGCGGCAGCAACGTTGGGCGGAAGATGGATCACGAAAGCCAGGAGACGAGGTGGGCACCGCGCATCTTCGCAGGGCTCGTGACCGCCCCTGGCCTCGGGTTTGCGGCGCACTTCTTAGGGCTGAACCCCGCGGTTAGCTGGGGAGCAGCTTCAGCCGGGTTCTTGCTTGGGCTCGCCTTTTGGACGCGTTTCGCGGAGGCGGTCATGAGTGTTCTTCCGTAGTGGTCTCCGCCCCACACGCCGCAGCACCCGACGCGGCTGACCGCATTCGCGGTGAGCAGCCGGGACTTCGGCGTCCCCTGTCCGCCGCTGCCGCCCGACGGCGCTTACTGAGGGGAAGGCTCTCGACCGGCGGGGCTTGTCGCGGCCCATGCCATACACTGAGAGCAGCCGCGGCAGCGGAGCGGCAACTACG
>JAJDDM010000011.1 GCA_029260315.1 Phycisphaerales bacterium | reverse complement strand
CCCACCAGTTCGCGGATGACGCGATGCTCATCCAGCAAGCGATCGCGGAGGTCGGCGTCCGCCGTCAGCGGCAGCAACAGGCGTTTCTCATCGTCGAAGTGATCGCTGATCTCCGTCCGCCAGGCTCTGTAGAGACCATCCAACGCGGCGCGTCTGGCCGGCTCGTCGGCGCGCGCGGCTCGCTGGAGATTTCGCGCCTGGATGAGCCCGCTCATGTGCTCGCGAGAGACCGGCTGGAGTGCCGGGTGGCGCTGCAGCGGAGGAGTCCGGGCGTTCGATCGTTGGGCGGCCATGGGCGTATGATAAACCAAGGGAGGCGCTCATGCTGCGGATCGGTGAACAGCGCGAGGAACACGGGTTCGACGAGCCGCTGGGGCTGCTCTCGGATTGCCACAGACGGATCGAGCGGTTCCTGGAGATCCTCGTTCGGGTGGCGAGCGAGTTCGGCGGACAAACTCTGTCGCCTGAGGCGGTCGAGGCCGTCCAGCGAGCGCGCAAGTACTTCACCGAAGCGGCGCCCAAGCACACCGCCGACGAGGAGGTGTCGTTGTTCCCGCGTATGCAGGCGGCCGCCGACGAACGCGGGGAGCGTTGCGAGGCGATCGACCGGCTGGAGTCGGATCACCAGACGGCCACGTCGCTGCACGCGGCGGCGGACGAGCTGCTGGGCGAATGGGTGGACGGGGGCTCGCTTGCGCCGGCGCGCGGGGCGGAGCTCCGCGAGATTCTGGGGCGGCTGCGGGATCTCTATGCCGAGCACATCCGCGAGGAGGACGAGCAGCTCTTTCCGCTCGCTGCGAAGCTGCTGAGCGAGGGACAGCTCGCGGACGTGGGTCGCGAGATGCGTGAACGGCGCGGGATCGCGCCGTCGGCGGGCCCGTGATCGAGGATCGCCCACCCGGTTCACCGCCAAAGACCTGCCGGGAGGTCGGCGCGGCGAGCGGAAGGATCTAGCGCGTCGTCTGGCGTGCTCGGCGCTCGTAGACCCTCCAGTCGAAGGTCTCGATGAGCGCGCGGATGATCTCGTGGGTGGGTGTCGGCACGGCGCGCTGATGGGCGTGCTCGATGATCTGGCGGTTGAGCTGGCCGACCTCGGATTCCCTGCCCTGGCGGATGTCCACGACCATGCTCGGGGTGTGGTCCTTCGCGCGGAGGATGAACTCGATGGCGTGTTGCCGGAAGTCCGGCGGGAGCGCGAGCCCGTCGCTCAGCGCCACGGCGATCCCCTCGTCGAGCAGTGCCTCGATGATTGCGCGAGCGGGGGAGGCTATCGCCTGCCCGACCGAGCTGTTGACAAGGGCCGCGACCGGATTCGCCGCCGCGTTGACGATCGCCTTTTCCCATACCGCCAGCTCGATGTCGGGGTCGAAGACGGTCTCGAGTCCGCCACTGGTGAGGGTGCTTGCGATGGACTCGCACGGGGCGCGATGGCGCGCGTCGGGCCCGCCGATGACGTGCGGCGGCTTGTTGAGCCCGACATGCACCGCCCGTCCGTCTTCGTCGAGCGTCCCGCCGAAGTTCAGCACCATGCGAACCACGCGGTCATAGCGGAGAAGGTCCACGAGGCGCTGGCCCGGCGCGATGCCGTTCTGAAAGCTCACGATGAACGGCCCGGCGTGTTCGCGTCCGAGATCCGCGAGGACCGGCTTGAGGTCGCGGGCGACGTCGTCGATCGCGGTGGTCTTGGTCGCGACGAACACGGCGTCTGCGCCGCCGGCGTCCAGGAGCCCGCGCAGGTCTCGCACGACCACCGGGCGTGCGGTCGCGCGGATCGTGCCCTCGACCGAGACCCCGTGGCGGAAGATCTGCGCGGCCCTGTCGGGGTTCCGGCAGATGAGCACGACGGGAATCGTCTGCGCGAGGATCGCGCTGAGGGCGCTGCCCATCGCGCCGGCGCCGATGACCGCGGCCCGGCGCATCGCCCAGGGTTGCCCGGCGGGGCTCATGGCGGCATTCCGATCGAGCGCCATGAGAGCAGTTGGATCCCGGGGCTGCGATGCTCGCTCAGCACGGGCTCGGGGCGGCACAAGGCCGTGGACAGGTACTTCTTGTTGCTGTCGCAGAAGATGGTGACAACGGTCGCGTCGTCGCCCAGGTCATCGAGCAGGCAGTCCGCGCCGAGGAAGTTCGCGCCCGAGGAGATGCCGACGGCCAGGCCGACCTGCGCGAGGCCCTGGGCCATGAGGATCGCGTCGCCGTCCCAGACGTCGACGATGGGGTCGAGCTCTTCCAGTCGCACGATCGAGGGCACGAACTCGTCGGAGATTCCCTGGATGCGATGGGTTCCCGAGCACTTGCCAGTGCGCAGGGTGGGCGAGTTGGCGGGCTCGAGCGGGTGGACGCGGACGGCGGGACAGCGCGATCGGAGGGCCCGCCCGACGCCCATGACGGTGCCGCCGGTGCCGACGCCGGCGACGAACGCGTCGCATGCGCGCCCGATGGACGTGAGTTGGGCGATGATCTCCGGGGCGGTTGTGCGTTCGTGGGCCTCGCAGTTGGCGGGGTTGTCGAACTGATGGGGCAGGAAGACGCGATGGGTCGCCTGCTCGGCGTATTGGTCGGCGAGCACGATGCTGCCGCAGAATCCGTGCTGCTCGGTCGAGACCGGGACGATCTCGGCGCCGAACGTTTCAAGCAGCGCGACGCGCTCGCGGCTCATCCAATCGGGCATGAAGATCACGACCGGATGCCCCAGGGCCCGTCCGATGGCGGCAAACGCGATGCCGGTGTTGCCGCTGGTGGCCTCGGCGATCGTGTCGCCGCGGCGCAGCGCGCCGGATACATGGGCGCGTGCCATGATCCACAGGGCCATGCGGTCCTTGACGCTGCCGGTCATGTTCTTCTGCTCGTACTTCGCGAAGATCCGGCGGTGCTTGCCGCGCGAGCGATACAAGATCTCGATGAGCGGCGTCGAGCCGATCATGGACTCCAGCGCCAGCAGCTGGCGCGGGGCGTCGATCCGCGAGAGCGGCGTGGGAGGGCGAGCGGTCGCAGCGCCCATGGCTAGTCCACCCCGGAGGTGATCCACGCGCGGGCCGCGTCGGCGTCGTCGGGGGTGAAGAACCGGGCGTTCGCGCCCGTGAATATCTTGGAGAACCTCGTCGCCCAGCGCTCCCATCGCTTGTCGCCGACGACGGCGACGCGGATCATGTCGTTGCGATGCTTGCGCTCGAAGCGGAGCTCCTCCCATGCACCGTGGGGGTTCCAGCCCTCGAAGCCCTGGTCCATGGCGAAGAGCATGCGCACGCCGGTCCAGGTCGTGAACAGCTCCTCCATGGTGGGCACGAAGGTGTCCTTGTAATCCTCGTCGGAGAGCGCGCCGGTGGCGCGGACGTGGACGACGTTGCCCTGGATGCGGTCAAACGTGAGTGGCATGAGATCCTCCTCGTGGTCGGCTGGTATCAGAACCGGTACGAGACCTGCAGATACAGCCAGTCCACGTCCTCGCTCGGGCCGGACTGCTCGATGAACTCGCCCGCGAAGAAGTGGCTGTAGCCGCCCTCGATCGTCGTGTGCGCGTCGAGCTTGTAGGTCACGGTCGCGTCGAGCTCCTGGCCGATCTCCGAGCTGGTCCCCAGTGAGCCGGCGCGAAGCACGCCCCCGCCGGCGTTGTACAGCGCGTCGTCGGTGCTCGCCCGCCAGAACAGGTGCCCCGTGAGCTTGAGGCTGACCTTCTCGTGCGGGTCGAGCGACACGCCGGCGGACAGATCGATCGCGTTCTGTCGTCCGATGAAGTCCATATATCCGTAGTACGCGTGGCCGAGGGGGAAGAGTTGGTTGAATGTCTCGACCTCGCCGTCGGCGGGCGAGTCGTCGCCGCTGGCGTAGTCGAAGCCGACGAAGACGCGCGGGTCGGTGTCGATGGGAATGGTGTATCCGAGCTGGGCGGCGAGCATGGAGGCGTTCACATCGGCGGTGCCGACGTCGCCGAGCTGGTACGCGGCTTCGAGGTCGAAGTCGAAGGGCCCGCCGGCGATCTTGCCGGCGAGACGCGCGCCGAGCGTGATGCGATCTTCCTCGCCCGTGGTCGCGTTGAAGGTCGCGCTGTCGCGCGAGAGACCGAGGATGTAGAGGTCGAGATCGAGCGGGTGCTCTTGCGGGCCGACTTTGCCCGCGGCGTAGACGCCGTAGAAATCGGGCCCGGGCTGCCAATCGTTGAAGTCGTACTTCTGGACCGCCGCAAATCGGCTGTAGAAGGCGTCGATGCGCCAGCGTTCGATCTTTGCGATGAGGCGCCCCGCGTCCCAGGTGCGCTGGGTGTTGGACCAGGGCAGCGGGCTGACGAGCCGCTGCTTGCCGAAGAGCAGCTCCTGCCTGCCGAGGCGGGCGGTGAGCGTCAGGTCATCGCCAGCGGGGATCGCGAGATCGATGAACGCGTTCTGGAGGGCCAGGGAATCGACATCGAGCGTGCGCGTGCCTCCCGGCAGATCGCGATCGCCCGGCAAGAACGCCGACTTGCCCTGGACGAAGAGCCGGACGTGCTCGCCGGCGTGGATGTCGGCGTGCAGGAATGCCCGCCCCAGCAGGAACGTGTCGTCGTTGGTCTCGGCGAAGCCGAAGTTGTCCCAGCTCTCGGCGCGGAATCTCGCGTCGCCGCCGAACGAGGCCCAGGAGGAGCCGTCGTCGCTGAGCTTGACGTGCTTGATCGGGTCCCAGAAGTCCCGGTCCTCGCCGGCGTCGGGGTCGAACGCCGACCAGTCCTCGTCGAATCGCAGGAGCTTGAACGCGGGTCTGTTCGAGGCTTCCTGCGCGGTCGCGATCGGCGCGAGCGCGGACGCGGCCAGGAGACAACACATCTCGCTTGCGCCGCCGCGGCTCGCCGTGCGGTCCTTGCGAAACATTCTTTGAGTGCGCATCATCGTTTCCCCCGTTGCGGCTCGAGCTGTTGGGTCCGGTCGAATCGCACCTCACCGGTGAAGATCGGGATGGCGATCTTGAGGGCGATGCTGAAGAGCATGAGGCCGAACGCCCAGACCCCGGCGGTGACCTTCCACTCGGTCACGCTGGGCGCGTACTCGACGATCTCGTGCAGCGTGCTTGGGATGAACCCCGGCACGATCAGGCCCATGCCCTTCTCGATCCAGATCCCCGTGAACGCGAGCACGCACGCCAGGATCAGCAGCCCGGCATGGCGCATCGCGCCCGGTGTCAGGAACAGGACCGCCGCGACGACGTTGAGCGCGACCGAGGTCCAGATCCACGGCACCAGGGCGTTGTGCCCGTGCAGCCCGAAGAATAGATACCTCGCCGAAGCTCTGTGAGACCCGCCGGTGTAGAACTCGGTGAACAGCTCCGATGCGAGCATGATGAGGTTGATGAGCACCGTGACGCGGACGATGCGGACGAGCACGCGGATCACCTCGCCGGAGATCCTGACGCCGGCGAATCGGCGGAGGACGAAGAGCGTCACGATGATGAACGCCGGGCCGGAGACGAACGCCGAGGCGAGGAATCGCGGGGCGAGCAGGGCGCTGTTCCAGAGCGGGCGTCCGCCCAGGCCGCTATAGAGGAACGCGGTCACGGTGTGGATCGAGATCGCCCAGACGATCGAGAGCATGACGACCGGGACGTACCAGCGCGGGTTGGGGGTCTTGCCCAGGAAGCGGGTGTAGAGCAGGTAGCCGCAGATGTGCAGGTTCAGGATGAGATAGATGTTGAGCACGAGCACGTCCCAGGTCAGCATCGAGATCGGCCAGTTGAACCGCCCGATGGCGGGGATCAGGTGCCAGAACCGATCGGGACGACCGAGATCGGCGGTGACGAGCATGAGGCACATGACGATCGCGGCGACCGCCAGCAGCTCGCCCACGATCACCACGTCGTGCATGCGCCGGTCGTGATAGAGGTAGGCGGGGATGACCATCATGACGCCGCCGGCGGCGAGCCCCACCATGAACGTGAAGTTCGCGATGTACAGGCCCCAGCTCACATGATCGGTCATGTTGGTGCGGATCATGCCGTCGCTGACCTGGTGGGCCCAGGCGTTTGCGCCCACGAGAAAGATCGCGGTCAGGAGCGTCATCCAGGCGTAGTAGCGGGGCGAGCCGTCGGTCGCCAGCACGAGCGAGCGCCAGAGGAACCGCGGGTAGCTGACGACGTGCGATCGCGCCGCCGAGCGTGGACCGATTGGCGTCGCCTCGTTCAACTGGCACGCTCCTTGACGAGGGTGAGCAGGAAGCGGGTCGGCTCGGCGGCGATCAGCGCGTGGGGGCTGTCGGTCGGGATGAGGAGCCAGTCGTTGGGGCCGAGATCGAACTCGCTCTGGGCAACCGTAAACCGCAGACGCCCGTCGATCACATGCACGGTTGCGAGGAATGGGGTCGTGTGCTCGCTGAGCTCCTGCTCGGCGTCCATCGCGAACTCGATCACCTTGATCGCGTCGGTGTTGATGAGCGTCTTGCTGACGACGCTGCCGTCGGCGACGGGGCAGGCCTCGTCCAGCGAGGTCGCGTGAGGCCGCTCGGTATCGAACAGGGGCTTCATGGAAGGCCTCCGATCAATCGTCGAAGAAGTAAAAAAACGCGGGCTGGGTTCCCAGCTCTTCTTTCAGGAAGAAGACTCGCTTGTTCTCCAGCACCCAACGGATCTCCGACTCGGGGTCGAGGATGTTCCCGAAGACCCGCGCCCCGGTCGGGCAGGCCTCCAGGCACGCCGGCAGGCGTCCCTTGCGCGTCCGGTGCAGGCAGTAGTGGCACTTCTCGACCACGCCCTGGGGACGGATGCGGTTGGAGAGATAGCCCTGGTCGGGGTTGACCTCTTCGGGGGGAATCGTGGGTTCCTGCCAGTTGAATCTTCGCGCGTGGTATGGGCACGCCGCCTCGCAGTACCGGCACCCGATGCACCACGAGTAGTCCACGACCACGATCCCGTCGTCTTCCTTCCACGTCGCCTCGACCGGGCAGGCCTTCACGCACGGCGGGTTGTCGCACTGCTGGCACTGCACGGGCAGGTAGTACTTGTCCTTCGCGGGCACCGCGTGCGTGTAGGTCGAATCCGCGCCCTCCAGGTCCGTCGATCCTCGCGGCAGTTCCAGCACGCGGATGTACGACTGCTTGGACGCCCGATCGTGGTTGTTCTCCTTGTGGCAGGCCTCGACGCACTTGCCATTGCCGTTGCAGACGCTGAGATTGATCGCGTAGACGAACTTGACGCCGGGGATGGGCTTGGGATCGTCGATCGAGACCTCGACGCCCAGATCGTCTTTGGCCTGGGCCTCGAATCGGGCGAGCACGCGCCCGCGCTCGTCGTCGGTCAGCTCCTTGTAGTGCTTCTGGAGCAGGTCGGAGAGGGTCAGCTCGCCGATCGCCTTGGTCAAGGGTGAGATGGACACGCCGAACGCCCCGATGCCCAAGGCCGCGCCTGCGCCCTTGAGCGCGGTGCGACGCGAGAGCACCGGGAGGGATGTGCGGCGTTCAGCCATGCGCGGGCTCCAGGAAGCGGTCGATGGGCTTGAACGTGGGGATCATCTGGGGGAACGCCGGGGCGTGGGGGTCGTGACAGTCCAGACAGCCGTTGCGGACGCGCCCGCCGCGATTCAGATCCCAGTAGCCGGTCATGCCGCCGTGGGCGCCGTGGTCATAGCTCCGCACGATCTTGGCGTGGCACTGTGCGCACAGGGTCTGCACGTCGGCGAACTCGATCCGCGCGCCGCCAGCGAGGCGCAGGGCCCCGTAGTCGTCGGCGTTGTGGCAGGACAGGCAGGTCAGCCCGCCGTGGGCGACGTGCATGCCCTGGTGGAACTCGTCCAGATCCGCCATGGTCGCGTTGCGGGCATTCGGGGTCCGGGTGCTGTGGCAAACCATGCAGGCGATGGAGACCTGCCGCCCGCGTTCGTCCAACCCGGCACTTGCGCCCGCGGGAGGCTCGGGGCGACGGATCGTGGTCGCAAATCTCGGCGGCGCAAGGGTTTGCGGCTCGATCTGCGCGCGGTCTCGGGATCCGGGATTGAGCGCACCGAGGGTCACGACGGCGCTCAGGCCCGCGAGCATCAGGACGAGGCCGAGGCGGCGGAACACGCCGCCGCGACCGGCTCCAGTCTCTGGCGCTCGAGCGGGCATGGGGTCCTCCGGTGCGACGGTATCGCCTCTTCGGCATAAATCAAGAATAGAATGTCGTTTTTTCTTGAACTCGCATCGCCGCGCTCTACCATGGCGGGCGAGGAGCCTTCCGATGAGCATCTCCGGACTCGTCCTCACCCTCGACAGTGCATCGCCCGAGCGGGCCCTCGCGGCGCTGCATGACGACCCGCGCCTGGCGCTCGGCGAGGCGGTCGGCGATCGCCTGCCGGTGGTCGCCGAGACCGACGACGATCGGGGCGCGCGCGAGCTGCTCGATGAGCTTCGATGCATTCAAGGCGTTCGCGAGGTCGCGATCGCGTTCGTTTCACTCGATTGGGACGCGCACGGGAGCTGATTGCATGCAGGACCGCCGGTCATTCATGAAATCCGCGGCGATGACCGCCGCCACGGCCCTCGCCAGCGGGCGCGCCCGAGGAGTCTCGCTGCCCGTGCTCGACAGCGAGATCGCGTGGAACAAGGCCCCGTGCCGATTCTGCGGGACCGGCTGCCATGTGCAGGTCGGCGTCGAGAACGGGCGCATCGTCGCGATCGCCGGCGATCAGCTCGCGGAAGTCAACAAGGGCCTGCTCTGCGTCAAGGGCTATCACGTCGGATCGATCCTCTACGGCGAGGATCGGCTCACCCAGCCCCTGAAGCGCGTGGGCGATGCGCATGTCCCCATCTCCTGGGAAGAGGCGATCGACATCATCGCAAGGCGGATCATGCTCGCCCCCGAGCGCTTCGCCATGTACGGCTCGGGGCAGTGGACGATCCCCGAGGGATTCGCCTGCCAGAAGTTCATGAAGGGCGGTCTCTCGAACAACCACATCGACCCCAACGCCCGCCTGTGCATGGCCTCGGCGGTCACCGGGTTCCTGGCGACCTACGGCGTGGACGAGCCCGCGGGTTGCTACGACGATCTCGACAACTGCGACGTGCTGATCTTCTGGGGGAACAACGCGGCGGAGATGCACCCGGTGCTCTTCTCGCGCGTCATCGACCGGCGTTCGCGGGGCGAGGTGGTCAGGCTCATCGACCTCGGGACGCGCAGGACGCGGACGACGGAGTTTTCCGATGAGTACCTGAACTTCGTGCCGCACACCGATCTGGCGATCGCCAACGGGATCGCGCACCTGCTGATCGCAAACGACGCCTACGACAAGAACTTCGTTGAGAACTACTGCAACTTCCGCGCGCCGACCGAGCCCCAATCGCTGTTCGGACAGCCCATCACGTTCGAGCAGTACAAAGGCGAGATCGCCCGGTACACGCCCGAGTATGTCGAAGAGGTCTCGGGCGTCCCCGCCGACAAGACCCGCATGCTCGCGGACCTGTTCGCGAATTCCGATCTGCGCATCACCAGCCTCTGGTGCATGGGCATGAACCAGCACACCGCCGGCACCGGCATCAACTGCCTCGTCCACGGGATCCACCTGCTCAGCGGGCACTTCGGCAGGCCGGGCGATGCGCCCACAAGCCTCACCGGTCAGCCGTCGGCGTGCGGGACCGTGCGCGAGGTCGGCACGCTCGCCCACGCCCTGCCCGGCGGACGCCTCGTCGCCAACAACGAGCACCGCGCCCAGTGCGAGCGGTTCTGGAATCTCCCCGAGGAACGCATCAACCCCGAGCCCGGCTACCACACGGTCAAAATGTGGGAACGCTTCTGCACGCCCGGCGCAGAGGGAGGCGACATCGACACCATCTGGGTCCAGGTGACCAATCCGGGCCAGACGCTGCCGAATCTTCGCAAGCTCTTCGACGCCAAGGAAGGCCTCGACGACAAGTTTCTCATCGTCTCGGACGTGTACCCCACCGCCACCACGCGCCTCGCGGATCTCATCCTGCCGTCTGCGATGTGGGTGGAGAAGAACGGGGTCTTCGGCAACTCCGAGCGCCGCACCCAGCAGTGGTTCAAAATGGTCGATCCGCCCGCAGAAGCCCGCGACGACTGCTGGCAGGTGATCGCGGTCGCCCGCAGGCTCATGGATCTCGGCCACCAAGGAATGCGCGACAAGGACGGCGAGTTCATCTTTCAGATGCGCGACGGCGAGGGTGAAGAGGTCCGGGCATGGGAGTGGGAACATTACTACGACACCAACGTCGATCGCGCGCTCTTCGAGGAATATCGCCCGTTCACCCGCCTCAAGCACAAGGATCTCGCCCCCTACGACGAGTACGTCACCAAACGCGGCATGCGCTGGCCCGTGGTCGAGCAGGACGATGGCTCCTGGCGCGAGACCCGCTTCCGCTTCGCCGGGTTCGACGATCCGTATGTCGATCGCGGCAAGGACTTCCAGTTCTACCACTCGACGACCAAGGACGATCGCGCCCAGATCTGGTTCTTCCCCTACAGCCCCCCGCCGGAGGTCCCCGACGAGGACTATCCGCTCTGGCTCTGCACGGGTCGTGTGCTGGAGCACTGGCATTCGGGGTCGATGACCCGTCGCGTGCCGCAGCTTGCGCGCGCGGTGCCGCGCGGGTATGTCGAGTTGCATCCCCAGGACGCCGCCGCTCTTTCCATCGCCAACGGCGAGCCGGTGGTCGTCGAGAGCCGGCGGGGGAGCATCGAGTTGCCGGCGTGGATCGAAGGGCGGGGTCGTCCGCCGGCGGGCAGCGTCTTTGTGCCGTTCTTCGACGAGACCCGCCTGATCAATGAGGTCACGCTCGAGGCCCACGATCCGATCTCCAAGCAGCCGGACTACAAGAAGTGTGCCGTGCGGATCCGCAAGGCGGTGGGGCCATGACCGAGAAAAACGATCCGACGCTGCGCGCCGATGCACGACTGAGCCCTCTCATCGTCACGGGCGTGATCGCGCTCTCGTTCGTCGGCTTGTTCGTGGGCATCCACGCGAACGCGCAGCGCGATGTGCCACTTGCCGGCGTGCTGCACCATCCGAGCCCCGCGAGCCCGCCATCGTTCGCGATCGTTCCCTCGATGACCTACGCGCAGATGCGCGAGCAGCGTCACGGCCCCAACGCCGAGTTTCGCAGCGAGCTCTCGCGGCTCCGCCCGCCGAGCGTCGATCCGACCGCCGATCTGGGCCAGGATCCGCAGGCCAGGCTCGTCTCGCTCGCCCAACGTGCCGACCGGCGGGCCTACAACGGCGCGCCGCCGACCGTGCCGCACCCCATCGACCAGCTCTCGGCCTCGAGCTGCCTGCTCTGCCACGGCGAGGGGCTGCGCATCGGCGACAGCGTCGCCCACAAGATGCCGCACGAGGCCTACGCGAGCTGCACGCAATGCCACGTCGAGCAGCGCGACCGCGATCCGATCGCGATCAACTCCTTTGACGGCGTGCCCGCGCCGTTCGCGGGCGATCGCGCCTGGCCCGGCGCGCCGCCGACAGTCCCCCACACGCTGGCGATGCGCTCGGATTGCCTGAGCTGCCACGGACCCGCGGGCCGCCCGGGTATGCGCACCAGCCATCCCGAGCGGACGAGCTGCCTGCAATGCCACGCGCCGTCGGCGCGGCTCAACCAATCGCCGTCGGCGGGGGCGGTTTTATTCCTGCGCGATGTCCGGGGGATGTCGCCGTGACGCCGGACCGTCGCATCTCGCGCCGAGACCTCCTGCGCGGACGGGCCCGTCGGTCCAGCGTGACCGTCCGCGGTTCGACCATGCCACCTCGCCCGGTCTCGCAGGCTACGCACTCGCGCGTCCCGCTGCCGGTCATCCGCCCGCCGGGCGCGGTCGACGAGGGCGGCTTCCTCGATGCCTGCACGCGCTGCGCCGAGTGCGTCAGCGCCTGCCCCCACGACGCGATCCACCTGGCCCCCGATCGGTTCCGCGTTGCTCGCGGCACGCCGATCATCGATCCCGCCATCCAGCCCTGTCTCATGTGCGAGGATACTCCCTGCGTCAGCGCCTGCCCCACCGGGGCACTGCTCCCGACCCAGCCGCGCGCGATCGCCAGCGCGACGATCCAGACCTGGACCTGTCTCGCCCACCAGGGCGGGATCTGTTTTGCGTGCGTCGAGCAGTGCCCCGTCCCCGGCGCGATCACCATGAACAGCGGCAAGCCCGAGATCGACCCCGCGGTCTGCACCGGCTGCGGCGTGTGCCACTATGTCTGCCCGGCGCCCGAGAACGCCGTGCGCATCATGCCCGTGCCCGATCGACCCACCTCGAAGGAGAGCTCGTGATGATCGACCCGCAAGAGATCCAGCACACGGTTCTTTCTCGTCGCCAGCTCCGGGATATGCTCGCCGAGATTCTCCATGGCGATGTGGCCGCTCACACCCGCAACCGCGACGAGCCGACGGATCATGCGCTGCGTAACAGGATCGACTTCGTGTCCAACTGCAGCGGTCCGACACAGGTCCGCTACCGATACGAGGGCGCCGATTGGATCGACACGATCATGCCCATAGACGCAAGCACCGTTCACCTTATCCGCGCGCCACAGGGCTGTTGTGAGCACAACCGCGCATAGAACCGAGACACCCACGCGACGCAGACACGAGACCAGATGTACGGAAAAGCCACGGAAAACGCGATCGCTGCGATGACACGCCTCGCCGAGGTCTACGACGGGGGGGAGACTCTGCTGTCTGCCTCCGACATCGCCGAGAACCGAGACCTCCAGCGACCCTACGTCTCCAAGCTCCTCTCGACCCTCTCCCAGGCGGGTCTGGTCACGGGCCAGCGCGGCCCCGGCGGGGGGTTCTGCCTCGCCAGACACCCGCGCGACATCACCCTCCACGAGGTCTGGTCGCTCTTCGAGCGCGAGGACGACTCCGACAAGTGCCCCTTCGGCGGCGGGTACTGCGGCGCAAGCAGGCCCTGCGCGCTGCATGACAAGCTCGTCGCGCTCAAGATCCTCATGGATACAACCCTCCGCGAGACCACCTTCGAGGAGTTTCGCGTGGCATACCAGGAAGAGGGATTGCGCCCGGCCAAGCACCCGAAGAAGCAGAAACGGCGCAAGAGCTACCGGGCCTCCCAGCCGAAGCGATAGACAGACGACTCGCACGCCCGACGAAGCGCGCGGGGCGAAGCTTGATCGACGGATCCGCGCGAGGTAAACTGAAATGACGACCGTTTATTCAGGATATTGCCGATGTGCTCCATGAAGGCTTGGTGGCTCGACGCGTGGGCCGGCGCGCTGAAACGACGAGGCGAGGTCGCCACGCGCGGACCGCTCCCGCTCATGCGACTCGCGGCGCTTGCGATCGCGGGCTCGATCAGCCTCGCGGGGTGCGACGATCGCGCGCCGTCGGCCACGCTCACGACCACCGCGGGGGACCACGCGGTCACGCCGGGCGAGGCCCGCGCCCTGTTCGTCACCCACTGCGCCGCATGCCACGGCACCGAGGGGCACGGCGACGGACCCGCCGCCGACCAGCTCTACCCACGACCACGCGCATTCAAGGACAGCCCGCTGCGATTCGCATCGCTCGACGCCGGCCCGCTGGCGGCCAGAGACGGCGTCGTTCGGACCATTCGTCTCGGTGTGCCCAGGAGCGCCATGCCCGGCTTCGATGGCGTGCTCAGCAATGCACAGATCCAGGGGATCGCAGACTATGTGCTCTCGATGGGACGAGGACTGACCCGCGACCCTTCGATCCCGCCAGATCAGATGCGGCACCTCCTGAGCACCGTGCCCGACCTCGAGAACGACGGCCTCATCCAGCGCGGACGCGAGCTGTTCGCCATGTGGAAGTGTACGAGTTGCCACGGACCCTACGGACACGGCGACGGCGAGGAGATGAACCGCCTCGTCGACTCGCTGGGGATGCCCATCCAGCCGGCCAACCTCACCTCCGGCCTGTTCAAGTCCGGCGGCACGCCGAGCGAGATCTTCCGCGTCATTTCCAACGGCGTGCCGGGCACGCCGATGACGCCCTACGCCGGGCTGCTTCTGCGCGAGAACCCCGATACGTCGATCTTCACCCAGGACATCTGGGCGCTGGTGGCGTATGTGCGCAGCCTCGCTCCCAAGTGGCGAACCGGCGGCAAGCCCTCGGGCCTCGAACTGAAGATCCACGATCTCGCCAGCGAGGCAATGCTCGGCGACCTCTCGCATCCGGACTGGACAAACGTGACCTGGCAGCAGGTCGCCCTGCGCCCGACCTGGGAGCGATCGGCAGAGCCTGTCTCCGTCCACGTCGCCGCGATTCGCGCCGCCGGTCGGGTGGGCGTGCTGCTCTCCTGGCCCGACGCGACGATGGATATCGCCAAGGACTTCGGGCGGTTCCCGGATGCTGCGGCTGTCATGTTCGCCCTGGGCGATCAGGTGCCCGCGATTCCCATGGGCGTCGGAATCGAGGGCGCAAGCCAACCCGGTCGCGTCAACATCTGGCTGTGGAAGGGCGATCGCCAGCGCGACGCGACCGCCGGTCAGCGGCGGCTGACGCCCCTGGCGGAATCCGATGGTGGGGATGGGCGCCGGGAGTTCGCGGTCTCGCCGGACAGCCCCGCGCCGCCCGGTGCCGGCGTCGACGACGCAGAATTCGCGCTGATCCCCTCGGCATCGGTCGGCAACGTGCACAGCGATCCGGCGCTGGCGTTGCACGCGGGGCTCGAGGCCAACGCGTCCGGGTTCGGCACGCTCGACTATCAGGACGCCGGCGACCAGGGGGTGACCGGCTGGGCGGTCTGGGCGCCCGAGCGCTGGACCGCGATCATGCACCGTGGTGAGGCATCGGGCGAGGACATCCGCTTCGCCCGCGGGGCCCGCATTCCCGTGGCGTTCGCGGTCTGGGACGGATCGCAGGGCCACCGCGACGGCACGAAGTTCGTTTCCGGTTGGCACTGGTTGGTCGTGGATTGATCTGCACGAGCCGAAGAAACTGCACGCGAGGAAGGTGCGAGCATGTCCAATGACACAAGGGGCGTCGAGATCGCCAGGCGGCGCTTCCTCCAGGCCGTCGGCGCGGGGTACCTCGCGGCGCTCTCGTTCGAGAGCAACGCCCTCTCGCTGGCCGCACAGCCGGGCATACTCAATCCCCTGGCGCACTATCCCGATCGCGACTGGGAGAAGCTGTACCGCGACCACTATCGCTACGACTCGTCGTTCACCTGGGTCTGCGCGCCCAACGACACACACATGTGCCGCCTGCGAGGCTTCGTCCGCAACGGCGTCTTCGTCCGCGCCGAGCAGAACTACGATCACGACCGCTGCGGCGATCTCTACGGCAACAACGTGACCAAGGCCTGGAACCCGCGCGGGTGCGCCAAGGGCTACACGTTCCAGAAGCGCGTGTACGGGCCGTACCGCCTGCGCGGGCCGGTCGTCCGCGCCGGATGGAAGCGTTGGGCCGACGACGGATTCCCGAGCCTCTCGGACAACCCAAGCCTGCGCAGCGAGTACTTGTTCGATGACAGAGGCGGTGACGAGTTCGTGCGCCTGAGCTGGGAGGAGGCCGCGCGCTACACGGCGCTGGGCCTGATCGCGGTCGCCGGAACCTACAGCGGCGAGGACGGTCGGCGACGCATGCTCGCAGACGGCTACGACCCGCTCATGCTCACCAACTGGACCGGTGCCGGCACCCAGACGATGAAGATGGGCTCGAACCTGCCCATCCATGGCCTGATCGGCAAGTTCGGCATCCTCCGCTTCGCCAACATGCTCGGCCTGCTGGACTACCAGGTCCGCGGCGTTTCCGAGGACCAGGCGAAGGGCGCTCGCGCGTGGAACGAGTACACATGGCGCGGCGACCAGGCCCCCGGAACGCCGTTCGCCACCGGCCTCCAGGCCTCCGACACCGACTTCTCCGATCTCCGCCACAGCAAGTTCGTCCTCCAGATCGGCAAGAACCTCGTCGAGAACAAGATGCCCGAGAGCCACTGGCTCAACGAGATCATGGAGCGCGGCGGCAAGCTCGTGTGCATCACGCCGGACTACAGCGCGCCGTCGGCAAAGACGGACTACTGGATCGGCACCCGCCCGGGCCTGGGCGACCTCGCGGTGCTCCTTGCTGTCGCGAGGCTGATCCTCGACAACAACTGGCACGACCAAGCCTTCTGCAAGCGATTCACCGACCTCCCGCTGCTCGTGCGGATGGACACGCTCAAGCGGCTGAGGCCCGAGGATGTCGTGCGCGGGTACGCGCTCAAGGACATCCGCCGCGGGCCGAGCTACGAGATCCAGGGCCTCACCGACGAGCAGCGCGAACGGATCGGCGACTTCTGCGTCTGGGACGGTCGGCGCGTCGTGGCGATGTCGCGCGACCAGGTGGGCGACAAGACGGACGTGGATCCCGCCCTGGACGTCAACACCGAGGTCGAACTCGTCGACGGCTCACGCGTCCGCGTGATGTCGATCCTCTCGATGTACCGCAGACACCTGGAGGACTACGACCTCCAGACCGCCTCGGAGATCAGCGGCGCCGACCCGGTGCTCATCGAGCGCTTGGCGCACGACCTCGCGACGATCAAGCCGGCGGCGATCCACTTCGGCGAGGGCATCAACCACTACTTCCACGCCACGCTCCACAATCGCGCCTGCTTCATGCTCGGAGCCCTCACCGGCAACATGGGGAACCACGGCGCGGGCGTGTTCGCCTGGGCGGGAAACTACAAGGGCGCGATGTTCCAGGCGGCGTCCTGGGTCGGCCCTGGCGTCGGCGCGTACATCGCAGAGGACCCCTTCAACCCCGTCCTCGATCCCGATCAGAAGATCACCCACGAGCACATCCGCCACACCTCGGGGCACGAGGAGCCCAGCTACTGGGCCCACGGCGAGCGGATCCTGCACGTCCAGACGCCCGAGGGCGACAAGGTCTTCACCGGCAAGACCCACATGCCCACGCCCACCAAGATGATCTGGTACAACAACGCAAACTTCATCAACCAGGCCAAGTGGGCCTACGAGCTCATCCAGAACGTCCTGCCCCGCATGGACATGATCATCGACCAGCAGGTCGAGTGGACGGGCTCGGCCGAGTACGCCGACATCGTGCTGCCCGCAAACTCCTGGGTCGAGTTCCAGGATATCGAGATCGCCGGCTCGTGCTCCAACCCGTTCATCCAGGCGTGGGGCGGCGACGGCATCGCCCCCGTCCACGACTCCAAGGACGACGCGATGATCTTCGCCCTCGTCGGCGAGGCGCTCGCCAAGGAGACAAGTGATCGACGATTCGCCGACTACTGGCGGTTCATCAAAGACAAGCGGGCCAAGGTCTACGCGCAGCGCGTCCTGGACTCATGCACCACGACCGTCGGCGAGAACGGCGCGTACCAGATCGACAAGATTCTAGACGGCTCCTACGGCGGCGAGCCCGGGACCGCCCTGTGGCTCACACGCACCTTCCCGCGTGTCCCCTTCTACGAGCAGATCCACGACAGCATCCCGTTCTACACCGACTGCGGCAGGGTCGCGACCTACTGCGATCTGGACGAGGCCATCGACACCGGCGAGAACCTGATCGTCCATCGCGAGGGCGTGGAGGCGACACGATACATGCCCAACGTCATCGTGTCATCGAGCCCGTTCCTGCGCCCGAAAGACTATGGCATCTCCCCCGACGAGCTCGACCCGGACCTCCGCACCGTGCGGAATATCGCGATGCCCTGGCGCGAGGCCAAGAAGACCGTCAACCCGCTCTGGGCGCAAGGGTTCCAGTTCTACTGCTCGACGCCCAAGAGCCGCCACACCACCCACTCGTCCTGGTCCAACGTCGACTGGCACAACCTCTACTCGACGGACTTCACCGACACGCGCCGGCGCGACAAACGCATGGCGGGCGTCTCGGACCGCCAGATCCAGATGAACCCCGACGCCGCCCGCGACCTCGGGCTCGAGGCCGGCGATTACGTCTGGGTCGACGCGAACCCCGCCGATCGTCCCTATCGAGGCTGGGTGGACGACGGCACGCTGCGCTCGCGGGCGTTCCGGTGCATGGTTCGGGTCAAGGTCAACGACGCCCTGCCCTACCACTTCACGATCCTCAAGCACACCGGCTGGATGGCCAGCGAGCGTTCCGTGCGGGCCCACGAGACCCGCGCCGACGGCAGGGCGCTCGCCGCCGGCACCGGGTACCAGTCCAACTACCGCTACGGCTCGCACCAGTCCATCACGCGCAACTGGCTCATGCCCATGCACCAGACCGACACGCTCTTCCACAAGTCCTCGGGCTCGATGGGCTTCACCTTCGGCTTCGATGTCGACAACCACGCCGTCAACACCGTACCCAAGGAAACACTCATCCGCGTGGTCAAGGCAGAGCCCGGCGGCATCGACGGCGTCGGCGCCTGGAAGCCCGGAAAGAGCGAGCACGGCCCGACAAGCACGAGCCCGCTGAACCAGGCGTATCTCTCCGGCGCGTTCGTCGCCATCGAGGAGGCCTGAGATGCACGACGATCAGGTCTCGCCCAAGGCTCGCCCCCTCGAACCAGAGCACCCGATGTCCCTGGAAGGCGGCTTCGTCGACGGCGATCCCGCGTTCATGCTCCAGTGCCTCGCCGAGGACTTCCTGAACTCGGGCACCGACGCGGACGAGCTGCTCAAAATGAGCCGCGATCCGTTCTATCAGGCCCTCTTCGCCGCCCGCAAGGCGGTCGGAGACGTGCGGGCCGACGAGATCCTCGCCAGCGCCGCGGCCAAGGCGTGCGGCGTGAAGATCACGGTCTGGGAATCGGGCGCGCAGGACGCGCCGGTCGATCTGACAATCAGCGCGCGCTCGGCGCGCGAGGAGTGAGCAATGCCCGAGGTCTACAGCTGGCAGCTTGGTCGCACGATGCACTTTCCCTACGAGGAGCATCACCCCAAGCGCCAGTTCGCCTTCGTCTTCAACATCAACCGCTGCATCAACTGCCAGACCTGCACGATGGCGTGCAAGAGCACTTGGACGTTCGGCGGCGGCCAGGAGCACATGTGGTGGAATAACGTCGAGACAAAGCCCTTCGGCGGATACCCTCAGCACTGGGACGCCAAGCTGCTGGCGATGCTCGAGCAGGCAAACCCCGGCGGGCAGGTCTGGAAGAACGGCGCACAGAAATCGCCCCAAGCCCCGTTCGGGCGCTTCGACGGCAAGACAATCTTCGAAGCCGCCCAGACACACCACTCCCCCGAGGGCCCCAAAGTTGCATTGGGCTACATCCCCACGCCCGAAGAGTGGGAGTCGCCCAACATCCACGAGGAAGTCACCGCCGGCAACGCCTGGTCCGGCAAGGACTTCGGCGGATCGGTTGCCCTGCCCGAGCACAAGGTCTGGTACTTCTATCTCGCTCGCCTTTGCAACCATTGCACCTACCCCGCCTGCCTCGCCGCCTGCCCGCGCCAGGCGATCTACAAGCGTCCCGAAGACGGCGTCGTGCTCATCGACCAGTCCCGTTGCAACGGCTACCAGAAGTGCGTCGACGCCTGCCCGTACAAGAAGGCGATCTACCGCCCCTCGACCGGCACCAGTGAGAAGTGTGTCGCCTGCTATCCGCGCCTCGAGGGCAAGGACCCGGTCATCAGCCCCAACGGCGAGGCCGCCGAGACCCGCTGCATGACCGCCTGTGTCGGCAAGATCCGCCTCCAGGGGCTCGTCCGGATCGACGAGGACGGGAGTTGGGCGCACGACCCGACCAACCCCATCTACTACCTCGTGCGCGAACGCAACGTCGCCCTGCCCCTCTACCCGCAGTTCGGAACAGAGCCCAACGGCTTCTACATCCCGCCCCGATGGGTGCCGCGCGGCTACCTCACCCAGATGTTCGGCCCCGGCGTGACCAGCGCCATCGAGCAGTACTGCTGCCCAGACCGCGAGCTGCTCGCCGTGCTCCAGCTCTTCCGGACCACCCAGCAGATCCTCTTTCGATTCGAGATCGAAAAGGGCCCCAAGATCGCCGAGGTCGAGGTCACCATGCCCGACGGATCGAACAAGACCCAGGAACTCTTCAACGACACCGTCCGCGGCTTCAACTCTCTCGACCGCGAGGTCGTGCGAGTCACGATCGAGGAACCGACGTTCCAGCGCCCCCAACGCCACGTCAACAGCATCTGAGCGGAACCCACCGATGACAAAGACCATCGACCTCGGCACCGAGCGCCTCGCGCCACGCCAGTGCCTCGCCGCGGCCCTCGCCGGCGCGATGCGCGAGCCCATCCTGCGCCGCGGCCAGAGCTCGATCGACCCGCACATGCTCCAGGACGCCTGGACGCTCTGCACCGCACCCATCGCGGACGCCGCAATGGCCGAACTCGGCCTCGGCGAGACCCCGCCGGGCGAGAGCGACATCGCGCCGCTGATCGCCTGGCAGACCCGCCTCGAGCGCGACCGCCAGGCCGCCTATGCGCGGGCGTTCGGGCTGGTCGTCTCGCACGCCTGCCCGCCCATGGAGACCGAGTACTGCCCGTCGGCGGATCCGACGCACCGCGCCCAGGTGATGGCCGACGCGGCCGGGTTCTATCGCGCCTTCGGCGTGGACGCCCGAGGCGAACGGGTGGACCATATCTCGGTCATTCTGGGTTTCATCGCGTTCATGCTGGAGAAGCGTCGGTTTCTGTCGCCCGACAACGCCGAGGGCGCAGCGCGAGTCGCCGATGCCCAGGCCGCATTCGTGCGCGACCATGTCGCGTGGTGGATCCCCACCTTCGCCAAGGCCCTGGAGCGTCAGATCGCGACGATCGACGACCCCGACGGGGCTCTGCTGGACCTCGCCGGCATCGCCCGACTGCTTCGGTCGTGGGTCGCGATGGAGCGCATGGCGTGCGCCGTCGAGCCGAGCCGCCGGATCGTCGAGCCCGTGGTCTCCAACTTCGAGCCCTGCGATGAGACCTGCCACACCTGCGACCAGACGCCCGAGTGACAGCCCATCGCAAACTCGGAAGGTTGCCGAACGAGTGGGTTCGCGACTCAAAAGCATGCAAGCATCGCTCGCCGACCAGCCGAAGCCAATCTCGGCGGTCTCCAGCGACATGCACCAGGGTTCCGCGTGGCGACCAACCGACGAGCCAACATATGTCACCGAACAAATCGCGAGACCATCTACTGGACGGCGCGCGCTTCTCTGGACCCCGCGTGCCGGACTCCTGCTATTCCCCGCACGCCCCTACGCTCGCCCATGCAGATCGCGATCGTCGGCGTGGGCGGGATCGGCGCGTTGTTGGGCGCACGCCTGGTCCGGGGCGGGCATGACGCCGTCTTCGTCGCGCGAGGCGCGCAACTTGACGCGATCGCCCGGACGGGCATATTCGTCGAGCATCCGACGGACCCGTTCGCCATCGCCCCGGTCCGCGCCGCCCATGATCCCGCCCAACTCGACCCGGTCGATCTGGTCCTGCTCTGTGTCAAGGCCTGCCAGGTCGAGGAGGCCGCGGCCTCGCTCGCCCCACTGCTCAAAGAGCACACCGCCGTCGTCACCCTCCAGAACGGTATCGACGCTCCCGACCTGGTCGCAAGCGTTATCGGCTCGCAACATGTGCTGCCCGGTCTGATCCGGATCATCAGCTACATCGTCGAGCCGGGGCGCGTCCGCGATGATGGTTACCCGCCGCAGATCATGCTCGCCGAGCACGACGGGACCGCCTCGCCACGAACAGAGTCCATCATCGACGCGATGGCGTCGGCGGGCATCGAGGTGCTGGTTCCCGAGGATCTTCATGTGGAGCTATGGCGCAAGCTCCTGTTCATCGCCTCGACGAGCGCTGTTGGGGCCGCGACCCGCGTGACGTTCGGCGAGTTCCTCTCTTGTCCAACCTCGCGCGAACTGCTTTGTCAATGTCAGGAAGAGATCGCCTGCGTTGCCCGGGCCAAGGGCCATCCGCTGCCGCCGTCGGTCGTGGACGACACGATGGCCTTCACGGACGCCCTGCGGCCCGAGACGACCGCCTCGATGCAGCGGGACATCATCGCGGGCCGGCCGTCGGAGCTGTTCGATCAGACGGGCGCCGTCGTGCGGATCGGCGAGTCGCTGGGCGTTGATGTGCCGGTGAATCGGGCACTGTTGGCGGTGTTGGAGCCGCAGGAGCGGCGTGCCCGAGCCTCGAACCGATAGTTTGGATTCGCTGAGTTGGCTGCGCGAGAGTTTATGAGAGAGCACCGATCCGGGCCTTCGCGGAGCCTCAGGCCCGGCGTCAAGGCGCGCCGGCGAACTCGCACCTGCTCGGAATAGTTGCGAGGCGCTCTAACATTGGGCGATTCCAGGAGAACCGATGGACCGCATCCCGCTGACAATCGCCGACGCACCGCTCGAGACCCGCGACTGGATCGACATCGTCGAGCCCGCGACGGGGCAGGTCTATGCGACGGTCGGCGACGCGACCGCGGCGGACGTGGACCGGGCCGTGCAGGCGGCGAGCGACGCCTTCGGCGGGTGGTCGAGCACGCCGGCGAGCGAGCGATCGGATCGTCTCTATGCCCTCGCCGATCTGATCGATCGGGATACCGATCGCCTGGCCCTCGCCGAATCGAAGGACACGGGTAAGCCCCTGAGCGTCGCGCGAGCGGTCGATATCCCGCGCGTTGCGCTGAACTTCCGCTTTTTCGCGGGCGCGATCCTCCACGCCGAGGGCGCGTTCCACGACATGCCCGGCTCTGCGATTAACTACACATTGCGTCGCCCGCGCGGCGTGGCGGGGCTCATCAGCCCATGGAACCTGCCGCTGTATCTGCTCACCTGGAAGATCGCGCCCGCGATCGCGACAGGAAACTCCTGCGTCTGCAAGCCCAGCGAGATGTCGCCCATGAGCGCCCACCTGCTCATGGAGCTCATCGCAGAGGCCGGCATCCCGCCTGGCGTGGTCAACATGGTCCACGGGCGGGGCGAGCGGGCCGGGGCGGCGATCATCGAGCACCCCGATGTCCCGGCCATCAGCTTCACCGGGAGCACGCGGGCCGGGAGCTGGATCGCCCGGCACGCCGGGGCGATGCTCAAACGCTACAGCCTCGAACTCGGCGGCAAGAATCCCAACGTCATCTTCGCCGACGCCGATTTGGACGACGCGATCGAAACAAGCGTGCGCGCGGCGTTCAGCAACCAGGGCCAGATCTGCCTCTGCGGCTCGCGCATCCTCGTCGAGCGCCCGGTCTATCACGAGTTTGTCGATCGCTTCGTCGAGCGCGCCCGATCGCTGCGCATCGGCGACCCGCTCGACGACGCCACCCAGGTCGGCTCGCTCATCGGCGAGGACCACCTGCACAAGGTCGACGGGCTTGTCCGCCTCGCCGAGGACTCGGGCGGGACAATCCGCTGCGGCGGCAAGCGTGCCGAGGCTCCGAACGATCGCTGCGAAGGCGGGGCGTTCTATCCGCCGACGGTGATCACGGGCCTGGACGCAGAGTGCGACGCCGAGCAGGAGGAGATCTTCGGGCCCGTCGTCACGATGAGCCCGTTCGAGGATGAGGACGAGGGCGTGCGACTGGCCAACGGCACCCGCTACGGCCTGGCTTCGATAATCTGGACGCGTGATCTTGCGCGGGCGCATCGGGTCGCCGAGCGCATTGAGACGGGCATCGTGTGGGTCAACTGCTGGATGCTGCGCGACCTTCGCACGCCGTTCGGCGGCACGAAACAGTCGGGCGTCGGACGGGAAGGTGGACTGGAGGCTTTGCGCTTCTTCACTGAGCCGAAGAATGTGTGCATCCGAACGCGCTAATCCGAGCTCACCACGGAAACGCAGAGGTACGGAGAGACAATGATACTTCGCGAGAGATTTGGCACCAAGAATCATCGCCACAGAGCACACAGAGCACACAGAAGAGCAGTTCACCACGGAGTGGCACGGAGTTTCACGGAGTTGGAGAAGGTAGATCACCATTCGCTTCGGCCTTGAACTCCGTGAAACTCCGTGTAACTCCGTGGTTCAAGTCTCTTCTTCTCATGGTCATTATTCCTCTGTGCCCTCTGTGGTGAGTCTTCTTCCCTCCATGTCTCGGTGGTGACTCCTCCGCGTGCTCCGCGGTGAATATCCTCCTCCCATGAACAATCGGATCGACTCAAACAAAGCCCCCGAACCCGTCGGCGCATACCCGCACGCCCGGCGCGTCGGCAATCTCCTGTTCCTCTCCGGCGTCGGACCGCGCAAGCGCGGCACCAAGGACATCCCCGGTGTCACGCTCGACGCGGGTGGCAACATGACCGACTACGACATCGCCGCGCAGTGCCGGAGTTGCTTCGAGAACGTCCGGGCCGTGCTGGAGGCCGCCGGCTCTTCGTGGGAGAACATCGTGGACGTGCTCGTGTTTCTGACCGACATGCCCCGCGATTTCGAGGCCTACAACCGCGTCTACGCCGAGTATTTCGCGGGCGAGGGCAAGCCCAACCCCGCGCGCACGACGATCGAGATCAGTCGCCTGCCCCAGGGCGGGAACGCCCCGATCGCGATCGAGCTCAAGGTTATCGCGACCATCGAGTAAGCGAAGCTGAAGAGTGGGTGCCGTGGTATGAGCGAGTCTTCGAGCGAATGCCACGTCGCTCGCCAAGGACAACCGGCCGCCCAGAGCCGCGGTCGGTGGCACGGACGATCAATCTACCCGAACCGCACGCAATACACCGGCGGCAGCGTCGCGCTCACCGCCTGCCAGCTCTCCCCCTGGTCGTCGCTCGACCACAGATTCCCGGTCGTAGAGCCCATCACCAGGCTCTCACCCTCGTCATCCACCGCCAGCGCGTGGCGATACACGATGTCGTACGCATGATCCTGCAGCAGTCCCTCGCGCAGCACGTCGAAGCTCTCGCCGCCGTCGCGCGTCCGCGCCACGACCATCCGCCCATCAACCGGCACCCGGCACTCATCCTTCACGCCCGGCACGAACCACGCGGTCGCCGGATCGTGCGGATCCACTGCCACGGCAAACCCGAACCCGCTGGGACGGATGCTCGCGACGTGGCTCCACGAGCGGGCGCCGTCGACCGTGCGGAACACGCCGTTGTGGTGCTGCGCCCACATCGAATCTGGCTCGGACGCGCACATCGCAACCAGGTGCGGATCCTGGATGTTGGGATCCTCGCGGCGCTCCGGCGGCATGTACTCGGCAAACATCCCGCTCGCCCGCTGCTCCCAGCTCGCGCCATCGTCGTGGGTCGCCCAGACCCCGCCGCAGGAGACCCCCACCGTCACATGCGTGCTGTCGCGCGGATCGACGCAGACCGAATGAATCCCCGGCACGTCGTAGCCCCCGCCGAACCATTCTGAGCGCTCGGGGCGATCCCACAGCGGGCGGTTGAGCGTCCACGACTCGCCTCCATCGTCGCTCACGAACAGACCGCCCGGCAGCGTCCCGCACCAGACCCTGCCCGCCTGGTCCGCGCCGCCGGGGCGCAGCTCCCAGATCTGGTGCAGCTTCCAGTCCACGTCCTTCGCCCCATTGCCGGCGGCCGCGTCGCTTGCCGCCGGCTTCTCCGGATACTGCGGCGTTGCGATCTCGCTCCAGGTCCGCCCCTCGTCGCTCGAGCGATGCAGCTTGACGCCGAAGTGCCCGAGATTGAGGGCAGCGAAGAGCGTCTGTTCCCGCGGATCGCGCAGGAGCATCGTCACGGGCTCCCCGAGGAAACTCACCCGCTCGACCCGCCAAGGCTTGCCGCGACTCTCTCGCTCAAGCAGGAACAGGCCCTTGCGCGTTGCGACGTCAAGCTTCTGCGTCATGGCACGCCCTCCTGATTCTCTCCGCGGGAGTCAGGATACCAACTGTCGCACGTTGCGCGCGGCCTCAGCCTCCCGAGAGCGCCTGCATGACGTACACTTCGCTCGTATTCTCAATCTCGTCGCTCAGCCCAACGCGATCGACAACCGCCCTCCCATCCACGAACACCACGACGTGCTTGCGCAGGGCCCCTTGGTCGTCGAGGATGTACCCCCGCAGCCCCGCCACCTGCTCGCATGCCTGATGGATCGCGTCCCGCGCGGTCGACGCCGACACCTCGACGGTCGGACAGTCCAGGTGTCGGCGCAGATTCTCCGTGAAGCGGACTGTTGCCATGAGGATCGGAGATTCCGAAGCGAGTTCTTACTCGACCCGTTCCATCACGCCCTCAAACGCGAGCCGCTCGACACCGTCGGCCCCGGTCTCGTACCCGCGGTAGACATGCCGGTTTGGATTCGAGAGGTCGAGCTCGCCGCGCGTCGTGACCATCTGGCCCATCATGTTGCGCGTCTTGCCGCGGAACGTCATGGACCCGGTGTCGGCGTTGTACTTGCCGTTGTCACGGACCATCGCGGTGTTCTGGTTGTCGATCCAGAACGTCTCGTAGCGTCCTTCGGCATTGTTGTACCCGAACACGCCATAGCCGACGAACTCTTGCCCGGGTCCCATCTCGGCGCGGACCTCCTCGACCAGGAATCGCCCGTCGAGGATCCACTCGCGCTCGACGGTGCCCTTGGACTCCATCTCGCCGACGCCGGGGACATGGATGGTGAACACGCCCTCCCAGTTGCCGTTGAACTTCTCCAGAACCTTGTGGTGCTCGCCCGGGGCGCCGGGGTCCACACCCGCGGCCTCGCCCGGCTGGGCCCTCGCGGAGGACTCCGCGGACAGCCCCATACGCCCGGCACCGAACGCCAGGCCCGCGACCAACACCACTCCGAGAATCTGCTTGACATGCATCGTGAATCCTCCCAAGCGGCGCCCACCGCCGCCGTAGGGTGAGTTTACACGATCCGGGAGCCTCCGAGCAGCATGGCGGGATGGCCTCGGGCCTTTGTCTCGGACCCTTCAGGGCAAAAAAGCACGGCGGGCGGACCGAGGTCCGCCCGCCAGGTCAGGCTGTGCCTATCGAACTCGTATCAGCAGGCGTTGACGAAGTTGTCGAGGAAGCCGAAGAAGTCGTCGCCGTCGCGGTCCAGATCGCCGTCGAGGTCGGCGCAGGGATCGCCGTTGACGAAGCTGTCGAGGAAGCCGAAGAAGTCGTCGCCGTCGCTGTC
>JAJDDM010000002.1 GCA_029260315.1 Phycisphaerales bacterium | reverse complement strand
AACGGTGCTGAGCCCGCCGGCCTGCCCCAAGTCCATGTTCGGGACGACACTGCCCGCGGCGCCCATGCCGGCGCTCATCTGAGCACTGGCCGCGCCAACGCACAGAGCCGTACCCGCAACAAACGCGATCTGCTTCTTCATAGCCTTTCTCCTTGATGCGATTTTCCATCCAGCCTGCAATGCCCAGTCGCCTGCAAGCGTTTACTCCTGTGGCAGGTTACCAGACGTTGCAAGCGCTGTCAATGAGATTGGCCAAAGTACACCAATATTCTGGGAATACAGTGTTTTTGCTTATCTGCTTGTTGTTGCGACACCGGACTAGAGCAGAAACAGCGCACTCGGAGCGGTGGCCCGCGAGGGTGAACCCTGACCCGGACCTTCGCAGAGCCCCAGGTCCGGCGTCCAGATTCGCGCGCGACCTGTTTTCCGCTCGGAATTGGGCTCGAGAGTCACACTAGAAGCCGACAGCCTGTCCGTCGCTGCGGAGGTCGCTGGCGGCGACGTAGCCGTCTTCGAGGCGCCAGATGGCTTGGCCGCGGCCGTGGCTTGCGCTACGCAAGCGGGTGCGGCGGACGTCGTGGCCCATGGATTCGAGGGCGTCGTAGAGGCTGTCGTCGAAGCCGGGCTCGATGTCGACGCGCAGGGCGTCGTAGATCTGGTAGCGCGGGGCGTCGAGGGCTGCCTGGGGGTTCTGGGCGAAGTCGGCGATGCGGACGGTGACCTGGGCGTGTCCTTGGGGTTGCATGAAGCCTCCCATGACGCCGAAGCTCATAACGGGCTCGTCGCCGCCGTTGGCTCGGGGCTTGGTGAGGAAGGCGGGGATGATGGTGTGGTAGGGCTTCTTGCCGGGGGCGGCCTGGTTGGGGTGGCCTTCTTCAAGGGTGAAGCAGCAGCCGCGGTTCTGGAGGGAGATGCCGGTGCCGGGGACGACGATGCCTGAGCCGAAGCCGGTGTAGTTGCTCTGGATGAAGGAGATCATGTTGCCGTCTGCGTCGGCTGCGGTGAGGTAGATGGTGCCGCCGGGCTTGGGCGTGCCGTGGTCGAAGTCCTGGGCCTTGGAGCGGTCGATCATGGCGGCGCGCGAGCGGAGGTAGTCGTCGTTGAGGAGGGCGTCGACGGTGGTATCCATGTGGGCGGGATCTGCGATGTAGCGGTGGCCGTCGCGGAAGGCGAGCTTCATGGACTCGATCTGGAGGTGGAGGGACTCGGGTGAGTCTGGCTCCATGCCGGAGAGCTCGAAGTTGTGGAGGATGCCGAGGGCGATGAGGGCGACGAGGCCCTGGCCGTTGGGCGGGATCTCGTGGAGGCGGTAGCCGCGGTATTCGACGGAGATGGGTCGGACCCATTCGGCGTGATGTGAGGCGAGGTCTTCTGCGCGCAGGAAGCCGGCGTCGGCGCGGCTTTGTGCGTCGATCTTCTTGGCGAGTTCGCCGCGATAGAAACTCTCGCCGTTGGTGGCGGCGATGGATTCGATGGTCTTGGCGTGGTCGGGGAGCTTGGTGAGTTCGCCGGGGCTGGGCCACTTGCCGCTCGGGGCGAAGGTGTCGCGCCAGCCTTTGTAGAGCGGCTCGTCGTTGCGTGTGTATCGGCGGGCGGAGCCGCCCCAGTAATAGGCGATCTGGACGGGCGTGAGTGCGCCGTCGCGGGCGTAGCGGATGGCGGGCTCGCAGAGGTCTGCGAAGGGCAGGCCGCCGAAGGTCTTGGAAAGTTCGACCCAGCCGGAGACCGCGCCGGGGGTGGTGACGCCGTCCCAGCCGGCGGTGGGGATGCGGTTCTGGCCTTGCCAGCGTGATCGGTCGAGGGCGCGCGGGGCGCGGCCGGAGGCGTTGAGGGCGTGGAGTCCGCCGCCGACCCATGCGAGGGCGAAGCAGTCCGAGCCGATGCCGTTGCTGGTGGGTTCGAGGACGGTGAGGGCGATGGCGGTGGCGACGGCGGCGTCGATGGCGTTGCCGCCTTTTTTGATCATGTCGAGGCCGGCCTGGGCGGCGAGGGGATGGCTCGTGGCGACGCAGTTCTTCGCGAACACCGGCATGCGCTGGGAGGTGTACGGGAAGGAGTAGTCGAACGGGGGTTCTTGGGCGCTCATGGTGTGAGTGTACCGAATAAAGACGCCCCCGCCGCGATCTTGGGATCGGGGCGGGGGCGGGTTTTGTCACGGCACCGGAAGAAACCCGGTAGTTTCCTTAGATGAGGCTTAGAGGAGGAAGGTAAGGACCAGGATCTGGAACTCGATCGCTTCGATGATGTCGGCCTTGGTGGTCTCGCCGGGCTCATCGTCGACGAGCCATTGCTTGCGCGGATCGCCGTTGATCTTGTCGAGGACCTTCTCGAGCCTGTCGATGGCCTTGGCAAAGTCGCCCTCGGCGGCCTCCTTGGCGGCCTTGTTGAGCTTGCTGCACAGTGCGTTCTGGCGTCCGGCGGCGGCCTTCTCGTTCTTGGCGTTGATCTCGTCGAGCGGCAGGAGTTCGATGGTGGTGGCGATATCGCGGATGTCCTGCTCGATCTCGCTCTCGTTGCCTCCGGGGTCGAGCGGGAGCGGGTCGAGATTGTCGGGCAGGCCGTCGCCGTCGGTGTCGGCGTCGCACGGGTTGGTCATGAGCAGTTGCTCGTCGCCGTCGCTGACGGAGTCGCCGTCGGAATCGGGGTTGAGGGGGCTGAGGCAGAGCAGGCCGCCATTGACGAGGAGGTCGATCTCGTCGCCGTCGGTGACGCCGTCGTCGTCGGTGTCCTCATCGAACGGGTCGGTGCCGTAGATATTGATCTCGTCGGCGTCGCTGAGGCCGTCGGCGTCGGAGTCGAGGACCTGCTCGACAGCGAACGCGAGGCTGGTGCCGAGGCTTACGGTAAACCAAGAACCGGAGTTGTTCGCGGCGACCTGCGTGTCGGGGACCAGCGAGCCGGTGGTGATCCAGGAGAAGAGTCCGTCAGCAAGGGCGCTGCCGGCGACGTCTGCGTTGATGGCGATCCAGTAGGTCTCGGCGGCGGCGAGCGAGACGGGGATGGGCAGGTTTGCGCCCAGGGCATAGGCCTGGCCACCAACGTCTGAGTCCGTCGGTCCGCCGAAGGTCGTCACCTCGAGGTCGATGGCGAGGACGAGGTTGTCCTGGACGAGCGTGCCCGGGGCTCCGCCCGGCCCGTCGTTGTTGTAGACGTCGATGTGGAAGGCTTCGATCTCTGAGATGTCGAGGGGTCCCTCGGGGTTCAGGTTGTCGCTGACGAAGCCCCACCAATCAACGCGGCCCAGGGTTACCCCCAGCGGGAAGTTGACGGCGTCGACGACGAAGCTGTCGGCGAGCATCTGGGGTGAAGAGGCGTCGACGTTGGCGAAAAAGCCCTGATTGCTGGGGAACGAGGGAGCGCGTGCATCAATCGACTGTGCCGACGCGAGGGCCGCGAGGGCCGCGACGAGGGATGACCCGACGAGATTTTGGCGCATACTGCTACTCCTTTTTGGATTGCACACGATTGGATCGCACGAGACCCACGAGGTTCTGAAGACGCCACCATACGGGTGGCCCCCGCGCGACCCAAGCAAAAACCCTCCGTTGGCCGGAATATTGGGCGGAATCCCTTGCGGGCAGGCGGGTGCGCTTCGGCGCATCCGAAGGAAGGCTGTTTGGGTCTCGCATGGCGGTGCCGGCGGATCGCGCGGGAGGAGCCGCACTTTTCGGACATCATGGTGGCGAGATTCGCCATCTTGCCATGACCACTCGTGTGCCGCGCGATCCATTGCGATGCTTACCGATCGATGGCTATTGCGGGGTCGGACCGCGTCGGGCGTCCGCGCATGGGTCGCCGGCCAGCGCGAAGGGAGGATGGATCTTCGAGTGGTCCAACCCCGCTCGCGCATCGAGCTCGTCGAAGCAAGCGTATGTGCGTTTACAGGGCTTGCACGACGGCATTTGCGACGTCGAGGGTGCCGTCGCCCTTGCCTCTGCCCTTGACGTCATAGGTCGCTATCTTGCCCTCGGCGATGACCTTGGCGATGGCGGCTTCCAGGCGGGTGGCGTGCTCTTCTTCCTTGAGCCAGTCGAACATGAGCTTGCAGGTGAGGAGCATGGCCATGGGGTTGACGACGAACTTGCCGTCGTACTTGGGGGCGCTGCCGTGGGTGGGCTCGAAGACGGCGTACTCGTCGCCGATGTTGGCGGCACAGGCGAAGCCGAGGCCTCCGACGAGGCCGGCGGCGAGGTCGGAGATGATGTCGCCGAACATGTTCTCGGCGACGAGGACGTCGTAGTCGTTCGGATGCTTGTTGAGCCACATGCAGATGGCGTCGATGTTGGCCTCCCAGGCCTCGATGCCCCGATAGTCCTTGGCGACCTGGCGGAATACGCGGGTCATGAGGCCGCCGGTCTCGCGGAGGACGTTGGGTTTTTCGACGAGGGTGACGGATTTGCGGTTGTGGGTCTTGGCGTAGTCGAAGGCCTGGCGGCAGATGCTCTCACAGCCCTGGCGGGACATGATGCGGGTGCTGAGGGCGACGTTTTCGAGGCCTTTTTCGAACCATCGCTTCATGCGGGCAGGGTGGCCGACCTTCTCATCGGCCATGGCCCTGGCGATGGATTCGGGGAGGGGGAACCACTCGACGCCGCCGTACATGCCCTCGGTGTTCTCGCGGAAGACGACGAGGTCGATGTCGCGGCCACCCTGGGGCGGTGTGTAGTTGAGGGGGTTGCCGGGATAGGCCTTGCAGGGGCGGAGGTTGGTGTGGAGGTTGAAGAGCTGGCGGAGCTTGACGATGGGGCTGAAGTAGCTGAGGCCCTTGCCCTGGAGCGAGGGGTCGAGCTCCTCGTTGGCCTCGTCGCGCGGCTTGGAGGTGATCGCGCCGAAGAGGGCGCAGTCGGTGTTCTTGAGGATTTCGATGGTGCGATCCGGGAGGGGGTTGCCCTCCTTGCACCAGAAGTCCCAGCCGATGTCGGCGGGGACGTACTCGGCGTCGAAGTTGAGGGCGTCGAGGACGAGTCGTGCGGCTTGCATGACGTCGTTGCCGACGCCGTCGCCGGGCATCCATGCGATTGTGTACTTGGCCATTGGTGCTCCGTCTTGAGAGTCGAGAGGACTCGGGCGTGAGGATACGCACGACGGGACCGTGCTTCGAGGGGATCAGGCGAGGCTCGCGGCGGCGATGGCCTCGGCGCCGCCTGCGACGACGAGTTCCTGGGCGACGGTGCTGAGCTGGGGGAAGGGAAAGACCCGGCCGTCGGTGCGGATCTCGCTGTTCTCGAAGTCAACTTCAAGAGTGGGGCCGGGGATGGTGAGGATCCGCACGGGCGGGACGCCCGTGCCACTGGAGGAAGGCGCCAAAGAACTCAGGAGGTGGTCGACGAGGTCGGGGCACTCGACGCAGAGGAAGCCGTTGTTGAAGGCGTTGCGCCGGTAGGTTTCGGAGAAGCTGGCGGCGATGACGCAGGGGATGCCGCGGTACTTGAGGGCGGTGGCGGCCTGCTCGCGGCTGGAGCCGGTGCCGAAGTTGCGTGCGCCGACGATGATGTCGCCATCCTGATAGATGTCGTTGAAGGCGGGGTCGTAGTTCTCGAAGATGACCTCGCGCTTCTGCTGCGGGGTCATGTCGTCCTTGGAGGTCCACTTGCCGGCGTAGATGCCGTCGGTGTTGAGGTTGTCCTGGGGCAGCAGGAGGCATCGGCCCTTGATGCTCGCGGGGAAGCCTTCGAGGATCTCGCCGGCGGCTTTCTCGGGGCGGCCGTTGGAACGGACGTGGACGGACATTTTCGGCTTGGTGTCCTCGAAGCGTGTGGGGGCGCAGATGTGCCCGGCGATGGCGCTGGCGGCGACGACGGCGGGGCTGGCGAGGTAGACCTCGGCGTCGCGCGAGCCCATGCGGCCCTTGAAGTTGCGGTTGGTCGCGCTGATGGCGACCTCGCCCTCGTTGACGGTGCCTTTGCCGAGGCCGATGCATGGGCCGCAGCCGGAGGGGAGGGTGATCGCGCCGGCGCTGACGAGGGCCTGCCAGTGGCCGAGTTGTTCGGCCTTGGCCTGGACATCGGCGCTGGCGGCGGCGACGTAGAACTCGACGCCCTTGGCGACCTTCTTGTTCTTGACGACCGCCGCGGCTTCTGCGAGGTCTTCGAGGCGGGCGTTGACGCAACTGAGCAGATAGGCCTTCTGGATGGGGACGTGCTTTGCCTCCATCTCGGGGAGGGAGGTCATGACCTTCACATGATTGGGGCCGGAGACGTGGGGGATGACGGTGGAAAGGTCGAGTTCGAGGTCGATGGCGTAGGGGGCGTCCTCGTCGGCTTCGAGCCGATCGCTCCACCAGGCGTTGACGTCGTCGCGGGTGTAGGTGCCGAGGGAGCCGTCGCGGCGGGTGCCGGGGCGGCGGGGGCCGTTGAGGTAGTCTGCGCGATCGAGAAGGTAGTCTCGGAGGATCTCGTCGAAGGGGAAGATGCCGGCGAGCGCGCCCCACTCGGTGGTCATGTTCGCGATGCTGAGGCGCTGGTCCATGCTGAGGGAGTTGACGCCCTCGCCGACGAACTCGACCGAGTGGTTGAGAACCTCGTCGTTGTTGAACAGGCCGCAGAGGGCGATGATGGCGTCCTTGCCGACGACGCCGGGCTGGAGTTTTCCCTTGAGCTCGCAGCGGGCGACCTTGGGGACCTGCCACCATGTCTGGCCCGTGGCCCAGATGCAGGCGGCGTCGGTGCGGACGACGGGTGTGCCGAGGGCGGAGACGCCGCCGTAGAGGTTGGAGTGCGAGTCGCTGCCGACGACCATGGCGCCGGGGATGGCGTAGCCCTGCTCGACCATGACCTGGTGGGAGATGCCGGTGCCTGCGGGGTAGAAGTCGACGGCGTGCCGGTCGGCGAATTTTTGAATTTTGGCGTACTTGGCGAGGTTCTCGGGGGAATGGTTCTGGATGTCGTGGTCGATGGCGAAGACGGGCTGGTGGGGGTCGTGGATGCGGGGTAGATCGGCGGGTAGATCGGCTCTCCGAGCCGATTCGGGGGCGCATTCGGTAGGAATCGCGTCGTGGTCGCTTTGGGCATGCTGCGCATCGGCTCGGAGAGCCGATCTACCCTCGAATCTACCCCAGATGCTCTGGAACTTGGGGATGACAGCACCCGTGTTGTCGTGGGTCATGACGTGCTTGGGGCGGATGCGGATGATCCGGCCCTGGCGGGCGGATTGGCCCGGCTTGAGGGCGACGGCGTAGCGGGTGGCGATCTTCTCGGTGAGGGTGAGGGGGGGCATGCTCGAAGCGTATCACCGGGGGCGGTGAATACGGGTGCGCGGGGGGTGGTTAGGTAGATCGGTCGGGACACAATGCGCATCGGCTCGGAGAGCCGATCTACTCTGAGCATCGGACATCGGCTCGGAGAGCCGATCTACGCTGGAGATCGCGATGGAAGTTCGGATCAGACGCATCTACGACGATCCTGAGGCGGAGGATGGGTTCCGGGTGCTGGTGGACCGGCTGTGGCCGAGGGGGGTGACCAAGGAGGCCGCGGCGCTGGACATGTGGTGCAAGTCGGCCGCGCCGACGCCTGGGCTGCGCACATGGTTCGGGCATGATCCGGATCGCTGGGATCGGTTCGCGAGGCGGTACCGGACGGAGCTCGGCGAGAACGAGGAGGGCATCGGCGAGCTTGTCGATGCGGCGAGGGCGAGCGGGCGCGAGACCTGCACGCTCCTCTATGGCGCACGCGACGCGGATCACAATCACGCCATCGTGCTGGCGGAGGTCCTGCGAGAGCGTCTGAGCGCGGCATGAAACACGCCTCCTTGCGGAGGCGCGTTCGTGGAGTGGGTTGGGTCAGGAGCCGGCGCTTCGGTCAGCGACGACGGCGGGCCGCGAGGAGGCCGCCCATGGCGAGCAGCGCGAGACTGCCCGGGGCGGGAACGACGTCGATCGCGGTGACGGCCTGGAGGTCGCCGTTGGCGACGGTGCCCATGGCGAAGACGGTGTAGACGGCGCCGTTGTCGACCTCGACGCCGGGCAGGGGGAGGACGACACTGTTGTCGGCGTCGAGACGGACCTCGAGGTCGTAGACGCCGCCGGGGACGGAGATGTAGCCGCCGGATTCCCTGAAGCTCACGGCGTCGAAGAGTGTCGCGCCGCCGGCGAGGCCGACATCGACGGTGGGCGCGTCGGGGCTGAGGTGGATGAAGCGGATGCGGGCGTTGTTGGGGTCGGTGGTGTTGTCGTCCTCGTAGAGGACGGCCTCAATGTCGCTGAAGAAGTTGGCCGCGGCGACGGTGAAGTCGAGATTCTCATCCAGGAAGATCGGTCCGACCTTGAGGGCGACGCCGAGGTCGTTGTTGGCGGTGACGCGGAAGGTGTAGTCGTCGCTGGGCAGGCCGATGTATCCGGTGCCCTCGGTGAACAGCAGGTTGCTGACCGCCGGGCTGCCGTCGGGGGCCTCGTTGACGTAGATATCGACGCCGGGCGTGTCGGGGGAGGCGTGGAAGACGCGGACGTCTGCGGCGGCGGACGCGGCGATGCCGGCGAGGGCTGCGATCACGATCTTCATCGGGGGTCTCCTCTCGTTTCTCTTTCTCGACCTCGGGACACACCGACCGCGCACGGCGGCGGCTGCGCCCCGTTCCAACCGATCCCAACGCACTCCTTAGTTGTGCGCGGGGATATGAGCGGTCAGGGGTTCGAAGGAGCGGAGGTTCGGATTCGCAATCGCCCGAGAAAAGTTCGCGAGACGGTCGTGCTAACGTATTGGAAACAAAGGGGTTGCGCGCAGCGGCAACCCGAGGCCGGTGGCGACCTCGGGTGTTGGTCAGTTCAGCCGCAAAAGCGCGCGGTTGTGTTGGTCCAAAGAGGCATCATGAACGGCGGTCGTGCAAGGAGCCGGTCGAAAAAAAAGAGACGTGGCGCGGCGAGAGTTCCGCGAGCGGTCTCGCGGCGAGTTGACAGTGCGTGGTGAGGCGATGGATGAGTTGCTCGCGTCAGCGCACCGCGACGCTCTCACGCTGCTCTACGGCGCACGGGGCACATGCCTCAACCACGCGATCGTGCTCGGGGAGGCGCCGGGCGGACGGGGCTGAACGGACGAGGAGTATGTCGTTTGTGCGCCCGCTTACCCTCGCCAGATACGCTGTGGCGGCGCGAGGTTTGGGATTGGCGATACCGACGAGGTCGCGCCGGGTAAGGAGGCCAGGATGGCACAGACCGCGTATAAGCCGCCCGTGTCGAGACTGCTGTGCTTGGGCGAGCCGCAGGAGAACGAACGCCATCACGATCCGGGGCGGTGGCGAGACTATGGCGCGCTGGGCCTGAGTGCATTCCATGGGGCGGATCTGCTGGCGATGGCGACCGACGGGCGGTTCTTCAACATGGACGGTGCTCGCGACGAGGTATGGGGATCGCTGCACGCGTGGCGGGCGCTGGGCCAGCTTTCGCCGCGGGTCGAGATCGTGGATCCGCTGCTCAAGCTGCTGGACCGGGCCTCGCGCCGGAATGACGATTGGGCGTTGGAGGATCTGCCCGGCGTGCTCGGTCTGGTGGGGCCGGACGCCGTGCGCCAACTGCTCATGGCGATGCGGGATCAGCGTCGGGAACTCTGGACGCGGATCGCGGTCCTGAGATCGCTGGAGCTCATCGCCTCGGGGTGGGCGGAAACTCGCGACGAGATCGTCGCGGCGCTGCGCCAGCAGCTCGCCCTGTCGCGGTTCAACGAGCCGGGATTGAACGGATTCGTTGTCCACGCGCTCATCGAGACAAACGGAGTCGAGGCGATCCCGGAGATCGAAAAGGCGTTCGCACGGGGCGACGTGGACACGCTCATCGTCGGGGACGTGGACGAGGCGCTCGAGGAGATCCATCGAACACGCGAGGAGCGGGCGGAGCGGATGCCCGCGAGCATTCCGCCGGAGGAGCTGTTCGATCCGGAGAATCTCGTCAAATGGGAAGACGTAGCCCCCGCGCCGGCGGCGGAGCAGCACGCGCCGAGGTGAGGATGCGAGGCGTGCGGTGCGCCTCAGCCGCCGGGCGTGTCGATGAGTTGCTGAAGCCGACTTGCGAGTTCAGCCGGGAGTTTGGCGACCCAGGATGCGTCGACCAGGCCGACGTCGATCAGATCACGGATGTGCGTGCGGTCCTTGTCGCGGAATGCCGTGAGCTTGATGCGGACGAGGGACTCGAGATTGAGAACCCGGAGATCGCCGAAGTCGGTTGACTCCTCGACGCCGGGATTCGGGCCCGGCTCGCCCGCGCGGACGACCTCATTGGCGAAGACGAGGTGGACGGCCTGTCGCGGGCTCGCTGTGCCGTAGTCGAGCATCAGGTCGATGCCGGCGACCTGGCGGTGGACGAAGCCCACCGCCCCGAGGGCGCGCTTGGCTGCCTCCAGGTCCGACCGCCGGATCATGATGTCCACGTCCTGCGTGTTGCGGACCGCGGCTTCATCGACGGTCGCGACCCAGGCGGCAACGGCGTTGTCGCCGACAATGGCGTAATCGACGCCGCCGGCTCGGAGCGCCGCGCTCGCCTTGAGCATGCGCTTGCGGACCCGCCTCACGGCGTTTACCATCCGCTGAAGGAGCTCGGCTGAGCTTGGACGCGAGCCGGTCATAGCGAATCGTATCAAGGCAACCGCTGAACGCCGTGGGACCATCATCGCTGTCCGAGCTTGTGCTCCTTGAGTTCGGTCGCACCATGTGCCAATGCCTGGAGGTAGCTGACGACGAGCTCCGAGAAGTCCCCACGAACCTGACACATCTGTTTCTGCTTTTGCTTGAATGATTCGAGTAATCCAAGCATCGTTGGCCCCTTGGGATCCTCTTCATCGCCAATCGGCAGCGGCTCAAAGTATTTTGATTTTTCGCGGCACATACGGAACTGAACGGTAAATTCCTTCCAGCGTCGGTCGAAGGAAATAGACGTCGTGTCGTGAGTTACCGCCTCCTCTACAATGAGCTTCCCCGCTAGGCTCCACCCACGAAGTGGATGTCGAGTCAAGAGCCAGACAACGTCATCCGGCTGAACAGCACGCAACATGTTCAGCTTACGAGTATAAGTGCAAAAAGGAGGCGACGTGACGACTTGGTGGTTTCTGAACCAGTCTCGATCGTAGTCACTCACGGTGTAGTAGTGCTCTGGCATTCGGTTTCCCTCCCTTGACCCTGACAATGCTTCGTGCCAACCCACTACTTCGCCCGGCCCAGATACCTCGCGATATCGAAGTCGACGAAGTCGGCGTGGTGGAAGATGATGCTTTCGATGGAGCGCTGCACTTTGTCGCCCTCGTGGGAGTGGGTGGCGACGATGTGCATGACCTCGGGGGGGATGTCGTGCTTGTAGCAGAGTGCGACGCCGGAGAAGGGGTGGCGGAGCATCTGGCCGAAGTGGCCTTTAACTACATTCCCGGTGGGATCTTTGTCGAACTCCAGGGGCTTGCCGACGTCTGCGAGGAGGGAGCCGGCGATGAGGTGGTCGAGGTGGATGGGGATGCGGTCGGCGAAGACCTCGTTGAGCACGCCGGCGATGGCGATGCACTGCTTGCAGCAGGAGTTGAGGTGCTCGATGTAGCGGAGGTCGATGTCGCCGGCGAGGAGTGTGAAGGGGACGGCGCGGAGTTCTTCGGTGGTCCAGCCCTTGCCGCCGCAGCCGGTTTGGATGGCTTCCATCCAGACGTTTGCGACGTTCTCGCGGAGGGTGGGGTTCTGGATGTCCATGAGGTTGGGGAAGAGTTGGGCGACGGTGTCGGCGTTGCTCATTGCGGGGGGTCTTTCCTTTTGGATGGATCGGACGGCGGTGTGCTCAGGCTGCTCGAGTTTCATCCTTGATCCGACGCTTGATTTCCCAGACCATCCTCGGCGAGAGCGCCCCGGCGAACGGTGAGTTCTGGCGCAGGCGCTGGCCCTCGTCATCCTCGCGCAGCAGCGTTTCGATGATTTCATTCATCGGACGATCAAGGATCGCTCGCCACTCGGCGTACGCGCGGACAAGGCCCGGCGCGCCGGCGTTGCGTTTCGACCAGCGGTCCAGATTATCCCTGGCCAGATCGATCCACTCGGGGTGATCGCGCAGACCCCGGGCGATCTCGCGCGCGAGTTCCAGGCTGATGCGATCGAGCACACGGTGGTCCATGGAGCGATTCTAACAGCGCCCGAAGTCGCCGGCGGACGCGGGCTCTGAGCTTTCCTCGCGGAGCTTTGCCCAGCGCACGGCGTCCCGACGGACGCCGTCCTTCAACAGAAATCCTCGCTGGACGCCCTCGCGCTGGAAGCCGAGCTTTTCGAGGACCCGCCCGGAGGCGGGGTTCTCGGGGTAGTGGTCGGCCGAGAGGCGTTGGAGGGCGGGGTCGCGGTCCTCGAATGACCAGCGGATGATCTCGGCGAGGGCCTCGGTTGCGTAGCCCTTGTTCCAGTGGTCGGGGTGGAGGCAGTAGCCGAGTTCGCCTCGGAGGTGGCGGTCGTCGGGCTCGAGGCCGCAGTCGCCGATGAGCTGGTCGGCGCCCCGGAGGATGATGGCCCAGACGCAGCCGGTGCGGCGCGGGGCATCGGTCAGGATGCGCTGGAGGCGCTCGCGGGTCTGCTCGGGGGTGAGCGGGTGGGGAATGCTGAGGACGCCGTCGGCGACGGTCTGGTGACGCCAGATCTCGTGGCAGGCGTCGGCGTCGCGGAACGAGAGCGGGCGGAGGAGCATGCGTTCGGTCCGGAGCGTCGGGCGGAACGGATCGGCGTCGCGGCGTGCCTCCCACTGCTCGCGGAGGAGGGCGTACATATCGAGGTCGTGGGGCTCGCCGAAGCGGACGATGTGGCGGCGCTGGACGCCCTCGGGCTGGAAGCCGAGCTTGCGTTGGACGACGCCGGAGGCCTCGTTGGAGGCGAAGTAGCCGGCGTGGATGCGCTGGAGGGCGAGGGTCTGGAAGCCGTAGTCGACGATGGCGCGGGCGGCGTCGGTCGCGTGGCCCTGGTTCCAGAAGGGGCGGCCGATCCAGTAGCCGAGTTCCGCGCGCTCGCTCTCGGCGTCGACGATGAGGCCGATCATGCCGAGGACCTCGCCCGTGTCGGTGAGGGTGATCGCGAAGTTCGCGGCCGAGCCCGCCTCGCGCTCGGATCGGCAGAACTCGATGAACTCGCGGGCGTGGTCGAGGGTGTAGGGGTGCGGGATGGAGGAGGTGGTGCGGGCGATCTCGAAGTCGCCGCAGAGCTTGGCGATGGCGTGGGCGTCGTCGTTCGATGGGGGGCGGAGAACGAGTCGGTCGGTGCGGAGCGTGATGGGTTCGATCGGGGGCATGGGCTGGGCTTGGGCGCGGGCGAGGGGTTGGAATCGGATGAGCGCGCGGATCGTAGAGCGCGTGCGGTGCGCGATACGATCGGCGCAAGAGACGAGCCCGGATGATCGTTGTGTGTGTTCTCGGGTCGCTGATGAGTGTGCCGCTGCTGGGCGCGGAGCCTCAGGCCCGGCGTCCTGGTGCGCATACGAGTTGCCCGGTGCTCGGATTGGATCGAGTGGGGAGGAGAGACTGGCGTTGCAAGGTGTGAGTGAGCGAGTGTTAGGCGAGGCCGCCCGTTCGCACGAGGTACGCCGCGAGTTGGGAGCCCCCTACCACGACGGGGAAGATGTTGATGGCGATGCCGATCTGGGCGAGTCGCAGGGCCCGGCGGTCGCCGCGACGCGCGATGTAGTCGCACGTCAGGAAGACGATGAGGACCGAGGTGAGCTTGAGCGTCAGCAGGCCGAGCACGCCGGCGTGCTGGAGGATCTGGTTGGCGAAGGCGTTGATCTCGCTGCCGCCGAGATCGAGGATGCGGGCGGTGAAGTACACGTCGGCGAGGGCGATGAGCAGGAGGTATGGGTAGAGCACGTTCGGGCTGGGCTGGGCATCGGACTTGGAGATGGGCTGGGCGGGCATGGCGTGGCTCCGGCGGTGCTCAGGCGTGGGTTTGATCTGCGTTCAGGCGCGGCGATAGCTCTCCCGATCGCGGGCTCGCCGCCGTGTGCGTTGCTCCTTCGATCGACGGGTCAGTCTTCGAGCCGCGCGCGTGCGAGCTGCTCGATCAGCCCCGTCGGTGCCGGGCGTTGGGTCCAGCCTTCGAGCTGGGCCGCGGCCTGGCGAATGAACATGTCCAGCCCCGTGATCGCTCGCAAACCCGCATCGTGGGCGGCCTTGAGCATGGGCGTCGGTCCCTTTCTATACACCGTATCGAACAAAACTGTTCCCGGATGCAAACGTTGGATGAACCGATCGGCTAACGGGGAATCCTCGGGATTCTTGCCGGAGGGCATGCCGAGGGGGGTCGCGTTGATGTAGGCGTGGGCGTCCGTGGGCACGTCGGTGATCGTCATCGGCTCGATCGAGCCCGTCGGCGGCGGGTCGAGACGAGCGGCGTGGTCGGCGACAGCCTGGGCGCGCTCCGCAGTCCGATTAGCGAGAAAGACCTTTGCGCCGGCGTCGGCGAGGGCGATTGCGAGGGCGCGCCCGACGCCGCCGGCGCCGAGCACGGCGATCCGCGAGCCGGCCGGGTCGATGGCGGCGTCTTGCAGGCAGGCGATGGCGGCGGGGGCATCGGTGTTGGTGACCGTGACGGCATCGGGGCGCACGGTGAGCGTGTTGGCCGAGGCGACGCGGGCCGCGCAGGAGTCCATTCGCCAGTCCTGCTCCCGGGCGAGTGCGACCAGACCCTCCTTGTGCGGGAGCGTGACGCTCAGGCCGCGGAGATGGAGCGACGGCGTGCCGAGCAGCTCGAGCAGTGTCGCCTTGAGGCTCGTGAATGAGTCCTGGGCGTTGCCGCCGGCGGCGATGGGCAGGGGCAGGTACACGGCGTCGAGCCCGGCGTGCTCGAACGCCGCGTTGTGGACGTGGGGGCTGAGCGAGTGGGCGACGGGCCAGCCGACGACGCCGTAGAGCGAGGTCTCGGGCGTGATCGAGTTGAAGCGGTAGAGGTCGAACAGTTCGCGGACGGTGGGCTGGCCAGGGGCGGTTGTCGAGGATTCGCGGAGGGACGCGAAGGTGAGATATCCGCCGAACTTGGGCGCGAGCACGCGGGAGATGAGCCCGAACTCGCCCATGGCCAGGGCGATCATCGGGCGGTCGCGCGTGGCGAGAAGATCGAACATCTCGAGATTGTCGCGCAGCGAGCGGGCCCGATGGGCGACCTTGATGACCCGGGCGATCTTCAGTTCGCGCGCCTTGAGAAGGCGGCGGGTGAGATCCGGCGGGCGGGCATCGAAGTCGTGGATCGAGACGATGAGGCTCGGCGCTCGGTCTCCCGGCGCGGCGAGCGCGTCGCCAAGCCTTGATGCCAGGTTGGGCGTCCGGTCGAATGCCGCGAGTTCGATGTCGATGTGCCGCGGCGGGGATTCGCCGGCGATGAGCCGCTCGAAGAGGTTGATCCGAGCGTCTTCGTCGCCCGCGTACTGCCCGCCCTCCCAGGTCGGGCGGCAGGTCGCGATGCAGGGCAAGGGCGTGTGCTCGACCAGATCGAGTACTTCGGGCGCGTTGTCGCCGTCGAAGAACTCATCGAGGCGGAGTTCGACGAGGTCCGCGCCGTGGTCGCGGGCAAGGTTCGCGTCGGCGAGGGCCGAGTCGGCGTCGGCGACCATGATGGGCACGGCGATGAGCGATGGCATCGACAGACTCTATCGGGCGTTGGCGAGGCGGGCTGATTGCTGAGACGGGCGGTGCCGCGACGGAGGTCGTGAATCCGATCGTCGCGGGGCTCGAAACCCCCACTATCGCAGACCCTCAACCAGGAGAACCATCATGAAGGCTCTGAACGTTCTGACACTCGTGCTCGTCATCGTCGGTGGGCTGAACTGGGGGCTGGTCGGGGCGGCGCAGTTCGACCTCGTCGCCGCGATCTTCGGCAGCAGCGACGCGATGCTGGCGCGGGTGGTGTATCTGCTCGTGGGCGTGTCGGCGGTGTACCAGATCTCGCGTGTTGTCGCGGTCGCGAAGGAGCCGCAAGGGCGGATTGCCCACGCCTGATACCTGTCGCCTGTTTCTTCTCTCATCACGCCGAGACGACTCCGTCATCGCGACGGGGTCGGTCCGCATCGTCACCCGCCGGAAACTGTCACAGCATCGCGTCCTGGGGCGGGGTCTTGCGCATCGGCTGTATCCGCAGGTAGGTGAGCGAGCGCCAGATCCACTCCATCGGACCGAAGCGGAAGAAGCGAAGCCACAGATGGCTGAGGGCGATCTGGGCGAGGAAGATTGCGAACACGAGGCCGAGCATCTCGGCGCGTGAAAGCGTCGCGAAGAGGGCGAAGCCCCAGTGGTGCGTGATGATGGCGAACGCGAGCGAGTCCATGAGGTAGTTGGTCAGGGCCATGCGACCGACGGGGGCGAGCAGCTTCGGCAGGCCCTTCGCAGTCGATCGGGCGAGCATCGCGATCGCCGAGAGGTACATGAGGCTGACCACGGGGTACGTCGCGTAGGCAAGCGCGGCGAGGTAGCCGGCGGTCTCCTGACTGACGCGCGTGCCGATGAGCAGGAACAGCACGGCAGAAGGCAGGCCGATCGTCATCCCGAGGACGACGCCCTTGAGCAGGAACTTGGGATTCTCCAGGGCCTTTGAGCGCATGATTGCTGCGCCGAAGAAGAACATCGCCAGGATGCTCGGACCGAAGCCGAAGGGAAGCGCGAACGTCAGGAACATGAGGTAATGGATCAGTCGGAAAACCAATGCCTCTGAGAACGGTCCTTCACGGGTCGCGCGCGTCTCGAGCTCGGCCCAGGCGGTGGCGTCATCCAAGACCGACGGGTCGTCATCAAGCCCTTCCCAGAGCTGCTCGGCGGGCGAGCGGTTTGGATCGATCGGGTATCGGAAGGGAGACGCGGCCTGCGAATCGCTCGCGGGAGCTGGTTCGGGCGGATCGCTTTCAAGCCCGGGCTCCACGAGAACCTCGCCCGAGGCCTGTCCGCCCTCATCTGCTGCCTCCGGCACGGGCATCAGCAACATGCCAACAACCGCGGTGAGGACCGAGAGGCCCAGGAAGATCGCGCCGAGGATCGCGAGCACGCGTGCCGAGGCGTTTCGCGCGAGGAGCAGACCGATGGCGCAGAGGCTGTACATGAGCAGGATATCGCCGTACCAGAGCAGGATGACGTGCAGCGCGCCGAAGGCGAAGAGAATGAGGATCCGGCGGGCGTAGAGCGGGACGGGCGAGACGCCCTTGGCGCGGGCGCGGTCGATGAGCAGGATAAAGCCCATGCCGAAGAGCATGCTGAAGAGCGGGTAGAACTTGCCTTCGCAGAAGATCTTGGTGAAGGCCCATGCTGCGATATCGAGCGTGGACGCGCCGTCGGGGATCTTGGGACTGAAGATCTCGGCCAGGGGCATCGCCATGACCTGAACGTTGACGCAGAAGACGCCGAGGATCGCCAGGCCGCGAGCGGCGTCGAGAGCGAGGATACGCTCGTTGCGTTTGGTCGGCGAAAGCGGAATGCTGCTCGCACGAGGCGCGTCGGAATCTGTCATTGGAAGTCCTTCACGGCGTTGGGCCTACAAATCCGCGAGCCGCCTGGCCGTCTCGTGCTCGGTCAGCGCCTCGATCATCGGACCGAGTTCGCCCGCCAGAATACGGTCCTTGTGGAACCGCTGCTCCAGGCGGGTGTCCACGACGATGCCCTCCTGGTAGCGGTAGGTCCGGATCTTCTCGCTGCGCCCGCCAGCCCCGATCTGCCCCTTGCGCTCCGCGGCTCGCTCGGCCTCGATCTTGGCCCGCTCCAGCTCATAGAGGCGGGCCTTGAGCAGGCGGCGGGCCTTCTCGCGGTTCTGGTGCTGGCTCTTACTCTCCTGCATCCGGACCTCGACGCCGGTGGGCTCGTGGACCAGATGCACGGCGGTGGCGACTTTGTTGACATTCTGCCCGCCGGGGCCCTGGGCGGTGGTGATGTGCTCGATCACGTCGTTGTCCCAATCGATCTGGACCTCGACCTCCTCGGGCTCTGGGAGCACGGCGACCGTCGCGGTTGAGGTATGAATCCGACCCTGGGTCTCGGTCGCGGGGACGCGTTTGACAGAGTGGACGCCGGCCTCGTTGACAAGCTCGGCGAAGACGCCCTCGCCCTGGACATTCAGGATCGCGTGCCGGACGCCGCCGAGACCGGGGTCCTCGGTGATCTCGAGAGTCTCGAGCTTCCAGCCGCGGGCTTTGGCGTAGGCGGAGTACATGGCGAGCAAATCGCGGGCCCAGAGCCCGGCCTCGTCGCCGCCGGTGCCGGCGCGGATTTCGAGCATGATGCTGGCGATCCGCCGATCGTCGCTGTTGACCAGACTCGCCTTGAGAGCCTCGAAGACGCGTTCGGCCTCGGATTCGAGACGCGGGATCTCCTCCTTGGCCATCTCGGCGAGCTCGGGATCATCCGCGGCGGAGGCCTGCAACTCGTCGTGCTCCTCGATCAGGCCGCGGAGCTGCTGGTATCCCCCCACCGTCTCGTCCAGGGCCGCCTTCTTGATGCTCAGATCGCGGACCTGTCGATGGTCGGCGAGCACGTCGGGGTTCTCAAGCTGCTCGGAAAGGGCCAGGTGCTGGGCCGCCAACGCGTCGAGTCGCTCGAACAGGGCCTTGGGGATGTCCTGGAGGCGAATTGCCATGCCGAGAAAATAGGGAGGCACAGATCCCAAGGAGGGGGCATCCCCGGTCTTGGGGCGTGGGGTTGGTGTCGGCGGGCCTCGTTTGGGCACCGGACTGGCCCGTCAGTGATCCTTCCGCGTTTGGCGTGAAGACGAGGCGTGGGAGTCGGGGAAGGAAGAGGAGACGCTCTTCCTGACGGTCGGGCCTGAGATTGGGACTCGTGGAGGTTGATTTGAGCGACGCGATCATCATTGAGGGCGTGACCAAGACGTTCGGCGAGAAGACCGCCGTGGACGGGCTGGATCTGCGGGTCGGGCAGGGCGCGATGTACGGATTCATCGGCCCCAATGGCGCCGGCAAGACCACGACGATCCGGATGGTGATGAGCATCATCTTCCCGGATTCGGGGCGGCTGAGCGTCTTGGGCAAAGCCAGCGCGGTGGAGAGCAAGGATCGGATCGGGTATCTGCCCGAGGAGCGCGGCGTCTATCGCAAAATGCGCGTCGGCTCGTTCCTGTCCTACATGGGGCGGCTTAAGGGGCTTGACGGGGGCGCGGCCCTGAACAAGCGGATCCACGACTGGCTGGAGCGGGTGGGGCTGGAAGCGGAGATCAAGAAGAAGTGCGAGGAGCTGAGCAAGGGGATGCAGCAGAAGGTACAGTTTATCTCCTGCGTGCTGCACGAGCCGGAGCTGCTGATCCTCGACGAGCCGTTCAGCGGATTGGACCCGGTGAATATGCGGCTGATGCGCGACCTGTTCATGGAACAGCACGAGCGCGGGGCGACGATCATCTTCAGCACGCATGTGATGCACCAGGCCGAGCAGTTGTGCGATCACATCGTGATGATCGACCATGGGCAGAAGATGCTGGACGACTCGCTGGACGCGATTCGTGACCGGTACACGCCGCGGGAGTTGCTCGTGGAGGCGCGGGATTCGGGCCATGATCTCTCCGTTCTGCGATCGATCGAGGGTGTGGGCGACATCTCGTCGCTGAACGGGGCGACGGTCGTTGCGATCCGGAACGGGGACGACCCGAGCGACGTGATCGCGAGGATCGCGTCGAGCGTGGCGGTGCGACGGATCGAGATCAAGAGGCCGACGCTGGAGGACGTGTTCGTGGATGTCGCGGTCGGCGGGTCGGAGCGATCGGCGGCGGAGATTCGCGAGGAGTTGCGGGGCGCGAGCGGCGTCGATCTCCGCCAGGAGGGCTTGTCGTGAAGATCTTCGATGTCGCCAGGCGTGAGTACATCGCGACCGCGGGCACCAAGGGGTTCATGTTCGGGGTGCTGGTCTTCCCGGCGCTCATGACGGTGCTGATCATCCTGCTGCCGAGGCTCATTGATGACAAGCCGCCGAAGTATGTGGGGTCGATCGTGCTGGTCGATCGCACGGGCTGGGAGGGCGAGGGCGGCGTGACGATCGGGTCGATGCTGAAACAGGCCTACCGGCCCGAGACGCTCGCCGCGGAGCACGCGGCGCAGAGCGAGGGCACGGAAAAGGCGATGGAGTCACAGTTTGGCGAGGCCGGGAAAGCGGCGGCCTCGAAGATCACCGAGCAGATGCTCGGCGACGTGCCGGAGATCGACGTTGTGATTGCGGCGCCCGACGCGGATATCGAGTCGCTCAAGGACGAGATGAAGACGGGGACGACCAAGGACGGATCGCGTCTGGCGCTGGTGGTGATTGATCGTGAGGCGGTGTTCGGCACGACCGAAGAGCCGGAGGCAAACCAGACACCAGAGCCGGGAGCAGATGAGAATCAAGAACAAGAGCAGGACCCGGGCCAGGTGCAGGAGCAAGAGCAAGAGCAAGATGAACAAGTGAAGTTCGGCAGCTATGAGGCGTTCATCAAGCCGAAGCTGGACGATCGGTTCCAAGGGCCCCTGCGCCAGAAGGTCGTGGACGCGATCGTCGAGGCGCGGGTGCGGGCCGCGGGCCAGGATCGCGAGGCGATCACCGCGCTCACCAGCGTCTTACCGGTCAAGCCGGTCGAGGTGACGCCCGAGGGCGAGCGCGACAGCCTGAGCGGCGAGCAGAACATCTGGATGGCGATGGGATTCATGATGCTGCTGTGGATCAGTGTCATGAACGGTGGGCAGTTCCTGATGATGACGGTGATCGAGGAGAAATCCAGCCGCGTCATGGAGGTGCTGCTCAGCGCCGTCAGCCCGCGCCAGCTCATGACCGGCAAGATCCTCGGCCAGATGTGCGTGGCGCTGACGATCCTCGCGATCTATGTCACCGTCGGCCTCGTGGCGCTGAATCAGTTCAACTACCTTTACCTGATCGACGTCGCCGATCTCGGATTGCTCGTGGTCTACTTCTTCATCGCGTTCCTGCTGATGGGGACGCTGATGGCGGCGATCGGGAGCGCCGTGACCGAGATCATGGAGGCCCAGAGCCTGCTGACGCCGGTGATGATGGTGCTCATCATTCCATTGATCCTGTTCGCGCCGCTGACGCGCAGCCCGAACTCGGTGTTCTCGACGGTGGTGAGCTTTATTCCGCCGATCAGCCCGTTCGCGATGGTGATCCGGTTGGCCGCGAGCGAGCCGATCCCGCTGTGGCAGATCCCCGCCACCATCGCGCTGGGGATCTTGAGCGTCTATGTGGCCATCTGGGCGACCGCCAAGATCTTCCGCATCGGCGTGCTCATGTACGGCAAGCCGCCGAACTTCCGGACGCTGATCAAGTGGGTCCGGATGGCATGATTCGGCAAGATTCGGCGTGATCTGGGATGATCTCATCGCGTGGGTGGTGATCTCCTCGCCCCTGAATCAGGAGGGAGATGCGGCCGAGCGAGACAGGTGGCGATCGCATCCCGGGCGGACGGTCCTGATGATGCTCGTGGGGATTGTTCTGCTTGCGGGCGTCGGCGGGCTCGTCTGGGTGTTGGGCTGAGCGGCGGCGGACCTAGCCTTGGCGATGGATCGTCACGACTTGTATGAGCTGTGCGTGCAGTCGGCGCGGGATCTCGTGCCGTTCCTGCGGGCGATGCACGAGCAAGACCCGCGCGTCCTCTGCGAGGATTTCTGCGGCACGGCGGCGCTGAGCCGGGCGTGGTGCGAGATGGTCGAGGGCGGGTCGGCGATCGGGACCGATCTCGATGAGGATGTCCTCGCACGGGCGGCGCGGGGCGGGACGCCCCGGCTCGCGCTGCGGCGGGAGGACGCGAGGAGCAGCGAAGCGCGGGGCGATCTGATTTTCGTCGGGAACTTTTCGATCGGCGAGATCCACGATCGGGGCGATCTCGTGGCGTATCTGACGCGCTGCCGCGAACGCCTCGGGGCAGGGGGCGTGTTTATCTGCGACACCTACGGCGGCGACGCGGCGTATCGGATCGGGCACGTCCATCGGATGCACCGGGCCCCCGATGGGCGGCGGGTTCGGTACACCTGGGAGCAGCGCGAGGCGAATCCGCTGACCGGCATGGTCGAGAACGCGCTGCACTTTCGCGTCGATCGCGGCGGCACGATCGAGGAGGAGGTGCACGAGGCGTTCGTGTATCACTGGCGGCTGTGGAGTGTGCCGGAGCTGCGAGACGCGATGTGCGAGGCGGGGTTCGCCTCCGCCGACGTGTACAACAAGATGCCCGATGCGATGGATGAGGAGGGGAATGCGTATGCGCTGCCGACGACTGAGGTGGAGGACGAAGAGGGGTTTATTGTTTGTGTGGTGGGGCGAATGTGATCTTTTCAAAAAGCCAAGCGACGTTCTCGAACGAGTATGTTGACGCCGCGCGTTCTCTTGTCCTTGCCGGTCTTCTGCGACACAAAGACCTGGATAACCCGCCCCCTATCAATCTTTGGAGCGTACTCAACCGCGAGTTCCGCTGAGAGATACCCTACCTGCTTTGACGATTGCAAGAACCTCTTGGGAGTGAACAGAGCTATCGCGTTCTGATCGTGTGGATTCGAGGGCTCTCTCAGCACAACCAACTGCATGCCTTTGACACAGCGCGCGACTCCGGACTGGTATTTGCTGACGCCGCGAATCTTTGAATGAAACTCATAGTATCCACCGCGCTTTGCCGCAATGCGATCTAACTCGTGATTTGTCGTGGCCTCATTCACGCCCCTGATGCCGAGGCCGCGAGCGCGGGCAACACGTCGAAGTCGAGGAACATCTGACTTTTGCGTGTCCAAGGTGACATGCAGTCCCTTTCGTCTGAGTTCGTCGAGCTGTTTGTAGGTTGCGAGGTGGTCTGGACGGGGAGGCCGCAATACCCGTAGGCACGTTCTGCAAACATTCCGACCGTCGAGAAGCGTCTTCAGAACCCGAGGATCCTTCCCACACGCGTCACACCTTCCCCTGGTGGCTGCCATAGTCTCTATGGAGGGTATCAGATTTGGATTGCGAGTGAAACCCACGTCTTTCGACGCTCGAATGGCTGCCTCTCTGACTTGCGCCATGCTCACCGTCGATTCAGTGCCGAGATTTGAAGGTGAATTCGGTACCGCGCGACCGGCTGGAAGCCGGCGCCACCAAGGTCACGCCGCGAAGAGGCGGCTGGATGGATCATCCAACCCCGCCAGGAACGCCTTGTAGCAGGCGCAGAGGTGCTCCTGGATCTTCCAGAGGGGCTTGCCGTCGATGGGGATCGGGATCGCGCGCGGGTCGCTGCGGGCCTTCTCGATGAGCTTGCGGCCCTCGTCGGTGAGTTCGGATATCTCTTCCATGTGCTCCAGCGTGCTGAGCGAGGGGACGAGATCGCCTCGGCGGACGTCGGTCCGATCGGTCGTGCACAGGGCGCTGAACACCTCGGCGAGATGGCGCGAGACGCGGTTGTTGAGCGAGAGATCCGTCAGCCATGCGTCGACGAGGATCTGGACGCGGCTGTCGAAGTGCTCGCCGGCACTGGCGAAGCCCTTCTTGGAGAGGTACACCGAGGCGTCCTGGCGGAGGATCGCGTAGGCCTGGCCGGCCTTGGCGTGCTCGGACTGGTTGTGGTGAGAGGCGATGACGCCGGCGGCGCAGAAGAACTGGGCGTTGGGGAGCAGCATCTCGGCGTGCCCGCCGAGGGCGACGCGGAGGTCGCCGTTGAATCGACGGTGGGCGGCGCCGCTGGCCCGGATGAATGTCGCGATATTCATCGGTGGGTATCTCGGCAAAGTGTGCGGTCTGGAAAAGGCCGCGGGCCCCTGGGATTGCCCAGAGGCCCGCGATTGGTGGTCGGCGCAGCGTGTAAGCCGAGTTCTGTCCGGATGGCGCCGTCTGTGACGGCGGGCTCGAGGGTCCGAAGATCCCGTTGCCGCATCCTGGGCGACCATTTCTCTGGCCGCGTTGTTGCCAACGCGGTCCGGGGAACCACCGGCTCGGAGAGCCGATCTACCCCGAGCACCCTACCCGTCCCTGCCCGCCGGGCCGGCGGCGGGGAAATCGGCTCGGAGAGCCGATCTACCCAAGGGACTGCTTG
>JAJDDM010000001.1 GCA_029260315.1 Phycisphaerales bacterium | reverse complement strand
GATCGGGGTGGCGCCGGCTAAGCTGCTGGGGGGAGCCTGGTGCGCTATCATGGTCGCGTATCTGTATGGGGTGCGGGGGGAGACGGGCGAGGACGGCGAGGGAGGCAGCACGGGCGGGCGGGGGAAGATCGCGCGGTATGCGCGTGGGGACGATTACCACATCGTGATGAAAAAGCGCCTGCACGCGCTGTGCGATGGGCTGCGGGCTGAGCACCCGGGAGATGAGTTCCGGGCGTTCGTGGATACTGCGCCAGTGTTGGAGCGGGAGCTGGCGCTGCGGGCGGGGCTCGGGTGGATCGGCAAGCACACGCTCCTGATCCATCCGAGGCGGGGGAGCTGGCTGCTGCTGGGCGGGGTCATGACGACGCTGGATCTGGAGGTTGCCGGGGAATCGCAGCGCGTGGCGGATCATTGCGGGTCGTGCACGCGGTGCATCAAGGCGTGTCCGACGGGGTGCATCAGTGAGTACTCGGTCGATGCGTCGCGGTGCATCAGCTATCTGACGATCGAGCATCGGTCCGAGATCGCGCCGGCGTTTCACGAGCAGATCGGCGATTGGATCTTCGGGTGCGATGTGTGCCAGGATGTGTGTCCGCACAACTCGGCGAGGAGTGACGGGGCGGATGTGGGCGAGGCGCACGAGGCGTACGCGCCCCGGCGGGATTCGTTCGACCTGTTGGAGGTGCTCGGGTGGAGTGAGGAGGATCGGCGGGGCGCGTTCCGGAAGAGCTCGATGAAGCGGGCGAGTCTGGAGATGATGCAGCGAAACGCGGAAGTTGTGTCGCGGAACGGGCCGTCGGAGCCGCGGGCGTGAGCACGCGGACCTTGGGCGTCCGCGGTTCTTGCGTTTCCGTCCGCTCTGGCTTTAGGCGATCGGGCGACGAGACCGTGCAGGCGGCGGCGACGGGTTGTTGTGCGTCGAAGGTTCGCGTGCTCACGCCCGCGGCTCTGACCGGCCGGGAGCCGGTGCGAGCGGATCGGCCTCGCCGCCGCGCGAGGTGCGCTTGGGCAGGCCCGGGCCTGCGGGGAGGGTGAGGCGGGCGAGGAGGATGATGGCAAGGCCCGGGAGGAGGAAGAGCTCGCGGCGTTCGATGAAGCCCATCCAGAAGAAGGGGGCGGCGATGGCGACGCTTGCGAGCCAGGTGTTGCGCTTGCGCCGCCCGCTGGGGCCCGCGAGGCCGGCGTGGCGGTCGGGGGTGGGGACCATGCAGAGATAGACGTAGGCGGGGAAGACGAGGCCGTAGAAGGAGAGGAAGAGGCGGTAGGTGAGTTCGCCGGTGGTCATGCCGAGCGCCGGAAACGTGTCGAACAGTCTGGTCGAAAACCCAGCGACTACACCGATAAGTGCGGGCAGTGCGAGCGACAAGGGCCGTAAACCGAGGCGTCTCAACATGATCGCATGCACGATCACCGTGAACGTCATTTGAAGCATCAGATGGAAGATCAAGCTATCAAACTCAAACGGACTCACATGTCGAAAGCTTGCTTCCGGGTGGATCATGCTCATCAGAGCGTCTCGATAGGTGAGAGTGCCGAGGATCATGAGCGCAAAGAAAACCCCAAAACCAAGGGCGAACGCGACTCGTCCGGCTTCCCTGTTCGTCGAACGACGGACGTGATGAAATGTGGCATCGAGGTATGGGCAGAGGAGGAATCCGAAGAAGGACACCGGCGCGAGTCCTACCAAACTGAATGGCTGAGATGGTGGTCGATCGACGCGAACATCGTGTGCGAAGCTGAGCATGATTGTGAGCATCGAGAGCATCCAAGTGACCGTGGCAATCGTGCGCTGGCGACGATCCGATGCGGGCCGAAGCAGCAACCACGTCGAGATTCCCAGCACGGGCAGTAGCGCCATAACTGTGGGCGAGATGCGTGCAATGCCTGTGGCGTCGCCGGCTCGCATGAAAATGCCTGAGTCAGTAAGCCATAGGACGAAAAAAAAGTGGTAGGCGACTGTCACGATGCTGAATGCAGAAATCAGGACCTTATGTGCTTGAACGAGTCGGTGGCTGACGCGTCTCGTGAGCACGAACCCCATCGCCGCGGCACCGAGGACGTTGGGGACGGCGAAGACGACAAAGCCCCAGGGACCGTAGTCGCGCAGGAGGAGGATCGGCAGGAACATGCCGATGCACCAGGTCCAGGAGCAGGCGAGGTAGGCGGCCCAGGAGAGGGTCTTGAGGGATGTTGTGAGCTTGGGCACGGGGGGCATGGTATGGACTGAGCCGCGTGCGTGAGCACGCGGACATCGGGCGTGCATTGCGGCAGAGCGTGGACTTGAGTCCCGAGGATCCGTGAAGGGCGTGATGTACCGGCGCGCACGGGCGTCGCAGGTTCGCGTGGTGACGCACGCGGCTCTGAACCCTTACCGGCTGGAAGCCGGTGCGAGCGAGACGCCCGCCACCCCTGGGTGATTGGGCGTGAATTGATTGGATACCGGCTGGGTCGATCGGCGGCTGATAGCCGCCGCCCCGAATGAGCCGCCGCTGCCGCGGCGGTGCTACTCGCGAATGTCGATGGCCTCGCCCTCACGCACCGTCTGCTTGGAGGCCTTGAGGCTCCCTCGTTTCTCTTTTTGGTGGCTCTTGGGCGTGGCGTGGAAGGTGACGGTGACGCGGCCGACGCGCTTCTCGCGGACCTTGGGCAGTGTGTCGGCCCGCGGGAGCTGCTGGACAACGTCCATCGTGAGGGTGATGTTGAACTCCTTGCCGGTGGCGGCGAGGGCCTCGATGTCATCCTTGGGATGGACGCGGTAGAGGGCCGGGCCGAAGCAGGGGCGGAGGAAGCGGTAGTGGAGGTCCTTGCAGACGACGGTGTACGCGCCGCCGGCGACGCCGAAGATGTACATGCCGCCGGCGATCTCGGAGTTGCCGACGAGTGCCGCGCCTGCCATGGCGTTGTACCAGTTGCGGTTGAACTTTTTGTAGGGGAGGACGGCCTGGAACGTATCGGTGTTGAGGCGCTTCATGCGGATGCCGGAACGGAAGGCGTAGGGCAGCCAGATGAGCGAACAGACGCGGTGCCAGAAGTTGTTGCGGGTGCTCAGGCGGCTGAGAAAGGCTTCGATGCGGTCGGTGAGCGAGCGCTTGGGCGGGGCGATGGGCTCGTCGGTTGGGGCGTTGAGGAGCGTCTCTTCGGGCTCCTGCGCATCGACAGCGTCCGGCGACGGGGCGTCGGCGGGGGAATCCTGGAACTTGGTGTGTGATTCCTTGACCGGCGTCGGCATGTGGGCGGCTCCGTCCAAAGGCAAGTGTAGGGGGGGAGAAGAGGGTGGCGAAGCTATCCATTGTGGTCGGCGACCGGGCGTATCGGTGTGCTCCCTGCGTGTGTTGAGGGAGGCCTTGGCGTGATGCGGGCTGGTCGCCCGGTCGGAGCCGCGTGCGTGAGCACGCGAGCCTTGGACGCCGGGATGCAGCGTGGTCTTGAGTGGAACGGCCGCCGCCGGAGTTGCAGGCG